>OMUH01000040.1 GCA_900314195.1 uncultured Prevotella sp.
CAATAGTCCGGTAACTTTTTAGTTAAAATCGTTAACAAATGAGATTCGTCCCAGATGAAAATAAAGTATTTTTTATTACATATAATTAACTGATAAAAATTGGCTGATTCGCTGATTATTAGTAACACTTACAAAGTGTTCCAGCACAAAAGTAATAGTTAAAAATGTCAGACATAATTAGCCAAATGGGAGACCTGACAGCAAGTCTGCTGTCTAAGTGCCCTGCAAAGATACGCAAAAGTTTTAAGAGTTTCTTCATGGAGACGCTA
Source organism: uncultured Prevotella sp. (assembly GCA_900314195.1). GTDB lineage: Bacteria > Bacteroidota > Bacteroidia > Bacteroidales > Bacteroidaceae > Prevotella. The sequence goes on from OMUH01000040.1 coordinate 270, forward strand.
ATCGCGTAAGAAAATCGCAAAACACGGTTTCAGAAATACTGGTTCCAGCAGTATTCCTGTAAGAATACTGAAGTATTTGCGACGGAATTCTGCGGTATTTATGCAAGAATACTCTGCCGGAACAAACAGTTACGAAAAAAGGATCAACTGTTTGCCGATCCTTTTGCAATTATTCCGTTAATGTTATTTCGTCTCTATTTCTCTGAACTGATATATAAGAGCATAGGGTTGTCACTTCATCAAGTAATATGCGGCAATGAGCAAGGCTAAGACAATTATTGCCACAACGGTTTTGAGCATACATGTTGTTACCTTTTTGACAACTATGAAGCCTGCTATGAGCAATAAAAGCGCAAGAACATAATATCCGAAGTTTTCCATAAAAATTTATCTGTTTTTGATTTATTGTTAAATTCTGAATTTCATTTGAACAGTTTCATGAACGAAGACGGTATCTGTGTTTCGAATTCCATCTTCTTTCCCGTTACGGGATGAATGAAACACAGCAGATATGCATGCAGGCAAAGACGTCCGCAAGGATCGTCGCCGTTGCCGTATTTGATGTCGCCGCATACGGGGTGTCCCAAATCAGCCGAATGAACCCTTATCTGGTTTTTCCTTCCAGTCTCCAGTTTGAATTCAACAAGCGAATAGTCGGGTGTTCTCTTCAGCACATGAAAATGCGTTATGGCAAGCTTGCCGCCGTTGTCCACCATTGACGAATAAGTCACGTACGCTTTGTTGTCTTTCAGCCAGCTCGTCACCGTTCCGTCTTCCGGAAACTCGCCGCTGCACACTGCCACATAACGTCTGTCATAAACCGTTTCATGCCAGTTCTCCTCAAGTCTTAATGCCGTGTCCTTATCCTTCGCGTAAATCATTAGTCCGCTGGTGTCGCGGTCAAGGCGGTGAACGGTATGTGCCTGACAGTGCTGCCGCGTCGAGTGGAAATATTCATCAAGCACAGTCTTGCAGTTCAGCGAGGAATGTCCGGCCGCCATGCTGAGTATGCCAATGTTCTTTTCTATTACCACAAGATACTGGTCTTCATATACTATCTTAAGGTATTTGCTTTTAAAGGTTCTGTTCTGCTTCGACTTCGAGATACTTATCCTCATTCCCTTTTTAAGCGGATAGTCAAACTGCGTAACCGTCTTCTTGTCTACCTTTATGCCGCGGCCTTTCAATGTGGCCTTTATCTTCGACCGGCTTTCGCCCTTCACGTTCTCAAGAAGCCATTCAAGCAGTTTCCCGTCACTTTCTACAGTATAATGAACAAAATTATTTTTTTCCTGTTCCCTATTTCTTATCATAACAGAGTTGTCTTTTTTTAGTCGTTTTTATCTTTGTCAGTCAGTCCGTCTTCCTCGGCCAGGTCCCGGTAAGCTTCATTCATTTCTTTCATGAGTGTCTCAAAATTTTCAACATTCTTCGTGGCCCGCATATAAACTGCTTCAAGGCCCTCAGTCTCCACGCCGGCCCAGATATCCTGCGGCTCATCAAAAAGCAGGCAGTGCATATTGTCGGGCATCATGCGCAGTATTGATGCCTGTCTGAACCCATTCATGCCGGCAGCTCCAGAGCGCAGACCGGCAGCATAGCCATTCATGGCCGTTCTTACCACAGCGCGTATGGCCTTCTCTGCCGGCAGTGTGGCACCGTCAGTGCTCCGGAAAGAATGTATATGTTCGTCAGGCGTCTGTATATGTCCGGAAAGCAACGATTCCATCTGCCTGCGATATTCATCAGTTACGAGCTCATAGCTCTCACGCGACCCGCAGGCATAGCGCAGGAGAATCTTCACCGGCGTGTCGCTGCTGAAATGGCGGGCCGACATGTCGGCAGCAGCAGAATCGTAAGAGTCGAAGCGAAACGAAATCAGAACAGGCATAAGTACGCTAACGAAACACGGCGCGGCACATTCATAAATGTCAGCCGTGAGCTTCTTTATTTCCTTTGCGTCATTCTTTCTCACATTTCTGTTTTCTGCCTGCGCACTGACAAAACCGTCAAAAAAAGCCCTTACCATGGCACGCAGGCATTTGTCCATATTGATTTCCGACTCCATCTGTTTTTATTAATTTCAGTTTTCCGCAGTTCGCGGAGAAGATAAAAAAGCCAACGCCTTCATCACTTGCAAAAAGGCGGCAAGCGGCTGCAACGCCAGGCATCGGCACAAATATGTTAATACATTAAAAAGATATGGCCGCAAAGTTAATAAAAATATCAAGACAATACTCTCTTTTTTCGGATTTTTGGTATTATATTTGCAGTTGCTTAGACTGCCTTGGAGAAGCCAGGCATAACTTTCAAATAGCACTCACACAAAATAACTGAATATAAAAATTTTAAAAACAAAAGAAACATGGAAACAGTTAAAAACCTTATCATCGGCAGCGGTCCTGCCGGTTATACAGCAGCCATCTATGCCGGTCGTGCCGGTTTGAAACCCGTTTTATATGCCGGCATACAGCCGGGCGGACAGCTGACCACCACGACAACAATTGAAAACTTTCCGGGGTTTGCCGACGGCATAGACGCCAACCAGCTTATGATGGACATGCGCCGTCAGGCCGAGCGCTTCGGCACAGAGATCCGCGACGGTATAGTGACCGCCGTCGACTTCAGCCAGCGCCCATATATCGTTGAAGATGACCGCGGCAACAAGACTGCGGCACAGACAATAATAATAGCTACGGGCGCCAGCGCGAAATATCTCGGTCTGCCGGATGAGGAGAAATACCGCGGCGGAGGCGTGTCAGCCTGCGCCACCTGCGACGGCTTCTTCTACCGCAAGCGTACCGTGGCCGTTGTCGGCGGCGGTGACACGGCCTGCGAAGAAGCTCTTTACCTTGCCTCGCTTGCAAAGAAAGTATATCTTATTGTCCGTAAGCCATACCTTCGCGCAGCAGAGATAATGCGCAAGCGCGTTGAAGAAAAAGAAAACATAGAGATACTGTATAATACTAATGTGACCGGACTGTTCGGCGACAACAATGTCGTTGAGGGCGCACACATCGTGAAGTTCAAGGGACAGCCGGAAGAAGCATTCTCAGACATAGCCATCGACGGTTTCTTCCTCGCCATCGGCCATAAGCCCAACACAAGCATCTTCAAAGCCGCCATCGACACCGACGAGCAGGGATTCATCAAGACAAAGGGCCAGTCAACGGCCACCAACATAGAAGGCGTCTACGCTGCCGGCGACGTTGCCGACCCCGTTTACCGTCAGGGCGTTGTCGCTGCCGGCTCCGGCGCCAAGGCCGCCATCGAGGCCGACCGTTTCCTTCAGTCGAAGGGCGAGAAATAACAAATCAATAACAGATGATAAAAGAGTTCACCGTGCGTGTCAGCCCTGAAACGGCATCAAACGAGGATAACATTAAGGATTTCCTCGGCCGTGAGAAGGGACTCGACACGCGCACCATCAACCAGATAAGAATATTAAAAAGGTCGATAGATGCCCGTCAGCGCAACATCTTCATCAACCTTACCGTGAGAGCGTATATCAACGAATATGCTCAGGACGACCAGTTCACCAGAACAGAATACCAGAACGTGACGGGGCGGCCGCAGGCCGTCGTCGTCGGCGAGGGGCCGGCAGGCCTCTTCGCGTCTTTGCGTCTCATTGAGCTTGGCATACGTCCTGTCATCGTCGAGCGGGGCAAAGACGTAAGAGAGCGCAAGAAAGACATTGCCGCCATCACACGCAACCAGAAAGTAGACCCGGCGTCGAACTACAGCTTCGGCGAGGGTGGCGCCGGCGCTTATTCCGACGGGAAACTCTTCACACGCTCAAAGAAGCGAGGCAGCGTGGACAAGATACTGAACGTGTTCTGCCAGCACGGCGCCTCCACAGCCATTCTCGCCGACGCGCACCCACACATAGGCACCGACAAGCTGCCACGAGTCATTGAGAACATGCGCAAGACTATTATCGCCTGCGGCGGAGAGGTGCATTTCCGCACACGCATGACTGAGTTCATAACGAAGCAGGAAGCTGACGGCACACACAAGATTATAGGCATAAGGGCTGAACAGGCATCCGCCAACGGCGAGACACGGCAAACAGAATTCCGCGGACCCGTAATACTCGCCACCGGCCACTCCGCACGCGATGTGTATGAATATCTGCAAAAGAGCGGCATTCATATCGAGGCAAAGGGCATAGCCGTCGGTGTCAGGCTTGAGCACCCGTCGAACCTCATAGACCAGATACAATACCACAACAAAAACGGCCGCGGACGTTATCTCCCGGCAGCAGAATACCGGTTTGTCACGCAGGCCGACGGCCGCGGGGTCTACAGCTTCTGCATGTGTCCCGGCGGATTTGTGATTCCTGCCGCCACAGACAAGGAGCAAATTGTCGTCAACGGCATGAGCCCGTCAAACCGCGGCACGGCATGGAGCAATTCCGGCATGGTGGTAGAGACACGACCGGAGGACGTTGCGGCACAGGGCTTCGGCGATGACGCTCTTGCCGTGATGCGCTTCCAGCAGCAGCTGGAAAAGACATGCTGGCAGCAAGGCAACATGCGGCAGACGGCACCGGCACAGCGCATGGCCGATTTCGTTAACGGCAAGCTGTCTTACGACCTGCCGAAATCAAGCTATTCGCCAGGGCTGATCTCCAGTCCGCTTCACTTCTGGCTGCCGCAGCCCGTGGCAGCACGGCTGCAGCAGGCCTTCAAGGTGTTCGGCAGCCATGCGCACGGCTTCCTAACCAATGAGGCCGTCTGCATAGCCGTTGAGACCCGCACGTCGGCACCGGTGCGCATATTGCGCGACAACGACACCCTTGAGCATGTAGAGCTGAAAGGACTGTTCCCGTGCGGCGAAGGCGCAGGCTATGCCGGTGGCATCGTGTCTGCCGGCGTTGACGGTGAGCGCTGCGCCGACATGTGCGCGCAATATATGCATGCTATAGAATAAACATTATAAAACTATAATCATTAAAACATATTTTTAATATGTCGTCATACGCCAGGTTTGCAATAGTTTTTCTGATATGCTTTTTCTCTTTCTGCTGCGTCACGCCTGCCGGAGCGCAGAAGAAGGAGATACAGGCCGCTGAAGATCTTATAAAAAGCGGCGATGACAAAAAGCTGGTTCAGGCACAGCAGTCCATGCAGACACTTCTTGCCGATTCGGCCAACAAACGGAACAAGAAAATCTGGGACATGCTGTTCCGTTCTTACGCCGAACAATATGCACACGGAAACGAGAAGCTATACCTTAAACAGAAGTATGACACGGTACAGCTTTTCAACCTTGCGCAAAACATGTTCATTGTGGCCGAGCAACTAGACTCCATAGAGATGCTGCCCGACCGCAAAGGACGTGTGAAGGCCGAATACCGCAAGGAGCACGCTGAAATTCTCGCGACAATACGTCCAAACCTCTACAACGGCGGACTTTACTTCATACGCAAACAACAGTATGACAAGGCATACAGCATTCTCAACACATATATAGACTGCACCAAGCAGCCCATGTTCAGAAACAAATGCTACAACACCCTCGACCCGAAGCTGCCGTCGGCAGCTTACTGGGCCGTCTACTGCGCATACAAGCTAAAGGACACTAAGGCTGCGCTGCACCACGTCTACTGGGGACTGAAAGACAAGCAGCACTATGAATACATGCTTCAGTATCTGGCTGAAATATACAAGCTCGAGAAAGACACCGCCAGATATGTCAGCACACTCGACGACGGATTCAAAAACTTCACCGGCAATCCGTTTTTCTACACACGCCTCATCGACTGGTACGTAAATGCGGGCGATTACAAGAAAGCTATGTCTTACACAGATTCGCTGCTCGCCGTCAAGCCGAAAAGCGTGCTCGGACGGTTCACGAAATCGACAATACTGCTCAACACTGAGAGATATTCTGAGTGCATACCGATATGTGATTCGCTGATAGCCGAAAACGATTCCTTTCCTGACGCGTATATCAACGCCGGACTGGCATATTTCAACATGGCCGTAAAGCTCGACAAGAATATCCAGCACCTGCGCACGAACAAGCAACGCATTCTGCAATACTACACCAAAGCGCTGCCCTATCTTGAGAAATACCGGAAGATGCGGCCAGAAAGAAAAGACCAATGGGCGCTGCCACTCTACACTATATATCTGAACATGAACAAAGGCAAGGAGTTTGACGAAATTGACAAGATTATGAGAAGCCAGCCCTGAACCGGCCACAGACTTTTGCAAATGAGCATAAAACTTGCGGAAGTTATTTTTCAAACAGTGTAAAATATAAAAAAACAACATTGAACAATAAAAAAACTTCAAATTGTTTGCAATTAGAAAAAATTAATTGTATTTTTGCACATGGAGAATAAAAAGAGTGCAGAATGAACATTAATGTTGAATCTGTGCATAATTATTCATTAAAAAATAAAAAAGCTCGTATGACATTTACAACTTCTACATCATGGTGGTGGCGCAACTCAAGGTTATAGAAAATCGTGAGCAAGCGTGGTGTGTAAATATCTATGAAGAAAGAAATAAAAAACCTGTCGCTCTCGCGGCAGGTTTTTTTAGTTTTTAAGCACAGTAAAAAAAGGCTAAAACGGCAAAAGCAGAAACAACAAAAGAAAAACAACATAAATATGAAAAGCGTAGAAGAAATTTTTAATCAGCTGCTCAATCATGAGGCATTGAGCAGAGAAGATGCAAAAGATGTACTGATAGGAATCACAACTGGCAGTTTCAACGATGCTGAGCTGTCGGCACTGCTCACGGCAATACAAATGCGCGGCATCACCGTTGACGAGCTTCTCGGCTTCCGCGACGGCATTCTCGCTACCGGCGTGCCGGCAATACTCGACTGCGACAGATATATTGACGTGGTCGGCACGGGCGGCGACAGAAAGAACACGTTCAACATTTCAACGACAAGCTGTTTCGTAATTGCAGGCGCCGGCTATAAGGTGGCAAAGCACGGCAACTTTGCGGCAACATCCGTCAGCGGCGCCAGCAATGTGATAAAAAACCACGGCGTGGTGTTCACCAGTGACCTTGACAAGTTGAACCGTTCGCTCAACGAGGCCGGCATCGTTTATCTGCACGCGCAGCTGTTCGCAAAGGCAATGAAATTCGTCGGGCCTACTAGAAAAGCACTGCCTTTCCCTACGTTCTTCAACCTTCTCGGCCCGATAATAAATCCGAGCCAGCCGAAATGCCAGCTGCTCGGCACTGCCAACCTGTCGCAGATGCGGCTTTACAATCAGGTTTACCAGAAGCTCGGCATTGACTACGGCATCGTAAACAGCATTGACGGATATGATGAGATTTCGCTCACCGGCGACTTCAAGGTAACGACAAACAACTATGAGAAGGTGTTCAAGCCGCAGGACCTTGGCTTTGACATTATAAAGCCGGAAGAGCTGAAAGGCGGCGCGACAGAAGAGGAAGCCGCACAGATCTTCGACGCTGTTCTTGAGAACCGCGCGCTGCCCGGACAGAAGAATGTTGTTCTCGCCAACGCCGCCTTCGGCATACAGGTAATGGAGAAGGGCAAGAAGAGCATTGAGGAATGCATAGACATAGCCCGCGAGAGCATAGACAGCGGCAAGGCACTTGCCACATTCAAGAAATTTGTTGAACTGAACAGTTAAATGAAAGACATTCTCGAAGAAATAGTTGAGCACAAGCGCGGCGAGATTGCCGAGCGCATGACCTTCGTCAGCGAAAGCGAGCTGATGCGCCGCGTAGAGCCCATGCTCGACACGCCGGTGCCGTCAATGCGCAAGGCACTTATGGAATCGCCGACGGGCATCATTGCTGAGTTCAAGCGCAAGTCGCCGTCGAAGGGATGGATACATAAAGACATCAAGCCGGAACAGGTGACACCGCTATATCAGAAGGGCGGCGCAACAGCTCTGAGCATACTTACCGACACGAAATATTTCGGCGGGTATGATGAGTTCATCCAGCACACGCGTGCTGCCGGCGTCACACTGCCCATTCTCTACAAGAACTTCGTCATAGACCAGTATCAGCTGATGCAGGCACGGTTCAGCGGCGCGTCGGCAGTACTGCTCATCGCAGCCTGCCTGACTAAGGATGAATGCCGTAATCTTCTTGACATAGCACATAAGCTGGGCCTTGAGGTGCTGCTTGAGATGCACAATGACCGCGACTTTGAATATGCGGAACTGGAACCGGACATGTACGGCATCAACAACCGCAACCTCGGAAGTTTCGTGACCGACGTGAACAACAGCTTCAGGCTTGCCGGGAAGTTGCCTGGCGGAGTCTGCAAGGTGAGCGAGAGCGGCATCTCCAACGCCGCCATCGTCAAGGAGTTGCGCAAGGCCGGCTTCAGCGGATTTCTTATAGGCGAGCACTTCATGAAAGATGAAAACCCCGGCAACGCGCTGAGCAGTTTTATCGGTGAGCTGCAGAATGACTAACAATAATAGGCAGATATGATAATAAAAGTTTGCGGTATGCGCGATGAGCAGAACATGAACGATGTGGCTGCTCTCGGCGCTGATATGCTCGGAATGATTTTCTATCCGAAATCACCGCGGTTTGTAAGCATGATGCCATCAAGTTCAGGCATCATTCCCGATTACAGCAAACAGACCTACGACAGGGCAAGGAACATTCTGGCGCAAAAAAACAGCAGCACAGAAAAGCCGGGCAGAAGACCGGCTATGGTCGGTGTGTTCGTCGACGAGATGCCCCAGAACATCATCACACGTGTATACAATTACGGGCTTGACTATGTGCAGCTGCACGGCAGTGAGCCGCGCGCCACAATAGAAAATCTGCGCGCCACAATAGTGCCCGACATCCGGAAAAACGTGAAGTTCATAAAGGCTATATCTGTCTCGTCAGCAGATGACATAAGCAGATATAAAGAATATGAAGGTGCTGCCGACATGTTCCTCTTCGACACGAAATGCAGGACCGTCGGCGGCAGCGGATGCAGCTTCGACTGGTCGGTGCTGGAGCACTATGACGGAAACACGCCGTTCCTGCTCAGCGGCGGCATCGGTCCTGATGATGCAGAGCGCGTGCTCGCTTTCAGACACCCTATGTTTGCGGGCATAGACCTGAACTCGAAGTTCGAGGATGCGCCGGGCATGAAGAATATCAGTAAGCTCTCTAAATTCATAAACAAAATAAGAAAACAGGAAAAATGAATAACATAAATCAGCTTTTCAAAGACAGAAAAGACAGAAAGCTATTGAGTCTTTATTTCTGTGCCGGCTGTCCTACTCTTGACGGCACCGGCAATGTGATCATGGCCATGCAGAAAAAAGGCATTGACATGGTGGAAGTAGGTATTCCGTTCAGTGATCCGCTTGCCGACGGTCCTGTCGTCCAGAGCGCCGGCACAGTGGCACTCAGAAACGGGATAACACTGAAAAAAATCTTCGCGCAGCTGAAGGAGATAAAAGACAAGGTAAGCATTCCGCTCGTATTGATGGGCTATCTTAACGTCGTCATGCGCTACGGATTTGAGAATTTCTTCAAGAGCTGCGTAGACAGCGGTGTGAGCGGATGCATCATTCCCGACCTGCCGTTCGAGGATTATATGAAGGTCATAAAGCCGCTGGCAGATAAATATGACATCCGTGTGATAATGATGATAACCCCTGAGACCAGCGACGAGCGCATCCGGTTCATCGACGCCAACACCGACGGATTCATATACATGGTGTCATCGGCAAGCGTGACGGGTGCGCAGAGCAGCTTCAATGATGCCAAGATTGCATACTTCAACCGCATAAACGCAATGAACCTTCACAACCCGCGGATGATAGGCTTCGGAATAAGCAACAAGCAAACTCTTGAGAGTGCTCAGGACAACGCTGCCGGCGCCATCATAGGCAGCAAATTCGTCACGCTTCTTAACGAAAGCAACGGCAACGCTGACGAGGCTCTCGACAAGCTGTTTGAGGCTTTAAGCAAGTAAAATGAGCAAGTAAAAAAATACGATTCACGTATAGTCTGAAGATATAAAAAAGAGAACTAAAATGTATAAGATAGACGACAAAGGCTTCTTCGGGAAATACGGTGGTGCCTACATCCCGGAAATATTATATAAATGCGTGCACGATCTGCAGGAACAGTATCTGCCAATAATAGAAAGCGATGAGTTTAAAAAGGAATACCACGCTCTTCTGAAAGATTACGTAGGCCGCCCTACACCACTCTATCACGCAAAGAAAATGAGTGAGAAGTACGGCTGCACCATTTATCTCAAGCGCGAGGATCTGAACCACACCGGCGCGCACAAGATAAACAACACCATCGGACAGGTGCTGCTGGCAAAGAAGATGGGAAAGAAACGCATCATTGCCGAGACTGGCGCCGGACAGCACGGCGTGGCCACGGCCACCGTATGTGCGCTCATGGACCTTGAATGCGAGATCTTCATGGGCAAGACTGACGTGGAGAGACAGCACATGAACGTAGAGCGAATGAAGATGCTCGGAGCAAAAGTACATCCCGTGACAACCGGCAACATGACGCTCAGCGATGCATGTTCAGAGGCCATCCGCGACTGGTGCTGTCATCCGGAAAACACATATTACATGGTTGGCTCTACCATGGGACCGCACCCTTATCCTGACATTGTGGCAAAGATGCAAAGCGTTATCTCTGAAGAGATAAAATGGCAGCTTAAGGAGAAGACAGGGCGCGACTATCCTGACTATCTCATTGCCTGCATCGGCGGAGGCTCTAACGCCGCCGGAACAATTTATCACTATATTGACAACCCCAATGTGAAGATTGTGCTTGCAGAGGCCGGCGGCCACGGCATAGACACCGACTACACAGCGGCCACCATACACTGCGGACAGGAAGGCATCATTCATGGTGCACGCACGCTCGTCATGCAGGATGACGACGGACAGATAAAGGAGGCCTTCACCATCTCTGCCGGCCTTGACTATCCCGGCATAGGCCCTATGCATGCCGACCTCAGCGACAAGGGGCGCGAGAAGGTGCTGGCAATCAACGACGATGAAGCCATCTATGCCGGCTATGAGCTGACGCGTATGGAGGGCATTATCCCGGCCATAGAGAGCGCGCACGCAGTAGCCGCACTGAAAAAGCTGAATTTTAAGAAAGACGACATCGTGGTTCTGACCGTAAGCGGACGAGGCGACAAGGATATTGAGACTTACCTCAAGAACAAAGGCATGGCACGTGAATACGGCAACTTCTGACAATAGCTTTTCAGAATTTTAAAGACATTTACAATAAAAAGAGTACTTATGCTTTTCACATACACTACCACTATTAAGAAAATGCTTGCTGACCTGTACACACCGGTAGGCATATACATGAGAATGCGCGATGTAGGCACAAAGTCGATGCTTATGGAAAGCTCCGACTATCACGGCAATGACAACGCACGCTCTTTCGTGGGCATAAACCCGATAGCGTCAATATCTGTCGGGCACAATGAAATAGAATTTAATTTTCCCGACGGGAAAACAGAAAGACGCACCATTAAAAGCGAATATAAGGGGCAGGCCAAGAATGATGTGATAAAAGCTATCAACGATTTCCTCAAATGCTTCAGCATAAGCGGCGAGGACAGCCGGCTGTACGGCCTCTTCGGCTACACGGCTTTCAACGCGGTGAGATATTTCGAGGACATAGACGTCAAGGACACCACGATGAAGAAGAACGATGCGCCTGACATCTGCTACATGCTCTTCAGAGACATGATTGTGTTCGACCACTTCAACAACACAATGGAAATTCTGACTCTCGGCGGAAGCGAAGCGCTCGCCGGCATTGAGAAAGCTCTTGTGAGACCGGCCGCTACGGCTTCTTTTGCCTTTCATCCTGTCGGCGAATCGTGGAGCACGCTCTCTGACGAGGAGCATAAAGAAAACGTAAGGAAATGCATATCGCACTGCCTGCGCGGCGATGTCTTCCAGATTGTCATTTCAAGACGTTTCTGCCAGAAATATGAAGGCGATGACTTCAAGCTCTACCGCGCACTGAGAATGATCAATCCGTCGCCGTATCTGTTCTACTTCGACTTTGGCGGATTCCGCATCTTCGGCTCATCACCGGAGACACACAACAGGATAGAAGGTGACACGGCATTCATAGACCCTATTGCCGGAACCACCAAGCGCACAGGCAACAAAGAGCAGGACATGAAGAATGCCGAGTTCCTGCGTACAGACCCGAAGGAGAACGCCGAGCACGTGATGCTCGTTGACCTGGCCCGCAACGACCTCAGCCGCAACTGCCACGACGTGAAGGTTGACTTCTATAAGGACATGCAGTTTTACAGTCATGTCATTCACCTCGTCAGCCGTGTCAGCGGAAAGCTGAACAAAGATGCTGACCACATAAGAGAGTTTGTCGACACGTTCCCTGCCGGCACGCTCAGCGGCGCACCGAAGGTAAGGGCCATGCAGATTATCTCTGAGCTTGAGCCGCACAACCGCGGTGCCTACGGCGGCTGCATAGGCTTCATAGGCTTTGATGGAAACCTTAACCAGGCAATAGTCATTAGAACATTCATAAGCCGCAACGGAGAGCTCTGGTTCCAGGCCGGTTCCGGCGTCGTAGCGAAAAGCAACGACCAATATGAGCTCGAAGAATGCAACAACAAACTCGGCGCCCTTGTAAAGGCCATTCATATAGCAGAAGAATTATGAATAAAATAGTTATCATTGACAATTACGACTCTTTTACATATAATCTCGCGCATCTCGTAAAAACTTTCGGCGCGCAGGTTGAGGTCTACAGAAACGATCAGTTCTCCATAGGGCAACTGGAAACATTCGACAAAATAATCCTTAGTCCTGGCCCCGGCATTCCGTCTGAGGCCGGCCTGCTTGAAGAGGTCATCCGACATTATGCCGGTCTGAAGCCAATGCTCGGCGTGTGCCTCGGCCATCAGGCCATTGGTGAGGTGTTCGGAGCAAAACTGAAAAATCTGTCACAGGTTTATCACGGCGTAGCCACGCCGATAACGCATTTCGGCAACGATCCGATCTTTGACGGCATTGACAAGCATTTCAACGTCGGACGCTATCACAGCTGGGTTGTCGACAGCAAAGGCTTTCCTGACTCTCTTGAAGTGACTGCCGTGAGCGACGACGGACAAATCATGGGACTGAAACACAAGAACTATAACATTCACGGAATACAGTTCCATCCGGAAAGCGTGCTAACGCCAGAAGGACCAAAGATTATGAAAAACTGGCTTGAGATGTAACAAGACAGCTATGACTTTACGCTTATTTCTTTCAGCAGTAGTTTCCATGTTGTTCGTGGGGCAGTCAGCAGCGCAACCGCTGTTCAGCGCGCCGTGGACTGCACCTCACGACACCGTGGCAAGCTGCGTCATGCACACAGTAATCAGACTGGAGAAGCCCATACATACAGCTGATTTCCATATAGCCGCCGTGGGCAGCTATAAGCTGTTTGTAAACGGCAGATATATTGGTCCGTCAGGCTCATCACCGGTATCGCCGTCGCCGTATAAAACAGTGTGGGCCGATGTCTACAACGTAAAACAAAAGCTCAAGAACGGAGATAACGACATCAGAGTGCTGATGCTTAAAAACAAACATACAGATGCGCTAAAGCTAAGCGCTATGATTGTCACTACCGACATATACGGCCATTCTGACACTGTCCGCACAAACAACGAGACATGGAAAATAGCCTCTCATTGCCCACTGACAAAGGAGCGCGACGGAGCTGTTGCTTATGACGCTTCAGCAGACATGGGCGAATGGATAAAATGCTGGCAGGTGGATGATTTTGAACCGGCTATATTGCAAAACCCCGTTCAGAATTTCACAGAGGAATGCATGGAAACCGCGCAGCCTGTCAAGACATTGTCAACGGCCGATGGCAATGGCGCAAAGACATTGACCGCTGATTTCGGACAGCAAATATTCGGGAAGTTATGGATAACGGCCGGCAATCTTGCAAAAGGCAACCGATTGAAAATAAGGTTTAAGAAAACTGATAACGACAAATGGTCAACACCTTTTATATATGTTGCCGGTGGCGATGAGAACGGGACGACCCCGAAACTGCCGTTTGAGCCGGCTCATTTCAGATATGCACAAATAACTTATCCACCGAAGACGCAGGAAGTTGACTTGCTGGCGTCAAAAGAGCGCATCTGCCTGATGAGAACCGGTACGATTGTTTCTGACGACAACGCTACGAACGACCAATTTGAATTAATGTGCCAGAATCTGGCAGACAGTCTTTCCGACTGCGACAATTATGACATGAAAGACATTGTCGGCGCAAGCTTTGTTTATGACGTCAGTGGACTGTGCAAGAAATGGCTGCGCGACCAGACACAGATAAGGCGTCCGAGATACACGGCCCGGCAATGGGCGGTGATGCTAAAGGTTTGCAATGTTCTTTATTGGGTATACGGCGATTCCTCTTACACGGATATGGATAAAAGGCTGAGCCACAGTGCAGCACTTACGTATGACAGCACTGACAGCCTTGCCGTTACAGTAGCCCGCCTGACCGGATTGAAGGTCAAAGATCCAGGCTGCAAAGACTATTTACTGAAACCGGCAGCAACCATCAAGGAGATTAATTTCGATTCTCCGAACGGAACCATTTTTTATAAAAGGGAACAGGCTGTGCAAATACGTAAATAAGATTCAACATATACGGCACATCAATATAATATGGCACAATAATATCTGACGAAAAAAATAATCTGACGAAAAAAATAATCTGACCAAAAAGACACATGCAGGCTGCTTGTTTTCAAATTAGGGTGTCAAGTTTGTAGTAAACAATCTTTGCCAAAAACGGGTTGCAATCTAGC
>OMUH01000161.1 GCA_900314195.1 uncultured Prevotella sp.
GAATCAGAAGAAGAGAAGGCATTGATGGTGTGCTGTTGCTGAACAAAATGGCTCAGTTTCTTTACACTATCCTTATTCTCTTTGTTTGTAACAGCACAGATCGTCTTTTTCTGATTCTTTTCCTTTCCGAAGAGCAGAATGTTTGTATCAACGGTGGCACTCTCAAAAATTTTTACTCCTGCGAAATCGATGAGTAAAAGGGGATTCGTGTTTTTGGCAAAGAAAGCACGAGTTTTTTCTCCATAACCGGCGCGCATCCACTTATTGGACGTAATGAAGCACAGATGTCCCCCTTCCTTAAGAAGCTGCCAGCCCCGTTCATAGAACAGGCAGTACTCATCGCCTGTACGGGCGAATGTCTTATACTCCTGTTCCTCATATTTTTGCGCCAACGCTCCACCATTGTTTTGGAGCTGCACGTATGGAGGATTGCCTATGACGATATCGAATCCATCCTTGACACCGAACATCCATTCTGGATCAAAGAACGGGGAAACCTCATTTTGATCATAGGGATTCCATTTAGCAAGTTGAATGGCATCCTCAGGCTTCACCTCACTGCCTTTCAGCAGTTGAGCCAATAGCAGCCGCAGCCGGTCGTCTTCTTTTCGTAAAGAAGATTTTCTGCTTGCCGTCTTGGCATTGAAATGTTCGTGGCGTATTTCTTTCAGTTTGTTTTTTGTATCTTCTATGCGCGGATCCTCAAAGAGATCGTGCGTATTTACTTTCTTGATTTTGATAAGCGAGTCAGAGGATACAAACTTTGTTTCCAAGTTTGGCAGTGTAGGCATACCGAAGTTTGGCTTCGACGGATCTTTGTCGCAGTCGCATATCAAGGAGATGAAGAATCGCAACTTGGTTATTTGTGCTGCAATACTCTGAATGTCGCTGCCATAGATACAGTTCTCAATAACATGCAGTTTCAGCTTGTACATGTCATCTTCTGTATTCAACTTCCTCAGGATGTCAACGATGCGATTGAGCATTCCCATAGGGAAAGCGCCCGATCCACAAGCTGGGTCAAGAACTTTGATTGCCTTCAGTTTTCGGGTAATTTCTTTGTACTTGTCCGCGTCCTCCTGCCTGGGCTCGAAATCGTCCTCAAAAACAGAACGTACTGTCTCATTGTCACCAAGGTAGTAGATAAGGCTCTCGTCCACCATAAAGTTGACAATCTCCCGAGGTGTATAGAAAGAACCACTCTGGTTGCGTGCGGTCTCACGTGTCTCAGGGTTATAAGCACCTAAAAGATTTTCGAACACCTTTCCCAACAGTTCCGGATCAAGAGCCACTTGCTGGTCATCGGGCGTGTTTTCCTCAATAGTGAAATTATAACGTCCCAGAATTGAGAACAATCCTCTTTGCGGGTCAAAGAACAGGTTATTTGGAATGAACGCGCGGTTGCGATAACGCCCATTGGCAAAGCGCTTGTCGTTGCGACTGAATCCATCGTAATTGTATGCCACTTCCACACCGTCAATGCGCTTTGTCTTGTCAAGACATTCGAAAAGCCCGCCATTGAGGAATGGCACGGAAGAAAACATATCTATGACCTCTTGTTCGGATATACAGAACATCTCGGCATAGCGATAAAGATTCTTGATATCGCGATGACCCTTCAGAGAGGCGAACCGGCGCTTGTTTCCATCCTCGTCTACAATGGCACGATTGAGCGTAGCAAAAAAGAGATTTTGTAAGATTGCATTGTAGTAGTTGCCATTGGCAGCATCCATCGGATTGAAATCTTTTAATACTCTCTTCAGGAACTCAACGTCAAAGAGCTTGTTGGGCACCAAGTCTTTTTGCTTGATAAACCACACAAACATTACTCGCGTAATGAGCCTTATAACCTTAGTCTCAATATTTTCACGGTCGTCGGTCTCAGTATTGACATTATTCGGAAAGTAGACGCCCGACTCATCGCTCACCGCCCAACTGTACCAGTCAAACAACTCGTTGTAGAATTGTTTGGTCAGAACCTCCACAGAGAAAGCCTTCGTTACATCATCAAGTGTTTGGCTACTGTCACGCAACTGCACAAATCTCTCGTTGGCAGTACGGCAGGCTCTTCCCTCTCCCAAAAGATAGGTGTATCGTTTTGTGTCAGTAGCGAACTTTTTATACTGCTGGTTTTCATCGAAGCGATAGTTCTCGCTGACATATGAGAAACGAAGCACACTCTCATCGCTGCGATAACACAGCATGAAAGCCCCGGCAAAACCACTGTTGCGCCATTCATTGACAAGCAGATTACGCAAAGTGGCCTTGTTACGTTCTATCTGGATGTGCTGAGTAAGCTGTACCTCATAAATAGCTATCTGCTGATTGTCAGTAAGAGTAATCTTACCAAGATAATACGCATGGTTGGCAACATCGCTGTTTACAGCAACTGGAGCAGGTGTTGCAAAGAACACCACGTTTTGATGGAATATATCTCGCAGCATGGATATCCATGCTGTGCGGTTATATTTTTCTTCTAATATTTCTTTATAATCCATAGCTTATTATCTGAAAGATTCTGACAAAATAATTTGTGGAGCCGATTCGGGTCGAGAGCGTCGTTCCTCCTCAGCAACAAAATAGTCGTTGTATTTTCTTGCCATCGTGACAATTTCATCCAGTGCTTCGTCATGTGATAGTGTACCACGGCGCAGTTGCTTGCTCATGCGTTGCAACCGCTTGGGGATATCAGTAATGACACCATCACGGGCAAGAGATTGCAATTGTGCTATTTGTAAACGCACACTGGCATCTTGCACTTCATTCAAGAAGGTATTAATCAATGCCACTGCCGTTGCAACTTGAGCACCGAGTGCGTTTTGCTGGGATGTCTCTACCAGATCATCACTCGCAATCTGCTGGTTGACCGCTTTTCTGAACGCCTTGCAGGCTTTCTCTACATGCTTATGGTGTTGGTCTATCCTTTCTACAGCCTGCTCGTTCTTATCAGCCTTAAAGAAATGGAAAGCCTCTATGGCAGAAAGCTCTGTTGTTGACGTATCGGAGACACGATAAAAAACTTTACGAATATTTGTTTTCAAAAACACCAAAGTGTCATTGCTTAGTTTTATACCATTATATGTTATTGGCTCTCGCCCGCAACGGCTTCGGAGCGACAGCCGACTTATGCGGTTATACTCTCGGCGATCGTTGAGGTATAAATTTCGCAACTCTTCATAGAACAGCATCTCCTCGTTTACATCCTCAGCTGATGCATGTTCATCAAACAGTTTGTCGAAGGTGTCAAGGACCTCCTTCGTTGAGTATATCTGATTATCCTCGCCAAATGTGGTTTGGAATGTTTGTATCTTGGAAAGAGCCGTGCGGTTGAGCTTTATTTCCTTGTCGCCCTGCCGGGAGGGATAGAACACATAGTTGTAGATGTGTTTGGATACAGATCCTATACGATTTACACGTCCTATGCGCTGCATGAGCTTTGTGGAATTCCACGGTGTATCATAGTTGACTATCACGTTGGAACGATGCAGGTTGACACCCTCGGCAAGCGCATCGGTGGTCAATATAATATTATAGTCATTCTTTTTATTTGTATAGTTAGCATCAAAATTCTCACGTATGGTTTTGAATTCTTTTGCACGATTATCAGCCGAAATTACCAAAACGTCATCACGGTCGATTCGTCTCTGCAGGTATTCCACGGTATCCAGTGATTCTGAAAAGACTACAAGCTTTCCTTCTGGATTGATATCCTTGTTGAAAAGCTCATGTTTCAGAAGATCACTGAATGTATCAAACTTGGAGTCGTCATTATCGGAGACATCTTTCCAGTCTGCTACCATTTGATCTATAACCTTCTGGTCGTTTTTAAGCCAATCCAAGAACTCTGGTCTGAAATCATCTGGTGCAAAGATTTTATTTTTAGGGTTGTTCTCAGCCTTTTCGTTTAGCTTTTGTTCAATTTCCTCATCCGTCAGCCCGAGATCATACAAATGATTGATGTCCAAGTCAGGCGCGATGAACACTTTGCCTTTTGCGAACATGTCAATCATGTTCTGATTGGCTTGACGGAAGCGTTCAAGTGATACCTTAAAGGCATAGAAACTGCTTTCAAGACGCTTTACAAGTCCAGTCTTGCGTATGTTGGCCAATGACATTGATATCAGTTCTGCGTTGTCATATAGTCCCTCCGACACTTCCGGCTTTAGCCCAGCTATAGCCTGATATCTAGAATAGGTTACATCCTTTATCAGATGATCCACAGTTTTCTCGAACAAGTCGGCAAGGTGGTCGTTAAGCTCATATCTGTTCTCTTTAGGCCGCTCTACTTTAGGAAAGCCATTGATATCCCTATTGTAGCGTGGTATGCTCTCAATGTCGGAACGGGTACGGCGCACCGAAACCGGTTTGATGACTTTTTCACGCACTTTCTCTGCCAATTTGCGATATTCTTCAAGGTTATAATTCGGGTCTCGCTTCAGAGCCTTGAATTGCTTGTTAAGTGGTGCAAAAAACGAAGTCAGATTGCTAATTCCATCAATCGTACACCGACGTGGGTCTTGAAACAGCAGCAGTTCGGTGTATATATCCATCGGGGTATTATTCATCGGGGTCGCAGAAATGAGGATCACCTTTTTCTTGTAGCCTTCGATATTTCCGATGTTCAAGCGTGGCATCTTACAGATTTCCTGTAGTTTGTTGAAAGCACCTGCCGTGTGATTGCGGAATTTGTGAGCCTCGTCAACTAATACTAAATCGTATTCCTCAGCATTCCAATAGTTATAGTTCTCGATATCAAGTACTTTGTCAAGACTGCCATTGCTGACAAACTTAGTGTATTTGTCGATGCCAAAATCATGGAATGTCGTTTTCCAGTTCTGCTCTACTGCTGGTGGATAAACTACAAGTATCTTAGTATTCTCACGCCCATTCTCAATAAGGAACTTTTTTGCTATCATAGTAGCGATGACTGTTTTGCCAAGACCTACTACATCTGCCAAGAAGAATCCATCGTAGCGCAACAGCTTCTGATAGCCGTCGTTTACAGCATCTATCTGATAGTCGTATTTCTTATAACCCTCAGGCATTTCGCATGGGTCATCTCCATCCTCACTTTTCACTCTGTCACCAAAGTATTCGATGAGCAGCTTTATGTACAATTCGTATGGGGTGACATCACCTTTCAAATAGGTTGTGTCCAAAGCTTTTCTGATATCTGTCGCTTCTATAGGGCAGTCCTTAGCTTCCTCCCAAAGTTCGTTGAATTCTTTCATAGCGAACTGCACGTCCTCGTTGTCATGAAGAAGGACATTGAACTCATATTGCTTGTCCTCTGATGTACCAAGACCATAACCAGACAAGTTGCTCGAGCCTGTGATGACCGCAGCATTAAGTGTATTCTCGTTAAAGTCATGAGGATAAAGAATGTATATCTTAGCATGAATCTTCTTGCTCGGATGGGCACGAAGTTCAAGCTTCCCATCTAAGATATCCTGCAGCATTTGCATAATGCCGTCTTCTACATCCTTAGAATAATTTGCATTCTCTATATCTCTTTTGTATTGATTCAGATATTCTTCCTTTACTCCTTCCGGATCTCCGAAAAATAGAATGCCACGATTGGCAGCATCAGCAATAAACTTATCGACATCAATACCAATCAAGATCCTTACCTTATCTATGTTGTTCAGGAATGGACGCAACTGGAAATAGCCCGATGAACGCAGAAAGCCAACAACTGCATCTAAATTCTTAACCATAGGGTTGTTGGTCAGCACGCCTTCAAACTTTCTTATAAGCGTGTTTCCGTTCTTATTAGTAAAAAAGCGAGTACTCATGCAATCATTATTCTTTTATGCTCATGCAAATTTACATAAATTGATTCAAATCAAAAAAACAATACTTAGGTAATTTAATTCTTAACTATTTTAACAGAGTTGATTCCCTTATTACGCCGCAT
>OMUH01000047.1 GCA_900314195.1 uncultured Prevotella sp.
GCGGAGGCTGTATAACCAAGACGGGCTGCCGGAAAAACTTCCGGCAGCCCGTCTGGGTTATATTTCAATACTTGTTGACAATGAAATTTAAGAATTAAAAATACAGCTAATCTTTATTCAGTCCGGCGGCAGCGCCTCACGACACACCGCCGGACTGTCTCAATTTATTTCCAGCTGCAAATCAGCGGCGCACAGAGTGACGCTTTGCCGAAGCAGCCTTTGTAATCTCGCACTTTGCCTTACCGTCACACCATGCATAAAGCTTGATGTTGTAGGTGCCGGCCGTTACCTTGAGGTTACCGCCGTTCTGAACGAGCGCGTCGGCACTTCCGCCCCAGTTGATGTCCCAGGCATGGTTGGCACGGAATTTCATTTCGCCGTTCTTGAGGGTAATGCCTTTAATCTCCCACGCACGGTCAGATTTGTTGTAGGTCATCTCCGCGTCGGTGCTCCAGCCGCCTGGCGCAGCATCGCCTATGATGCCGATAGCAGTGATAGGAGTGAGCGTGTACTTGCCGGCCTGCAGATCAACGTCAACCTTATAATAACCTTCCGGCTTTGTCATAGTGATGTTGGCTGCGCCGCCGTCGGTAGAGAAACCCTCACCGTAGTTGGTACCTTTCCAATCCTGCTGTGAGCTGAACTTGAAGCCCTTCTGGTCGAGATACATGAAACCAGTGTACTTACCGTCGAACGACGTGCTCGTGCTGTGCAGGTAGTCTATCAGCTTCCAGTCGTTGGCATTGCCGGCCAAGTAGAGCCACTCGCCGAAGGCCATAGGCTGAATGTCGTAAGTATTCTCAAAGATATTGATCGTAATCTTGATATACTTGGCGCCGGTAGAAGCGGGAACGCAGAAGGTATGGTCGCCGCCGAGGTTGGCACGTGTGTCAAATTTCTCTGTTACGTTAAGTCCGTTCTTGCCGTTGTCTTTCGTGGTGCCGTAGAGCTGGTTCCAGTCATTTTTGTTGGTGATGGCGTCGCAGGCCTCCTCCGTGCCGATGGCAAACCATGTGTCGCCGGTGGCAGCAGCCGGAATGGTGATCGTGAACACCGGATCGTCATAAACATTCGTTGTCTCGCTGTGCTGGAACTTCTGTTCCTTGCTCTTCGCTGACGCTGCCCAGTCGAGGGCACCGCCGACAACATAATATCCGGCAGAAACGAAAGGAGCGTCAGGCGTCACGGTGACGGTCACGGTGCCGGCATCAATCAGGCAGGCCTGTCCGCCCTTGGTGGCATCAGCATAAACATGTCCGCTGAAGGTGCGGGCTACAGGAGCCTTGCCGTAGGCGCTCTCAATGAGTGCCTGCAGGTCGGCCTTTGAGGTCAGTCCGTTTGCCGCCGTGCTGACGGTTGTCGTAGCGGCATTTTCAACGCCCTGTGGCGTCATCTCAATGCGCGTAGCCTTAAGTGTGTAGCCGTCAGGCAGCTCGCCGGCAGCAAGTGAATATGTGGCCACGCTGTCGCTGTCGGCAGCACCCAGGTCAATGGCTTTCACGCCCGTGGCGGTAAAGCCAGGAATGGTCAGCGCGTTCTCCTGTGCGTTTGACTGCGGGTTGGCCCAGTCTTCATACTCCTCGCCGCAGGACCCCATGAAGAGTCCTGTCAGCGCAAGAGCGATATATAATGATAACTTTTTCATATTATCTGTATTTCTGGTTTAAGAATTGACAGTTATTGTTTTCTTACTTCACCTCACCGGTCTCACTGGTGAAGTTAAGGTAAACGCGCTGGCCCACGTTGCCGGCCACACGTGCCTGGTCGCCGCCGTTGCCGCGGTAGGTGATCGTTTTGCCGAAGTCGCCGCCGACAATCATCTCAGCCTTCCACCAGTCATAGCCCGGAATCTTAACGTAGAAGCGTATGCCGTCGCCGTCGCCGCCGGGAACAGCAGCCTTGAACTCAGGCGATACGAACTGTCCGTCAGCTGTTGAAGGAACAGTGAACGACATGCCTGGCTCGAGCTCCTTCCAGTCGCTGTTGCCGACTACAGGACCCATCAGCCATACGTTAGGCTCATTGAAGGTAACGGTGTAGTCGATGTTGCGGCCGTTGACCTGAGCACGTACAACCATCAGATACCATCCCGGTTTGTTCGAAGCGATGTTACCGTCGCTGCTGGCCTCGATTTCAGAGAGCTTCTCGCTGGCAGGGTCAACGGTGATGCCGGCATAGCCGCGCTCGTTGCCGTCCCAGGCCTTGGCAGTGTTGAACTTGATGCCGCTTCCGTCGATGTAGACCATGTGCCAGAACACAGCGGTAGAATTGGCGTTGTCGCGTGAGCCGTAAACCTCAACCATCTGCAGGGCCGTATCCCAGCTCCAGCCGTTGAAACCACCTGTTATGTAAAGGTTCTCCGGGCAGGTGACAGCCGGCAGCGAGAAGCGCAGGAACACCTTCTGCAGGCTTACCACGTTTGACGTTATTGCCGTTGTGTCAATCTCCGTGCCGTCGGCCTTTGTCATGACAGCCTTGGCGCGGAAGTAAACCGGCACTGTGAGCGGGAACTCAGCCTCTGTGTGGCCGGCGGCAAGCTCAAGGTTTGTCAGCGTGGCAGCCACCTCAGCGGCATCGAGGTTCAGATGCGTTGACGTGAAGCTCTGCGAGAGGTCGGCAGCATCACTCATATCAGCCTTCGTGGCTATCTGAACAGTGTATTTTGTTGACGCCGGGAACCCGTAGTCGGGCTGCGAGCACGTCAGGTTAACGCTGTCAGAGTTGGCCAGGTCAACCACGCCGGTGGTAGAGATGGCCGGCGTGTTGAGCACGAACTGTGTAGGCTTGACGAGCGTCGGGTTATGGTCGAGGTCGTCGTCACAGGCCGTGAACAGGCCTATGGCACACAACAGCAGTAGTGTTGACTTTATAATGTTCTTCATTTTCGTTGTCATTTAAAAGAATAATGAATAGGTTGTTATCAGTAGCCCGGGTTCTGAGTCAGGTTGCTGTTTGATGTGACGTCGTCATACGGAATGGCGAAGATATTGCGTGTAGCGGCGAAGTTGGCACCGTTTTTCGAGCCGCCCTTCCACTGCCAGTTGTAATTGTTGTTGCCTCCGAAATAGCCGAAGCGCACGAGGGTAGGTCTGCGCAGACCCTCGAAGTAGAACTCACGGCTCCACTCGTCGCAGATCTCGCGAAGAGAATAAGAAGAGCTCTTCTGCGAAGCGTTGGCGCGTGCGCGCAGCAGGTTGATGACGTTTGTTCCGTCGGTGGTAGTGGCGCCGTTGTTCAGACGGGCGTCAGCCTCGGCATAGATAAGGTAAGCCTCGGCAGAGCGCAGCAGGAAGAAGTCGGCGTCAGCGAACTGTGAAGAGTGGCCGTTGGTGCCGTCGGTCTTGAAGTTGTTGAACTTACATGTAGAATATCCGTCCGTGAACGTACCTACCTCAGTGTTCTCAAGCTTGCGGCCAACGTTGTCGAAGATGGCGCGGTCGTCGCCGGCAGCCTCAGGCATGGCGTATGCATTTGTATTCTCCGGAGCGTCGTCGTTAGGGAAGAACTTGCGTATGAGGTCTGGACGGCAGCGGTTACCGCCCCATGCCTCAGTGGTGCCCACACCGGTGGTGCCGTCTTTCTTCACGACAACATTTTTATCTGTAGAGCCGGCCATGAGGAACAGCGAGGTGCCCCATGAAGTTGTTTTGATACCGTCCTGCAGGATAGGGAATACGGCTTCAACAGACGAGCCGTTCTCGCCATTGTCGCCCATGAAGAGCTGCTGATATGCAGTCCATGTCTGTCCGGCCGGATCTGTTTTGGCAGTCTTATAAAGCTTGTAAGGAGAATCCATCACCTTCTTGGCATACTGCTGAGCCTTCTTAAGATAATCTGTGGTCCAGCCGGTGGTGCCGAGATAAACCTTTGAGTTCAGATACAGGCGTGCGAGCAGGAGCCATGCGGCAGCCTTGTCGACGCGGCCGTAATTGGCATCAGATGATGTCTTTGCCTTTGCGTCAGAGAGATCCGGCTCTGCGGCAAGCAGCTCGCTCTCAACCCATTTGAACAGGTCGGCGCGCTTTATCTGCGACGGCGTGGTGCCCACCTCGGTGGTGAACGGCACGTTGCCGTAGAGGTCCATCAGCTGATAGTAGTTGAAGGCACGCAGGAAGCGGATCTCTGCCGTCATGGTGGCATCGCTGCCGCTGTATTCCGCCAGATACTCGTTGCAGAGGTCTACACCAATGTAGAGACGGTAGTAGAGGCCGCGGAGCATAGGTTGAGAGGCGTCGAATTTGTCATAGTCGAACTCGGCAATACCCTGGTCGCCCCATCCGCAGATAGCCTCGTCTGTGGTGAGCTCATTGGCATTGAAGAGCTGGCGCACGTATCCTGACGTACCGCCGTCTATGCCCTGCACGTCGCAGTCGCCGTTGGCGCCGCCCTGACCGGCAGTAGCTATGTTGGCATAGCATTTATTGAAGAGCTGGCTCGGCGTGATGGTTGTGACAACATCAGGGTCCTTAGGTGATATCTCAAGGATGTCGGAGCACGAAGACAGGCCAAGTGACATGGCAAGCGCTGCAGCCGGAATTATTTTGCTTATAGTAACTTTCATAATAGTAATCCTTTTGATAATTTGTTTAGAAATTAAGGTTCAGGCCAATTGTTGCTGAGTAAGGACGCGGATAGACATTGTTGTCGATGCCGCCCCACACCTCAGGATCGATGCCGTCGTAATTGGTTATTGTGAAGACGTTGTTCATTGCAGCATATATACGTCCGCTGATGCCGTCCCACTTTACGCCCTTAAAGAGCTTGTTGAAAGAGTAGCCAATGGTTACGTTGTCCATCTTCAGGAAGCTGGCGTTCTGCACCCAGCGGTCGGTAACGATGGCATGCACGTCGTAAGTCTGCCAGTTGTAAGGCAGCACGTATTTCGGACGGTTGGAGAGATAGTTGCTGCTGGTGTAGAGCTCGCTCACGTTGAGGTTGCTGGCACCGGCCATGAAGTCGTTGAAGACATAGTTGCCGAGGCTTGCGCGCAGCGAGAAGCCAAGATCCCAGTTCTTCCATTCTATGCGTGACGACAGACCCATGGTGACAGGTGCGTCAGGACTCTTGTAGAAGTATTTGTCGGCATCAGTAATCTGTCCGTCGGCGTTGCGGTCGACAACAAGTCCTTCAATAGGCTTGCCCTCTTTGTCGTAAACCTGCTGGAACACGTAGAACGAGTTGCGGGCATGGCCGACGGCCTGTGCCTGAACATAGTTGCCCGTACCTGACGAGATGTGGCCGGTCTGAACATAGTAGTTCTCCTGGTCGCCGTTGGTCAGCTTGGTAATCTTGTTAACGTTGTACGTGAAGTTATAGTCGATGGTCCAGTTACAGTTCTTCGTTGTGACAGGCACCCAATGGAAGCTTGCCTCGAAACCGGTGTTGGACATATCGCCGATGTTGTCGATGATTGAGTTGGCGAAGGTATAGCCGGCCGGAGCTGCCACCTTATTAATAAGGTTAGTAGTCTTGCGGTAATACCAGTCGAAGCTACCGGTGAGGCGCTGTCTGAACAGTCCCCAGTCGAGACCTATGTTATATGTTGTAGTGGTCTCCCATGTAAGGTTGTGGTTGACAGCTGACGGGCGCGCCATGGAGCCGTCGCCGGAGATAGGATAATAAGAGTCTCCGCCGGAGTTGAGCACGTAAGACGTGAAGTAAGGGAAGTTCTTGATCTGCTCGAGCTCATCGCCGAGGTTCAGCTCCTGCTGACCGGTCTGTCCGTAGCCGAGACGCAGCTTGAGGTTAGAGAGCCACTCGATGTCGCGGAAGGCATTCTCATCTTTCATGCGCCATGCGAAGGCAAACGACGGGAACACACCCCACTGCTGGTTGTCGTAAGGCTTCAGCCAGTTGAAACGTGTTGAACCGTCACCACGTACGGTAGCGGTGAGCATGTAGCGGCCGTCCATCAGCGACCAGTTGGCACGGCCGAAGAATGAGAGCAAACGATACTCAGTAGGGTTATATAGCGGGTCGAGGGTGCCGTCGCCGTCGTAATCCTTGCCCTTAGGGTCGTGCATGGTGCCGCGAAGAGATGCGTCGTTGTTTGTCTGAGGATAATAACCTGTGTAGAACGACCTGTCTTCCTTGACAAAACGCTGATACTCGGAGCCGAGCATGATGTCAAAGTGGTTGTGGGCCTTGTCCTTGAAGTCATGATAATACTGAGCGTATCCGTTCAGAGTGTATGTATGCTTCTTGATCTGTCCCCAGCCATAGTTGCCGTAGTAGATAGCTTCCGGCGACTGCGGGTTAACAGTTATCCACTGCTTACCGTTGGCAATGTCGAGGCCGCCGGTTACGTGGAAGCGGAGGTCTTCAAAGCCATGCACCTGATAGTCGATGTCGATGTTTCCGATCATGTCACGCGAGTCAGCATGTTCGTCGCGGAGGTTCAGGAGAGCGACAGGGTTCTTCTGTGCCTGGTTGTTATATGTCGTCGGCCACGAGCTGTCGTTGAGCGATATGCCGTTGGTGGTCCACTCGTAATAGCCGCCGTAGTTGCTGAACTTCGCGTCGTCGCTGTGCACCGGCTGTGTTGGGTCATACCATACGGCAGCGCCGATGGCGTCGGTGTTGGCATACGTCGTCTTGGCGAACATGCCCTTGAGATTGAAGTTTATCTTCAGGTGATCGTCGAGCAGCGACGGGCTGAGGTTCAGCGAGCCCGTGTAGCGGTCGAAGTCAGATGTTTTCAGAATACCCTCATTGCCAGTATAGTCTACCGATACGCGGAACGGCAGCACCTTGCCTACAGATCCGGAAACCGTCACGCCGTGGTCCTGAGAGAATGCCTTGCGGTAAATCTCATCCTGCCAGTCGGTATTGGCGGTGCCGAGCGCTGCCACGGCAGCGTCGTGGCGGCTGTTACCCTGATAGGCCTTATCGATGAACTCGCGGAATTCGTCGCCGTCCATCAAGTCGACGGTCTTGCGCTTCCATGACATCGTGGCCGAGCCGTTGTAGCTGACCTTCACGCGCTGTCCCCTGACGCCCTTCTTTGTCGTTATGATAATAACACCGTTAGAACCGCGCGAACCGTAGATGGCCGTAGCGGAAGCATCCTTCAGCACGTTGAAACTCTCGATGTCCTGCGGGTTGATCATTGACAGCGGGTTTGAAAGACCTTTCACACCGTCGTTGTCCATGGCTACACCGTCGATGACATAAAGAGGGTCGTTGCTGGCGTTCAGAGAGGCACCGCCGCGAATACGTATGTTGGCGCCGGCACCAGGCGCGCCGCTTGCCGAGGTCACCGTGACACCGGCTATCTTACCTTCAATAAGGTCTTGCGGGTTAACGACAAGTCCCTTGTTCTTGGCGTCAGGCTCCAGAGCCGTCACCGAACCGGTGAGGTCTGATTTCTTCACTGCACCATAGCCGATGACCACAATTTCTTTAATTGAATTGTCTTCTCCTTTCATGACAACGCTTGAAAGATTATCGCCGGCCTTGACCTTCATAGGTGCCATACCAATGTAGGTAATGGTAAGCTCAGTGCCCTTGTTTGCTTTAACGGCAAAATTACCGTCAAAGTCTGTAACGCCAAGCGCCTTGCCGTCGGCAGAGATCGTGGCTCCAATGACCGGTTCGCCGGAGGCGTCCTTCACGTTGCCCTTGACAACAGACGACTGTGCGAAGGCTGCGGCTGACAGGAACAGACCACTTGCTATGGCCAGAGACCTGAGCGGCAATTTGATTTTTACCTGCTTCATCATTTGCTTGAATTTAAGTTAACGTTAATATTTTATTTTTTTAGTTGCGTTTTTAGCTATGCTTAATGGCTAATCGTTCGGTTTTATTGCTTCGCACTGACAGGCAAGAAAGATAGATATGTATCTTTTTTATTCTTACGCGCCGCACTTATTTAATATGTAATCTGCATACAACACAAATGTTCATACATATATATAATGTGTCGGCTGCTGACAGTGCAAATATATTATTACAGGAGGCCCGAAGGCTCTCCATAGGTTTTTACGTTGGTTTAAAAACACATTCGGTTATTCACATGCAAAGATATTTTTTTTAATGCTTCTTTGCTTTTTTTTTAAGAAAAAACGTGCGTTTGGTCGATGCAAACGTTTGCGCTCCGTGTGTCAAATAAAAAAATTGAATGATTATCTGTTTTTTAAAGATTTGCATAACTTTGCACTGACTGCACAAGCGTGGCAGAAACCGTTACCTAAAAACCGTAAAATGAAAAGCCAGACACCAATAACAATGAAAGACATAGCCAAAGATCTTGGCGTGTCGATAGCAACCGTGTCGAGGGCGCTGAAAGACAGCCCGCGAATAAGCGCGGCACAAAGAGAACGCATACAGCAGTATGCGAGGGAACATAATTTCTATCCGAACGTCATAGGCGAGGCCCTCAGACACAGCAGGGTCATGTCAATGAAGATTATTGGTGTTATAGTGCCCGAATTCATTCATTATTATTTCGCGTCCATACTTACCGGAATTGAAGAAGAGGCACGGGCACGGGGATACAGAATAATGGTGGCCCTCAGCGACGAGAAATATGAGCGCGAGGTGCGCATCTGCGATGATTTCTACCGCAACAAGGTGTGCGGAATTATCGTATCGCAGGCCAAGGACACCACACAGTATGAACATTTCCAGAGACTTATCGAAAACGGCGTGCCGCTCGTCTTCTACGACCGCATCTGCACCGGCGTCAACTGCTCGCGCGTGGTCGTCGATGATTACATGGGAGCCTTCACGGCCGTGAAGCACATGATTGACACGGGCTGCAGGCGCATTGCCTTCTACGGCGCGCCTATGAACATGGAAATCTCAAAAAACCGCTTCAACGGGTATAAGGATGCGTTGCTGAAGAGCGGACTGCCCTTTGACGAGAAGCTCGTCAGGCTGTGCGACAACCGGTCGGCGGCAGAGGCCATAACGCCTGAGATACTGTCGCAGGACAACCACCCGGATGCCTTCTTCGCCATCAACGACGACACGGCAATAGGCATTCTATACACGGCCAAGCGCATGGGCTTCCGCATTCCCGACGACATTTCGATATGCGGGTTCACGAACGGCAACAGGGCTATTGCCTGCGACCCAATGCTGACGACCGTAGAGCAGCGCGGAAAACTCGTAGGCGAAGAAGCCGCAAACATTCTGATAGGACAGGTGGAAGGCGAGCTGCCCCGCAACAAAGTGGAGAAACGCATCGTCAGGACACGCCTCGTCATAAGGGGAACGACACGCTAACTACACGGCATGACATCAGAAAAAAACATATAAACAAACATATCTAAAAAACTATAACCATGAGACAAAAACCAGACATGACCTTATGGGGACTTTGGAACCTCAGCTTCGGTTTTTTCGGCGTGCAGATAGCATACGCTCTGCAAAGCGCCAACATCTCAAGAATATTTGCCACTCTCGGCGCCGACCCGCACTCACTAAGCTATTTCTGGCTGCTGCCGCCGCTGATGGGCATCATCGTGCAGCCTATCGTAGGCACATGTTCTGACCGCACGTGGTGCCGGTTCGGACGCCGCATTCCCTATCTGTTCATCGGTGCCGCCGCAGCAGTCATCGTCATGTGCCTGCTGCCTAACAGCGGCTCGCTCGGCATGTCGGTGTCGACGGTTATGATATTCGGACTTATAGCGCTGATGTTTCTCGACACGTCTATCAACATGGCCATGCAGCCGTTCAAAATGCTCGTCGGCGACATGGTCAACGAGAAACAAAAGGGACTCGCCTACTCCATACAGAGCTTTCTGTGCAACGCCGGCAGCCTCGTGGGATATGTGTTCCCGTTCATTTTCACATGGATAGGCATAAAGAACATCGCACCGAAAGGCGTCGTGCCCGACTCGGTAATATGGTCGTTCTATGTCGGTGCAGCCATCCTGATTCTGTGCGTCATCTACACCACTGCCAAGGTGAAGGAATGGCCGCCGAAGGAATATGCCGAATATAACGCGCCGGCAAAAGACGTTGAAGAAAAGGAAGAAGGCAGCGGCAACTGGATAGTGCTGCTGAAAAACGCCCCGGCTACATTCTGGAAGGTCGGGCTCGTACAATTCTTCTGCTGGTTCGCGTTCATGTATATGTGGACATATACTAACGGCACCGTGGCCGCCAACTGCTGGGGCACCACCGACACTGCCAGCGCCGGATACCAGGAAGCCGGCAACTGGGTGGGCATTCTCTTTGCAGTGCAGGCTATAGGCTCGGTTGTCTGGGCCACCGTGCTGCCGCGCTTCAGCAACAGAAAGCTGGCCTACGGCCTCAGCCTGCTGCTCGGCGGAATAGGATTTGTCATGACCGCGTTCGTAACTGATAAGTACATGATGTTCATACCGTTCCTGCTCATCGGCTGCGCATGGGCTGCCATTCTTGCAATGCCGTTCACGTTCGTCACAAACGCACTGCAGGGATACGGACACATGGGAACATATCTCGGACTCTTCAACGGAACAATATGCATTCCGCAGATCGTGGCTGCTGCGCTCGGCGGCACGCTGCTCTCGCTGCTCGGCTCAGAGCAATCAAGCATGATGATTCTCGCCGGAATATCGCTTGTCTTTGGCGCCGTGGCCGTCACAGGGCTGAAAGACAAGAAATAAGCATTGAGAAAACGACCGGCAGACTGTTTTTACCATATAAATCAGCATTGTCAGCGGACGTTTGAAACATCAACGTGAAAATGCTGATTCCGGCATTACCAGTTTGCGCAAGCAGCGATATTCGTATATTAAAAAATGAAGCCAGCGCATAAAAAGGGAACGTTCATCTGCAAACGTTTGCGCAATGTTTTTATATTTTGCGCAAACACAACTGAACCAAGCTACATTTTTATATTGTAACTTAGCAGCAAAGCCGAAAAACAAAAACGAAATATAAAACAAAAACACGATATGAAATACATCTTCAACATTGACTATAAAACCGTTTACGGCGAATATGTCTATCTGAACATTGAAGGCCGTGAGAAGAAACGGCTGCGCATGGGGACGGTGAACGGCCAGCGGTGGACGTATGAGCTCAGCGACAAGCAGGCCACAGGACAGCTGTCTTACTTCTATTCGGTTGAGCACGACGGTATGCCGTGGCGAAGGGAGTGGACACGGATGCCGCACATCATAGACATAACTGCACAAAGAGCCGACACTTACAACATCTATGACAAATGGAGCGACATGCCGGAAGACAGCTATCTGTACAGTTCGGCATTCACTGACTGCATAAACAGGCACGTCGTACAAGAGCCGCAGCCGTCACACTACGCAAAGACCATACGCCTCGTGGTGCGTGCGCCGCAGCTCAGAGAGGGAGAACGGCTCGCTGTGCTCGGAAAGGGAAAGGCTCTCGGCGACTGGGACTCGCCGAAGTCGCTGAACATGACCGAGCATAACTACAACGAATGGGTCATCGACCTCAACGCCGATGATTTTCCAGACAGGAAGATTGAGTTCAAGTTTGTATCGCTCGACGAGGAGGAAGACTTCACGCCGATGTGGGAGACGGGCATGAACCGCACGGTGTCGTTTCCGGAGATGAAGGCCGGCACGGTTGTCGTCTACAACCTCGGACAGGCCTTCTTCGAGCTGTGGAACCGCCGGCTGGCCGGAACCCTCGTGCCGGTGTTCTCGCTGAGAAGCAAAGAGAGCTTCGGCGTCGGCGACTTCGGCGACCTCAGAAAGATGATTGACTTCGTGGCTGAGACAGGACAGCGGGTGCTGCAGATACTGCCCATTAACGACACCACGACCACGCACACGTGGCTCGACTCTTATCCGTACAGCTGCATAAGCATCTTCGCACTGCATCCGCAGTATGCTGATTTCACGCAGCTGCCGAAGCTCAGCGATGCCGGCAAGCGCAAACGCTATGAGCAGCTGCGCGAAGAGCTGAACGCTCTGACACAGATTGACTACGAGCGCGTTAACCAGGCAAAAAAAGACTATCTGCACGACTTGTACGAACAGGAAGGCAAGAAGGTGCTCAGCTCGGAGAAGTTCAAAATGTTCTTCGACGAGACTCAGCAGTGGCTCGTGCCTTACGCTGAATACTGCACGCTGAGAGACAAATACGGCACGGCTGACTTCGCAAAATGGCCCGACCACAGACAGTGGAGCGAGACCGACCGCCACCTGCTGGCCGACAGAAGCACAAAGGAATACGGCGAAGTGTCTTACTGGTATTTCGTGCAGTATATTCTCAACACGCAGATGGAAGACGTGCACGACTACGCACGGCGCAAAGGGGTAATCCTGAAGGGCGACATTCCTATCGGCGTGAGCAGGCTGGGTTGCGACGTATGGACGGAACCGAAATATTTCAACCTCAACGGACAGGCCGGCGCGCCGCCTGACGCCTTCTCCGTGAACGGACAGAACTGGGGCTTCCCTACATATAACTGGGATGAAATGCTCAAGGACGGCTGCCGCTGGTGGGTGCGCCGTTTCCAGAACATGGCAAAGTTCTTCGACGCCTACCGCATTGACCATGTGCTCGGATTCTTCCGCATCTGGGAGATACCGGCCGATGCCGTGCACGGACTGCTCGGACAGTTCTCGCCGGCACTGGGCATGAGCGCCGACGAGATAAGATCCTACGGCCTTAACTTCCAGGAAGAGCGGTTCACCGAACCGTTCATAACAGACTGGGTGCTCGACCGCGTGTTCGGCGACAAGGCGGGATACGTAAAGGAGAACTTCCTCGACAGGATTGACGGTGAGCGTTACCGCATGAAGCCGGCTTTTGACACACAGAGAAAGGTGGAGGCTTTCTTCGCATCACTCATCACGCAGAAGACGGCCAACGCCGCGTCAGAAAGCGAGAGGCAGCAGACAACGCAGGAGCTGAACAACATGCGCGACGGACTGTATGCACTCATCAGTGACGTGCTCTTCGTGCGCGACAGAAAGAACAAACGCCTGTTCCACCCGCGCATAAGCGCACAGTTCGACTTCATCTACGAGAGCCTCTACGACAACGACAAGGCCGCGTT
The DNA here is from genome assembly GCA_900314195.1 of uncultured Prevotella sp. Taxonomy (GTDB): domain Bacteria; phylum Bacteroidota; class Bacteroidia; order Bacteroidales; family Bacteroidaceae; genus Prevotella. The sequence continues at coordinate 12,989 of OMUH01000047.1, forward strand.
CAACAAGCTCTACAACGATTATTTCTACCGCCGCAACAACCAGTTCTGGTACGGCGAGGCAATGAAGAAGCTGCCGCGCCTAGTCGATGCCACACGTATGCTGGTGTGCGCGGAAGACCTCGGTATGGTGCCTGACTGCGTGCCATGGGTAATGAATGAGCTGAAGATTCTCAGTCTGGAAATACAGAGTATGCCGAAAGATCCATCGGTACGCTTCGGACATCTGAGCCGTAATCCCTACCGCTCTGTATGCACAATCTCAAGCCACGACATGCCGACACTGAGACAGTGGTGGGACGAAGACAACAATCGCACACAGGACTACTACAACAACATGCTGCACCGCGGAGGCGCCGCACCGCACCCGCTGCCGGGATGGCTCGCAGAAGACATCATATCGCGGCATCTCACCTCGCCGTCAATACTGTGCATACTGAGCATTCAGGACTGGATGGCCATGGACGAGAAGCTGCGCCTCGCCGACGAGAACGCCGAGAGAATAAACATTCCGGCAAACCCGCACCACTACTGGCGCTACCGTATGCATGTCAACATTGAAGACCTTATGCGCAACAAAGAATTCACGGAAAAGATTCACGGTCTTATTAACGACGCCGACAGAAGGTAATAAGCTTACACCGACGGCCGCCATGACGCAATCAAAGAAAAACATCATGACGACCGGCAACATAACATTCTATGTAAGAACTTAGCTTTATTAACAACTAAAATCAACAATCCAAATGATTCAGTTAAAAAAATTATTTGTGCTGACAGCTGCACTGATGCCGCTCTTCGCGCAGGCTCAGACTGTGAAGTCGCCCGACGGAAACATTGCCGTCACCTTCTCGCTGACTGACGGCGGACGGCCGACTTACGAGATGACCTACAAGGGACGTGCCGTGGTGAAGCCGTCGCACCTGGGCCTCGAGCTGGCCAAAGACAAGCACGCTTCAAAAGGCATGAACGAGACGTCGCTGATGGACGGCTTTGAGGAGACCGGCAGCCACACGTCGACATTCGATGAGACGTGGACGCCGGTATGGGGACAGTATGCTCACATACGCAATAACTACAATGAGCTTGAGGTGAACCTCTCGCAGCCGTCGTCAAAGCGGCACATGAACATTCGGTTCCGTGTCTACAACGCCGGAATGGGACTGCGCTATGAATTTCCACAGCAGAACGACCTCGTTTATTTCGTAATAAAGGAAGAGCACACGCAGTTTGCCATGGCCGGCGACCACACGGCGTGGTGGCTGCCAGGCGACTATGACACACAGGAGCAGGAGACACAGCAGAGCAAGCTGTCGGAGATAAGAAGCAAATTCCATGATGCCGTCAACTGGAACAACTCGTCAGTATCGGTATTTTCGCCGACGGGCGTGCAGACATCGTTGCAGATGAAATCTGCCGACGGACTCTACATAAACATTCATGAGGCTGCGTGCATCGACTATGCCACCATGCATCTTAACCTCGACGACAAGACCATGACCTTCGAAAGCTGGCTCACCCCCGACGCAACAGGCATGAAGGGCTACATGCAGACGCCGTGCAACACGCCGTGGCGCACGGTGGCCGTCAGCGACGATGCACGCGACATGCTCTCTGAAGCCAACAACATGATTTACAATCTCAACGAACCGTGCAAGATTAAGGATGTCAGCTGGATTCATCCAACAAAATACTGCGGCGTGTGGTGGGAGATGATTGTCGGCAAGAGCTCGTGGAACTATACCGACGACTATCCGTCTATAAAGCTTGACTCCATTGACTGGACAAAAGTGAAGCCGAACGGACGCCACGGTGCCACAACGGCAAACGTAAAGAAATATATTGACTTTGCCGCTGCCAACGGTCTGCAGGAGGTGCTCGTCGAGGGATGGAACGTCGGCTGGGAAGACTGGGCAAACCATTGGAAAGACTACGTGTTCGACTTCACGACACCATATCCCGACTTCGACATAAAGTATCTCAACGACTACGCTCATTCAAAGGGCGTGAAGCTGATGATGCACAACGAAACATCGTCAAGTGTTGTCAACTATGAGCGCCATCTCGAGCCGGCCCTCTCGCTAATGAACAAGTACGGCTATGATGCCGTGAAGACCGGCTATGTCGGCGACATCATTCCGCGCGGCGACCACCACTACTCGCAGGCCATGAACAACCACTATATGTACGTTGTCGAACAGGCTGCCAAGCATCACATCATGGTCAACGGACATGAGGCTACGCGTCCTACCGGCATTGCACGCACATGGCCTAACCTCGTGGGCAATGAAAGCGCGCGCGGAGGCGAATATGAGGCTTTCGGCGGCAGCTATCCCGACCACACGGTCATTCTGCCGTTCACGCGACTGCAAGGCGGACCGATGGACTACACGCCGGGCGTGCTCGAGACACAGTTGAAGAAATGGAGCCAGAACACGTCATACGTGCACACGACGCTCTGCGGGCAGCTCGCACTCTACCTCGTTATGTGGGGACCGCTGCAGATGGCCGCCGACCTGCCAGAGAACTACGCCAAATACAACGATGCCTTCCAGTTCATCAAAGACGTGGCCTGCGATTGGGACGACAGCAAATATCTTGAAGCCGAGCCGGCCGACTATATCACAGTAGCACGCAAGGCAAAAGGCACAAACAACTGGTTCGTAGGCGGAAAATGCGATGAAAACGGACATAAGGCTGTCGTGAAGCTCGACTTCCTCGATAAGGGACGCACATACACAGCAACCATATATGCCGATGCCAAAGACGCCGACTACAAGAATAATCCGGCCGCATATACAATAACCAAGCGCAAGGTGAAGAAAGGCGACACACTGAAGCTCACCGAAGCCAGCGGCGGCGGTTTCGCAATCAGCATAATGGCACAAAATTAATTCTGACCGCAGCGGCCATGTGCCGGACGATTGCATATATTCTCTATATATACTGAATAATAACAGCGGGATGAAACGGCAAAAGCCCCCGCTGTTATTTCAGCAAAACCTTATGGAAATACATTACGAAACTTTAAAAGCCCAATAATAAGCCTTAACAAATCTATCTGGAAGGAAGGAAAAGAAAATTACTATCATCAATCATCCAGTTTTATATATTTGAATTCATGTTGTCATTGAACCTGAATACATGGAATTCTTAACCGTCAGTACAGAGGAATTCATGCCACAGCAGACTGACTTTTTTCCTAAACATAAATTTCAACTAAAAAAACACATGAGGGTAATGAAACTTAAACACTTCATCATGACAGCAGTTACACTGTTACTGCCTGTCACCATGCAGGCACAGACCGATTTCGAAGAGGTGGTCTACACGCCGCAGCACACGGTATTCAAGCTTAACTCGCCGACATCACCTGTTAAGGTTGGGAGCTTCAACGGCACGTCAGAAGACGAAGAAGCTCAAAAAAAACAGGTGATACTGCGTCTCTACGACAGCGGCACTGGCGGAAAGCCCATCAGAACCATCAACATGCGGCCCGACGGCAGCAATGTATGGAGAGCTGAGGTAAGAGGCAACCTGCGCGGAAAGTTCTACACGTTCGACACCGGACTCGGCGAGACACCGGGTGTATTTGCCAAGGCTGTGGGCATGAACGGGCTGAGAGGTGCCATCATCGACATGGCATCCACCAATCCAGAAGGATGGGAAGAAGATGCGAAAACACTGAAACGAGCCATTGAGGCACGCAACGATGCCAACCCCACACCTATTATTTATGAAATGCATTTCCGCGATTTCTCAATCGACAAATCATCATTGCTGAAAAACAAGGGAAAATTCCTCGCACTCACAGAACAGCGCGCCATCGACCATCTCACACGCCTCGGCATAACGGCCGTGCACATACTGCCGTCGTTCGACTTCGCGTCTGTTGACGAGAGCAAGCCCGACGTGCCGCAATACAACTGGGGATACGACCCGCTCAACTACAACGTGCCTGAAGGCAGCTATTCCACAAACCCCGTAAATCCGCTCAACCGCATCAGAGAGTTCAAGCAGATGGTGGCCGCCCTGCACAGAGCCGGCATAAAGGTTGTGCTCGACGTTGTCTACAACCACACTTACAACATAGAGGGCAGTGCTTTCCAGCGCACATGGCCCGACTACTTCTACCGCAAGACCGCCGACGGACGCTATTCCAACGGTTCCGGCTGCGGCAACGAGACAGCTTCCGAGCGACCGCTGATGCGCAAGTTCATGGTGGAAAGCATGAAATACTGGGTACGCGAATACCACATCGACGGTTTCCGTGTAGATCTCATGGGCGTGCACGACATAGAAACGATGAACACCATACGCCGTGAGCTCGACGCCATTCAGCCCGGACTGATTCTCTACGGCGAGGGCTGGAGCGCAGGCACGTGCGCCTATCCTTCAGACAAGCTTGCCACGAAAGCCAACATCCCGCAGATGCCGGGCATCGCCGCCTTCTCTGACGACATGCGCGACGCGCTGCGCGGACCTTTCTCCAACGACAGGCAGGGTGCTTTTCTTGCCGGCGTATCCGGCGAGGAAGAAAGTCTTAAATACGGTATCGTAGGCGGCATCAGCCACCCGCAGGTAGACATGCAGATGGTCAACTACGACCGCACGCCGTGGGCCACGGAGCCTCAGCAGCAGATTAGCTACGTCAGCTGTCACGATGACATGTGCCTCGTAGACCGGCTCCGCGCAGAGATACCTGGCATCAGCACCAACGAGCTTATACGCCTCGACCTGCTGGCACAGACGGCCGTCTTCACGTCACAGGGCACACCGTTCATTCTCAGCGGCGAGGAGATGCTGCGCGACAAGAAAGGCGTGCACAACAGCTTTGAGTCTCCCGACAGCGTAAATGCCATCAACTGGAACAACATGAGACGCTGGCCGCAGGTGATAAAATACTACCAGGGACTTACAGAGCTGCGCCGCAAGCATCCGGCCTTCGGAGGCGGCAACGCCAGAGCAGTAAGAAACTGCCTGTCTTTCCTGCCCGTTCAGCCATGTCTCGTGGCCTTCAGACTGAAAGACTATCCCGGCGACAGCTGGAGTGACATCTTCGTGGCCCTCAACGGCAACCGCGAGCCGCGGCGCATCTCTGTGCCGCAGGGCATCTACACCGTTGTCTGCCGCAACGGAATGATAGACACCGTCGGACTCGGAACAATAAGCGGCGGAACGGTAACCGTACCGGGACAGTCGGCACTTATTTTCCACAAGTAAGAAGCCCGCATTACAGCCTCTGAATACCATGCCGCCGGTTTTACAATCCGGAATAATCTTTATGTATTTTTTCATCATGACATTTCTTCTTTATGAAACAGACCGTCAAAGAAACACTGAGCATATCTGACGATGTTAATCAAAAAAAATGTCATGAAAATACATCTGAAAAACGGATTAATTTTTCATAAAGACTGTTCATTTTTTCATTCATGAAAATATCATAAACACATATCACAACATTATTTTATACAGAATTTTATACAGAATAATTTGTACAGTATGATTTTTACATTATGACAAAATATGAAGAAACTGTTTTTTATCTCTGCACTGTTCTTTTTAAGCAGCACTATGACACAGGCGGCAGTAAAAATTGACCGCATAGAACCGGAGTGCTGGTATGCCGGCATGAAAGACACCGGGCTGCAGCTCATGGTTTACGGCAAGGGCATACGCGACGCTGAGGCAACCGTCAGCTACCCTAACGTTAAAATAGATTCTCTCGTACGCCTCGACTCTCCTAACTATCTGCTTGTATATCTCAATACGGCAGGCGCAGAGCCAGGCTCGTTCGACATCACTTTCAAGCTCGGCAAGAGCAGTGTCAAAAGGCGCTACGAGCTGCGCGCACACACCATGAAAGGTGCCGACAGACAGGGCTTCACCAATGCCGACGTGCTATACATGCTCATGCCCGACCGCTTTGCCGACGGCAATCCGAAGAACGACGTCGTGAAGGGCATGCTCGACGAGGTGTGCAACAGACAGGAGCCGAGCATGCGCCACGGCGGCGACCTTGAAGGCATACGCCAGCATATCAATTATTTCAAGGAGCTTGGCGTCACGGCACTGTGGCTGACGCCGGTGCTTGAGAACAACGGACCGGCAGAAGACGGCAAATACAGCTTCTACCACGGCTACGCCACAACAAACTACTACCGCGTAGACCCGCGCTTCGGCACCAACAACGACTACATAAACCTGATTAAGGAATGCCATGCAGCCGGATTAAAAGTGGTCATGGACATGATCTTCAACCACTGCGGCAGCAGTCATCCGTGGGCCGTCGACCCGCCGTCGCACGACTGGTTCAACTCGCCCAACTACGGTCTGCAGACCAGCTATAAGCTGACGCCGGTATTCGACCCCTACGCCAGCAAGATAGACAAGCGCGAGACCACCGACGGATGGTTTGTCAGCACCATGCCCGACCTCAACCAGCGCAACCCGCACGTCATGCGCTATCTCACGCAGAACAGCATCTGGTGGATAGAGACGGCCGGCATCGACGGCATACGCATGGACACCTATCCATATGCCGACCGTGACGCCATGGCCGGATGGATGAAAACCATTGACACAGAATATCCCAACTTCAACACTGTCGGCGAGACATGGGTGACAGAGCCGGCCTACACGGCAGCATGGCAGAAGGACAGCCGCCTGCAAAAGAAGAACAGCTATCTGAAAACGGTCATGGACTTCGCCCTGTATGACGCCGTCAACAGTGCGCGTCACGAAGAGACCGATAACTACTGGAAAGGCCTCAACAAGATATACAATGTGCTGTGCTATGATTATCTGTATCCGAACCCTAAAAGCGTCCTTGCATTCATTGACAATCACGACACCGACCGTTTCCTCGGCAACACAAAAGACTCTACGGCACTGCGCCAGGCACTGGCACTGCTGCTCACCATCAAGCGCACGCCTCAGCTCTACTACGGCACGGAGATAATGATGAACGGCACGAAGGAGATTACCGACGGCTACGTGAGGAAAGACTTCCCCGGCGGATTTCCGGGCGACGAGCGCAACTGCTTCACCAAGGAAGGACGCACACGCGCCGAGAACAGCATGTTCACATGGCTCAGCAAGCTGCTCCACTGGCGACAGGGCAACGATGTAATTGTCAAGGGCAGCCAGACACAGTTCCTGCCCCACAACGGCATATATGTCATTGCACGCCAGTATGACGGCCACACCGTCATGCTGCTGCTCAACGGCAAACGCACGGCAGTGAAGCCCGACATGGCACGCTATGCCGAGATAACCGGCAGACATGCTGAAGCCAGGGACGTCATAACAGGGAAAAACGTCAGCCTCAGCAACATCAGCATGGAACCGCGCGGAACGATGATCCTCGAATTCTGAAACAGAATATCAGACAACAAAAAACATAAATACATCAGAATATGAAAAAACTATTCACATCAGCAGTGGCCCTCTGCGCAGCCATGAGCAGCATGGCTGCCGGATGGCCGGCCAACTACGGCGGCGTAATGCTGCAGGGCTTCTCATGGGACTCATACAACTATTCGCAGTGGACGGTACTGGAATCGCAGGCCAGCGAGATGAAGGGATTTATTGATCTCGTATGGGTTCCGCAGAGCGGCAAGTGCCTTGAGACAACACAGGTAATGGGCTACACTCCTTATTACTATTTCAACCAGAACTCAAGCTTCGGCACTGAGGCACAGCTCCGCTCTATGATCTCCACCTTCCGTGCCAACGGCATCGGCACCATTGCCGACGTGGTCATCAACCACCACAACACCGATGGCTGGTTCGGCTTCCCCGCAGAGACATACAAGGGCACTACATATCAGCTACAGTCAACAGACATCACAAGCAATGACGACGGAGGCGCTACGCTGAAGCAGGCACAGAGCCAGGGCGTATCACTGAGCAGCAACAGCGACGAGGGCGAAGACTGGAGCGGCATGCGCGACCTCGACCATAAGAGCACAAACGTGCAGAACATCATGAAGGCCTACACGTCATTCCTTCACAACGACCTCGGCTACGCCGGGTTCCGCTATGACATGGTGAAAGGATATGCCGGCAGTCATGTCGGCGACTACAACGACGCGGCCGGAGTGGATTATTCCGTCGGCGAATACTGGGACAGCAACAGCAAGATTGAAGCATGGATAAACGCCACGGGCAAGCGCAGCGCAGCCTTCGACTTCCAGTTCCGCTACAACGTGCGCGATGCCATCAACAACAGCAACTGGACAGAGCTGAACTCAACGAACAATCTTATTCACGACGACGCATACAAGCAGTATGCCGTTACGTTCGTTGAGAACCACGACATGCAGGACCGCGGCACGACGAGCGGCTACACCCCCGACGCCCTTCTGCACGACACGCTTGCTGCCAACGCCTACATGCTTGCCATGCCAGGCACGCCGTGCATCTTCCAGCCGCACTGGCGCGCATACCGCCAGCAGCTGAAAAGCATGATTGAGGCCCGCAAGTTTGCCGGCATAAACAACCAGAGCCAATACAGCAACTACCGCTCAAACCGCAGCTACTATGCCAACATCGTCAGCGGCACAAAGGGACGTCTGCTCGTTGCCGTGGGCAGCGGCATGGCCGAGCCTGCCACAAGCAGATGGATAAAAATTCTCAGCGGCTATCACTATGCTTACTATCTCGAGCCGTCGGCAGAAACGGCATGGGCCGACAAGGCATCAGGCACATACAGCGCACCGTTCCAGACCACGCTGACAGCCGTCAGCGCCGGCAACGCACAGATCGTCTACACCCTCGACGGCACAACACCTACTGCCTCATCGGCAAAGGCCGCCAGCGGCGACAAGATAACCATCGACCATAACTGCACGCTGACTGCCGGACTGCTCTCCGGCGGAAAGGTGACCGGCATCATAACGCACAATTACAGAATTGAGGCCTTCAAGGCTTATACCATCAACGTATACGTGCACAACAACAACTCATGGGCTAACATGTATTTCTATTCTTGGAGCAACAACACCAAAAACGCATCTGCCGAATGGCCGGGCAACAGGATAACGGCCACGGAGACCATTGGCGGAAAGAGATGGTATAAGGCTACATACAGCATCGAGAGCGATGATGATGTTGTCAACTTAGTGTTCAACAACGGCAGCGGCACGCAGACCGTCGACGTGACTGGTATCAAGCAGGATGCATATCTTGACATAAACACAACGCAGAGCGCCGGCAAATACACCGTCACTGATGTCACCGCCGCAACCGGCATAAACGACATTACAACCTCTGCTGCCAACAACGGCGAATGGTATAACCTTCAGGGCCAGCGCATTGCCAAGCCCGAAAAGCAGGGACTGTACATACGCAACGGCAAGAAAATAATCGTGAAAGACTAATCGGCACACTGCGCATTATGATTGTCTGTCTACGGCTGCTCTATGTCTGCGGCGGATAATCATCCTTTTCATCAGCGCCGGACTGAGGATTCTTATTTTCCTTAGTCCGGCGCTTTCTGTATCTGCACGTCAAATATAATACAAAGCTTTCAGCCTCTGCGAGGCTGACCCGTCAAATACACATATCTTTATAAGTTAAAACGACATTTTAGGGCAGGCACATATCTGCTTGTCATGTGTCAGTGCAGGGGGCGAGCCTTGTGCCGGCCCGCAAACGATGTCACTACCGATTTTCCCAATTCAGTTAACACGCGGAAAAGATAATAACCAAAACATGCATTTTTGTTTATATTTTTTGCTACATTTGCATGATTTAATATAAATCCGCAATCTGCCGTAACAACATCTTACGGCACTGCAAGCAAAGCATAAGCAATAAACCATAAACAAAGCAACAAAACAATGAAAAGACAAATGAAGCCGGGTACGATATGCGTGCAGGGCGGTTACCGCCCAAAGAACGGCGAGCCCGTTGAGGTGCCTATCATCCAGAGCACCACGTTTAAGTATGATGATTCCGATGAGATGGCTCAGCTCTTCGACCTTAAGAAAGAAGGCTATTTCTACAGCCGTCTGCAAAACCCGACCAATGATGCCGTGGCGCGCAAGATAGCCGAGCTCGAAGGCGGAGTGGGCTGTGTGCTCACGTCAAGCGGACAGGCCGCGAACTTCTATGCAGTGTTCAACATCTGCGAGGCCGGCAGCCACATCGTTGCCTCCAACGAAATCTACGGCGGAACGTTCAACCTCTTCGGTGTCACCATGAAAAAGCTCGGCATCGACGTGACGTTCGTCAGCCCCGATGCCTCTGAAGAAGAGATTGACGCCGCCTTCCGCCCGAACACGCGCGTGCTCTTCGGCGAGACGATAAGCAACCCGGGCTGCGCCGTGCTCGACATAGAGAAGTTCGCACGCATTGCCCACCGTCACGGCGTGCCCCTCATCGTCGACAACACCTTTGCCACGCCCATCAACTGCCGGCCCTTCGAGTGGGGCGCCGACATCGTCACCCACTCCACAACGAAATACATGGACGGCACGGCATCGCAGGTGGGCGGCGCCGTCATTGACAGCGGCAACTTCGACTGGCTGGCTCATGCCGGCAAATATCCCGGCCTCACCACACCCGACGACAGCTACCACGGCATTGTGTACGCACGCCAGTTCGGAAAGATGGGCTATACGACAAAGATTGTTTCGCAGCTCATGCGCGACCTCGGCGCCATTCCCGCACCTATGAACTCGTTCATTCTGAACCTCGGCCTGCAGAGCCTCCACCTCAGAATGGCACAGCACTGCCGCAACGCCAAGAAAGTGGCAGAGTTCCTTGCCGCCGACAGCCACGTGGCATGGGTGCGCTACGCCGGACTGAAAGACGACAAATACCATGCGCTGGCAGAGAAATACATGCCGCAGGGCACATGCGGCGTGATGGCCTTCGGACTGAAGGGCGACCGCGAGACTGCCGTCAGGTTCATGGACTCTCTTGAGATGATAAACATCGAGACCCACGTGGCCGACTCACGCACCTGCGTGCTCCACCCCGCCAGCCACACCCACCGCCAGCTCACCGACGAGCAGCTACGCGAGGCCGGCATCGCTCCCGACCTCATACGCCTGTCTGTAGGCATTGAAGACTGCGACGACATACTCGCTGACATTAAACAGGCTCTTGACAAGCTGTAAAAAATATCAGCGCCGTTATATAAAAAAGACAAAAACGCTGCTCCGCCATTCTTGACATAAAGAATGCCGGAGCAGTTTTATATAAGCAAAGCTCTTTAACAACAACATTATGACCGATATACCGCACTTTCACCTCCTGAAAAGCTGCACGCCGGCACCCGCACGCATGAACAACCCGTTCAGCTACGTACCCCACCCGCTTGCGCTTGAAGCCGTCAAGGAAACAGAAAAAGCCATTGCCACACTAAACCTTACGGAAGGAAAGATGTTCGGCGTGCTCTGTGCCGCTGCTGTCGACGGCCGACGGGGCTTTCTTGCGGCCTACAGCGGACAGATTGACGGCATCAGCGAAGACGCTGACCGTTTCTTCGTGCCCCCGGCATTCAACTACCTTGAGCCCGACGGATATTTTCTTCAGCACGAGAGAGAGATTGAACAGATAAGCCGCAACATTGAACGGTTGCAGCACTCTGCCGAATATGCCGCTGCACGCAGCCGCCTCGCTGCCGTAAAAGACAAATGCGAGCAAGCCGTTGCCGACGCACGGCAGCGCATGAAAGAGGCCAAAGAGCGACGTGATGCACGGCGGCAGCAAGGCAGTCTGACAACGGCCGAGGCTGCCGCCATGACACGCGAGAGCCAGTTTCTGAAAGCCGAGCTGCACCGGGTTAAGGTGCAGTGCCGCGAAAAGCTGCATGAGGCTGAAGAGGCGGCTGCGGCATGCGAACAGCACATCACGGAGCTGCGCACGGCGCGCAAGCTGAAGAGCGACCGTCTGCAGGCATGGCTGTTCAACCACTTCACGCTGCTCAACGCACGCGGCGAGACAATGTCGCTCACCGGCATCTGGCAGCGCTGGGCCACGCTGGCACGCCGCGGCGTCAGCCTGCCGCCGTCAGGGTCCGGCGAGTGCTGCGAGCCGAAGCTGCTGCAGTATGCCTACCGCAACGGCCTGCGGCCGCTGTGCATGGCCATGTTCTGGTGGGGACCGTCGCCGAAGACAGAGGTAAGGCTGCACAAGACATTCTATCCTGCCTGCCAGGGCAAATGCCGGCCGCTGCTCACGTGGATGCTGCATGGGCTCGACACAGAGCCCGAGAAAGACGTCGATGCCGCCGGCAAACTGAAAGTTATATATTCCGACAATGACATAGCCGTTATAGACAAGCCGCAGGGCATGCCCAGCGTGCCGGGCAACAACGGCAAGAAATCGGTAAAAGATGTGCTCATGGAAGTGTTTCCGGCAGCAGAAGGACCGGTCATCGTTCACCGCCTCGACATGGACACCGGCGGACTGATGGTTGCCGCACTCACAAAGGATGCCTACAGAAACCTTCAGCAGCAGTTTGCCGCACGGACCGTCAGAAAGCAATACACAGCCGTGACGGCACTGCGCGACATTCCGCCCTGCGGAACAATATCCCTGCCCCTTACTGCCGATGACGCTGACCGGCCGCGGCAGAAGGTAGACCGCAACCACGGCCGCAGTGCCATAACCACCTACCGCGTGATAAGCCGCGATGAAGAGAAAGATGAGATGACGCTTGCCCTCTGGCCGCACACCGGCCGCACCCACCAGCTGCGCGTTCACTGCGCTCACCATGACGGCCTCAACGCACCTATCAAAGGCGACCGCCTCTACGGCAGCGGCATGACGGCCTCAACACCAACAAGGCTCTGCCTGCACGCCGCACGCCTTGAGTTCACCCACCCCGTTACCGGCCGCAGAATGCATTTCACCTCCGAACCGGAATGGACGCAGTAGTCCATCTAACAGCCTCGAAGAGGCTGACTCTTCAATAACACGGTCTAAGGCAAGCGCAGCGAACGCAGACCGGGGAAAAGCCAAAACGTTATTTATGTCAGTTCATCAGAGATGCCCCCTGACGTGCAACTCTTGGAACTCTATAGGCTGCTCAAACTCAAGAATCCGCCGTTAAAACGAACCGTGAAAATTTGTGTGGTACATTTTGACGAGTCAAAAAAAATAGATACGTGAAAATCAGAAAGTTACATTAGCATAAGCTGCAAGTTAGGTTAATATCAAGATTTTTCATTGCATTTATAACAACTTTTAGATTACAAACGATATTTGGCGAGTTGCAACATATTTAATGCATGGCTGATATTCGTCAGAATCTTTGCGTAACCTTTACGTTGATTTTCAAGTCATTCTTCATCATTGCCAAAACTTTTATATACTTTTGAAAATTCAAAGCGGCATGTTCCGCCAACAAATAACCGATATACGATGAACATAGTAATGTATGAAAAAGAATTTGATAATTTTGGCAGTTGCAGCTCTTGCTGTCTTTGCTTCTTGCTCTGACAAGAAAGCTGCTCAAAGTGTAGTGGATAAAGATTCTGTAAGCGTGGTGGATAACACGGCTTCCGAGGATGACAATCTGGATTTGACATCCGTTGCTGGAACCTATGAGGGGACATTCCCCGCTGCTGACGGTCCCGGCATAAAGACCGTGCTCACCATCAAGGCTGACAGTACCTATCAGTTGGAGCAGGACTACGTTGACCAAAAGAACGGTCATGACGAGGCAAGCGGAGTGTTCAAAGTTCTTGATGGCAATGTTCTGATGCTTGTTCGTCCTTCAAGCGGTGAGCATACTTTTTATAAGGTGAAGGATGCCAACAGCATTGTCATGACAGACTCGGTTGGCAACGAGCCAGAGGGTGAGACTGCAAAGTTCTATGTATTGAAGAAGAAAAAGTAAAAAACTCCGCTACTAATAAAAATCCGTGGATAAGCAGATTCTTGTCCACGGATTTTTTATTTATAGGCTGTGACAATTTGAATACAGCGATTCTATTTTATCAATTTATATTGAGATGAAATAGGGTTTTCATTTCCCATAAATTCTGGATATATTTGGCGATAATCAGTAATATCGAGTAATATATCTCCTTTTATTAGAAACCGTTTAGGTATAGATGTCACTGTTTTTATAGAATCATTTAAATTCTCTATGTTCAGCTTTCCTTTTTCAACAGTACAATCTAAAGAAGGAGTAAACATAAGAGTATCACCTTTTGTTTCCCATATACCAATGGTGGTTATGTGCATTACTGGTGAATGGTGAAATCGGAGCAAGCCCACCCACTTGGAGACGGTAAAAAACCGTTCACTGGAGGCCAAAAATGACCGAA
>OMUH01000152.1 GCA_900314195.1 uncultured Prevotella sp.
TATATAACATTCTTGTTCATTGTAATTACTATTAAGCTATTAGTATATTAAATTGGGATTCATCATGAATTTATTGTTGTCTGAAATTCCATTTAGAATTATCACTGTTGAAATCGAAGGGAGCCAGACCTGGGGTACAATCGCCGAGTGAAACTAATGCCAGTTTCTTTTCTGTGCCTGGCACAGCCTTCGGCATGATGCGATAGGTGCCATCGGTGAGCTGCTCGATGCGCCAAAGCTGAGCATCTTCACCAGTAAACTCAGGTTTGGCAATGACATCATGCAGAGCGGTTGCGGTAAGATAACGGGTAGTGCCTTCTATGCAGATCTTATAATAAGGACCACCCAGATAACCACCCTTTCCGGCAGGCATGACGCTCCATTTCTGATGAGGACGGAACATGTAATCGTTCATTCTCACCTTCACCTCGCCCTTAGGCCATCCTGCTTCTACCTCCTTCAAGGTCTGAGGTTCGATATTCTTCAGAGGCTTGGTTGGCTTGATCCAGAAAGGTTCGATATCACGTTGCATTCTCACGAAATCTACGGCAATCTCCAGGGCATAGCCTCTTCGTTCCGATTCTATCTCGTAGGTTCCGGCATGAAATTCATCACCAGCCACAGGCCAGTTGTTCTTCCACAACAAAGGACGGATAGCCAACACGCTTCGTCCTCCCTGTCTGAAATCAGACTCATAATGGAACGACATCTTTTCCACACCTTCTTCCTCAATATAGCGTCCGAAGTGACCGGGACCCGTCTTCAGATTATTGGCAGCAATCACCATCTTTCCACCGCCCTGCAACATCTCTCTGCCCACATTATCCACGTATGGACCGGTTATCTTTCGCGAACGTCCCACCACGATATTGTAGGTAGAATTAGGACCATCGCAACAGGTGCCATGAGTGCCGAGAAAATAATACCAGCCGTTGCGATAAATCAAATCGGTAGCTTCGCAGTCGATGGCGATATTGACGGGTTCGTTGCCTTCCATCCGCTTACCAGTCTTCGGGTCGAGTTCTACCAAGCGGATAAATCCGAAATAGGTTCCGTAGCTGAGCCAGAGTCTGCCGGTAGTAGGGTCGAGCAACAAGCCCGCATCAATGGCATCACAGTCTTCATCATCTAAGGATGAGGCTACCACCACCGGTTCAGTATATTTGAAATCAGGCGATTTCGGATCGAGCGTTTTGTTCCACATAGTCAGGACATCACCGCGATGACTGCCACCCAATCCACCACCCGTAGCACTGTAGGCTACAAGATAACGGTCGCCAATCTTCAACACATCAGGAGCCGCTCCTCTGCCGGGACGAACAGCACCACCCTGCCAGGTCCAGCCATCCTCCGACCAGATTCCACCTTCACCCGTTCCAAAGGTATAATACTTTCCATCACACAGGACAATGGTAGAAGGGTCATGAATGAAAGGTTCGCCCACCTGGGCTTCTGCCTCGTAAGCAGAGGAAGACAACAAGGCAACCAAAGCAGCGGCATAAAGTTTCTGCTGAACAGCAACCGGGCTAAAATATCTGAAAAATATATTGTTCTGTTTCATAACTTTCTTTATTGATTGCACTACTTCACGTGAATAGACAGGTTTCTGACAGGCTTGCCCTGTCCGTCGATGAATCGGACACAGAAGTCGCTCATACCAGGTCCATTGATTACCGCACCACGAAGGATATTCCTACCTTTCTTCAAGGTAAGCTTCTTAGAAACCACATCATCGCGAACCATTCTTCGGTCGCCTTCGAGCATCACCGCCTCCTCACCATTGAGCCACCACATGGAAGCACCATTCGAGCCAACAGCCAAGCGGACGTCTTTCATCTCCTCAGGGCGATCTATGATGGTAACCGCCCAGAACAAGACACCATACTTGGGCTTTCCGTACGAAGTTGCGAAACGGAAGAGCTTCACATTAAACAGTTTACTATCCAGCGCATGCCATTTCAGTTTTTCCTTGCCCACCTTCACGACGGCTCCATCCTTAGGAACTGTTTCCATCTGTTTAGGGAAATACTGCGTATGGAATATCTCCTTCAGATAAGAATCAGTAAAAACGACATTGCTCTTGACCGGCACAGAGATTGGCTCCAAGAGCAACCATCTCTGAATAAAGCCAGCCGCATTAGGCATGACAGCCTGCTTGCCGACTGGTCCGAAATAAGGATTGATGTCTGCAGGTAAATTCCTATTTTGGGCATCCGCAGAGGAATGCCCAAAAAGGAATACACATAAACAAAACAATCTAACTATTTTATTGAAAAAGTTGTTCATAGACTATTCTTTTTATTTTTGAGGTTCGATAATCTGATAACGGCCACTCAGATGCATGAAGGCGAAGAGACGCAACAGTCCGTCGTAGTAGCCATCGAAGAAGCCTTCTTTATCTGGCTCATGCTTGGCATTCCAGAAATGACTGACGAATTCCCTACCCTTCACATGATTGCTGACCAAAGAAGCCGCAGCCGAAGTGGCAACAAAACCGATAGAATGGCGGAGTGCCTTAGGAGCCGTACCTGCCGGCAGAATATCTTCTACCATCGTTCCATCTACATTATACTGGTCCAGGAAAGAATCAATGCCCTGACTATACAGGAAGTTCTGCAGCGTATTGGCATATTTCTGCTGCCACTCCTTATCCTTACAAGCCCAGGAATAATCGAGCGCTATGTTCATAGGCACTCGCCATGAGTCATAATGGAAAGCATCACCCAGCAACTGACCGGTCTTCATCAGACTGCCATCATAGTTGCAATAGTCCGGGTTCAAGCCCGTCTTATCATTGATGCACTTATGCAGGAACTCACGGCTTTTCTCAGCACACTCCTTCCAGAACTGAGAACGTCCGTCGTTAGCCCATTTAGCCCAAACCTCGTAAAAGGCAGGGAGATGGTAAGAAGGATCGGTAAACTTCCCGCCCCAATGATCGGGCGTAAATGTGATGAGCTGATGTTCGAGATTGATAAGCGGAGCTGTGCGGTCCATTCCCGCCTTCTGCATGCTGCAATCCAGAATATTCTGCGCTTCCTTCAGATAGTTGATGCCTGTATCATTGCCCCATCGGTTGGATGCAAAGATGAGCGAAGTTACGAAATAGAGTTCACCATCCGATGCGGCTCCCTGCGCATTTCTCGTTCCATCAGTCTTGCAGCTCCATGCGAAATAGCCCTTATAAGGTCCTTCCTGATGCTGCATGTATCTCTTGCTCCATCGCCAGAGGCGGTCGAAGATGTCCTTCTTATCAAACTGCACGGCAGCCATCATTCCATACGACATGCCCTCGGTTCTCACATCATTGTTCTTTATATCGCTGACATATCCCATGGAATCGCCTACTTCGAAATAAACCTTATTCTTACCATAGAATACATCATTGAATACTTCGTTTACCTTCCTGTCAATATCAGCCTGCTTATAGCCCATTTCGGCAAAGAGATTGCGATACTGATGAGTTTCGAAAGCTCCCTTTTCCCAAGGCAACGCATCAAAGCCCAGCCAGTCAACCTCTACATCGGCTCCACTCTGCAAGGATACGTGTAGAGCATGGACGCCTAGAGGAGCATGAAGCACCTGAGCACGGACATTCTTCCAGGCTGCCGACTTCGGAATCTTCACTTTTGCGATGATATTTCCCTTCTTGCCATCGGCTCTGACTACGAGCACACCGCCCTTAGCCGACTTGGCACGAACGGTAATTTCTTCCACCTTCTCATTACCAAAATCCACCTTATTATATATAAGGGCAGTATTCGATTTAGAAAAGAGAGTCTTCCAGCCGGCAAAACAGTTGTTTTTATCCAGATAATCAATACCAATACCCTTGCCTTGCAGCGCAGAATAGCGGTCAATCTGAATGCGCGAACGTGCCTTCGTCAATCCCACACCTCTTAGCGTAGGTATCACCTTCTGTATCGTTCCGTCAGGATTGAAGTTCAGAGAGTCGATTCGCACCGAGCGGTTCTTGTCGAACTTAGGCGAATAATCATTATGGTGATAGAAGAGATACCACTGTCCCTGATATTCCACGATGCTATGATGATTGGTCCAGCACTTCGTAGGCGACTCATCCATGATGATGCCCTTGAATGTGAAAGGTCCCATCGGATGGTCAGCCATGGCATAAGCCAGCGTTTCGGTTCCATCCTTTTCACGTACCCAAGGGAAGGTGAAATAATACTTGCCGTTACGCTCGAAGGCAAACGGTCCTTCCTTGAATCCCTCAGGCAACCCCTCTACCAGTTTTGGTTCCGAGGCAAGTTCCGTCATATTTGGTTTCAGCTTAGCCATGTGCAAACCGGCTCCCGCCCAGTAGATATAAGCCTGTCCGTCCTTATCTATCAACACACAAGGGTCTATACCATGAACCCCCTCTATGGGTTTCCACATCGGCATAAATGGTCCTTCCGGATGGTCGGCAACAGCCACACCTATTCCGAATCCCTTCTCCTCTCCTTTCGGAGCAGCAGGGAAATAGAAGTAATATTTCCCGTCTTTCTCTACACAATCAGGAGCCCACATCGTATAACTGCCGTCCTGTACCCAAGGTACTTTATCTTGCGAAACGATGACTCCATGATCCTGCCACTCGGTAAGATTGGAAGAAGAGAAAACGTGATAATCTGCCATGCAGAACCATTCCTTCAGTTTCTCGATAGGACTCGGAATGTCATGAGAAGGATAAAGATATACCTTCCCGTTGAATACGCGAGCCGTAGGATCAGCAGAATACTGTCCGCTGATAATCGGGTTTTGGGCTGATGCTCCTGTCGATAACGCCAACATCAAGGCACACATCCATGTTTTCATACGCAAATTCCTTTAAAGAAGAAAAAAGGGGGTGCTTCTTTTCAAAACACCCCCTAATTATCAAACTAATCTATAGTTCTTAAAACGTTATATTTACAAAACAACTTCATGATTACCAACCAGGATTCTGCTTCAGGTTAGGATTCTTATCAATCACGGTCTGTGGATAAGGGAAGAACTCATGCTTGCCCTCCTTGAAACCTACCTTGAAATTAGTCTCAGGAGTGTTGGTCGTATAGAAACGGCTGTTTGCTTCTGTTCCATGCTCCCAAGTTACATTCTGGTCGTCTGCCTTTGGAGCTCTGAAAACCTTATCAAACAAATGTGGCACGACTGTACCAGCCTTAGTCAAACGATCTTTGGCCTTTGTATCATTCCATCGCATGATATCGAACCAACGACAGCCTTCAAGCCAAAGTTCATATGACTTTTCTTTCTTCAACACATCCATATCAACCGTTTCACTGATTGTCTTGGAACCAGCACGTTTCTGAATCATATTGATATATTTCTTAGCTTCAGCCTGATCGCCTGTCTGAAGACAAGCCTCTGCATAATTGAGCAAAACCTCAGCGTAACGCATTACAAGATAATTATTCAAGCGAATGTTATCACCATATTTCTTGCCTTCAGTATCAGAAGCTCTCATTATTTGCTTGAATGCCAACCAGGTAGAGTTGCCGTAGAGTCCCTGAAGAGGGTCATTGATGCCAATCTTGTTACTGGTTTTCTTCTGCTCGTCAGTCATATTATCGATTTCATCCTTGCCGTAAGACATATGATAAACCGCATCATCAATATGCTTTAAAGTAGCCTTCAAGCGATAAGAGTTACCATCATTGGCATAGAACTCGTCACCAAACCACTGAGGCACGCCAAGGCCACCCCAGCCATCAACGCCGCCACAATAAACCTTGTTAGGAGAAACAACAAAGTGATCAGCACGCCAATCCCAATAGTTGGTCTCCATCCAGCTAGAACGCTGAATCATACCACCCCAATTGGTCTTACCTGCATTATACTCGAAGTTGACTTCAAATACCTTCTCCTCGTTGCCATCGCCCTCGATATGGAAGTTGTCGGCATATTGCTCACCAGGAACAAGAGCATACTTGCCAGAATCGATAACCTTCTTGAGAGCAGTCTTAGCCTTATCATATTCACCGGCGAAGAGGTAAGCCTTTCCGGCAAGAGCATATGCAAAGCCCTTGGTTACCTTCACAGCTCCATCCTTGTCATCCTTACTTTTACGCTCATCCAAATCGTTGGCAGCATTCTCACATTCCTGCGCAACCCACTCTATCAACTGTTTGTGATCCATAGGATGCTCAGGATCCTTATCGCAATTCAAAGGCTGTGCAGAAGCATCCAGAACATGAGTTACCAATGGTGGAGTACCCCAAAGATTAGCCAACAGGAAATAATCATAAGCACGAAGCACACGAGCCTCTGCAGCGCAACGTTTCTGCACAGCGGTAGTAGCATCGGCAAAGTGATCGAGTACAAGGTTACAGGTATATACAGAGTGATAGAGACCTGTGTACATAAACTTTGGCACCTCAGCCTCAGCATCATAATAGAACTGATTGAGCATGATACCAAACGTATTATCACCAGAGTTGGCACCTGCTGCCAACACATCGTCTCCACACTCATTGAGTATCAGTTTCAATGGAGTATAAATACCTGGGCCACCACCATCGTGATTACGTCCCACTACATTACACATGAATCCCTCATAAGCCGCAACGAGGGCAGCCTCGGCATCAGCATCAGTCTGATAGAATTTCTCTGATGGAATAACACCCTTCTGCTCAATATCCAACTGATCCTCACAAGATGTGGTGAGTGTCATGGTGCCTGCTGCAGCGAGTGTCAATATGGTTGAAAATAATATTTTCTTCATTTCTTTTCGTTTTAAAAGGTTAGAATGTTACATTGATACCGAATACCATCTTCTTGGAAGTTGGATAAGTACCATTATCGAAACCACGGGATGCACCACTGTTCATGGAAGCTGTCTCAGGATCGGCACCAGGATAGTTGGTGATGGTGAAGAAATCATCCAATGAGCAGTAAACACGGAGGTCGCTCAAGCCAATCTTGCTTGTGATAAGCTTTGGCAATGTATAGCCCAACTGAATCTGCTTGATCTTGAAATACGAGCCACTGAACACAGCTGCATCAGAGCTGAAGAACTTCCAGTCTGTAGCAACCTTCTTCATATCAGGATACTTGGCATTGGTACGGTCTGCTCTCCAAGAATCCTTCCAGTAGGTATCAATACCGTTGATCAACGGACGGTCTGCAGATACCATCAAGTTGTAAATCTTGTTGCCAGCAGCGCCTGTTCCAAATACGGTGAGGTCAAAGCCCTTATATTCTGCATTAAGAGTAATACCATAAGTAAACTTAGGAATAGCTGAGCCCAAATCCTGCTTATCTTCATCGGTTGGAGCTGAAGTTGTTTCGCCATTCTTATTATAATAGAGAGCGCTACCATCTTCGGCTACACCTGCATACTTGTAACCACGGAAATACCATACCTGATGACCAGCCTCGAATGTAGGCTTAAGCTGGTTATTGAATCCATCAATACCTACCTCGGTAAGACGGTTTACCATCGCAGAAACCTCCTTCACCTCGTTCTTCAAGGTAGAACCATTCATGGAAACTCCATACTTGAAGTCCTTGATGTTGTCTCTCCAACCCAATTCGAAGTCGAGACCTGAATTGAGAACCTTACCGGAATTCACAACAGTCTTGTTGACACCGATTTCTGGAAGAGGAGCAATCTCAATCAAGAGGTCTTTGGTAGTCTTGCGATACCAGTCAACACCCAAGGTAAGACGGTCGTTAAGGAAACGAGCATCAAGACCTAAGTCCACCTGCTCAGATGTCTCCCACGTCAAGTCTGGATTGGCAAGACCAGTTGGCTTGGAACCATAGGTAAGCTTACCATCACCGATAGACGGATTATACTGATAGAAGCTCTGGTTGAGTGCAATAGGAGAAGAATATGGATAACCGTTCAGGATATTGACGTTACCATTGCGACCCCATGATGCACGGAGCTTCAGGAAGGAAACGGCTTCACGGTCGATATGATCCTTGAAGAACTTCTCGTTGCTGATAGACCATCCCGCAGAGAAAGATGGGAAGTTACCCCAACGAGCCTTCTTGGAAAGCTTCGATGTATCGAAGGCATCACGACGGAAGTTGAACTGCAGGAAGTAACGGTTGTCGTAGCTATAGCTCAAACGTCCGAAGTAAGATAACTCTGTTGCATCTGAAGGAGCGTTACCTACATTCTTGGGTGCATCAGCCAACAAGTAGTCGATGTAACGGAAGTTTGGCTCATAATATGAGAGTATGTTACCTCCTGTAGAACTGATGGAACTATTATCCCAATGATTCTTGGTAAACGACATACCTGCCATCGCACCCACTGTATGCTTGCCGAATGTATTCATATAGTTGGCAAAGTTCTCCCACTGATAGTACAAACCATTATTGGTATTCGCTTCAATGGTATAGTTTTCACTATGTGCCATAGATGATAACCAATATGGAGTCTCGTAGTTATGATAGTTACTCTGAGTGATACGATAACCTAAGCGAGAAGTAAATGTAAAGCCCTTGAATGGCTTGATATTGGCAGCAACGGTACCACGTACATTGATACCAGAATTCCATGTGTCATGACGGTCGCGCTGATAGAGAGGGTTACCAGTAGCATCATCTACATATTTAGAAGTACCATAGTAGTCATTGTTATGGCTTGGATCTCTTGGAACTGGGCCACCGGCTTCTACCTGTGCCTTCATGCCAGGAGCCAAATCCTCCACATTACTGATATAAGCTGGAGTCAAAGGATCGATAGAAACCACAGAGTTCAGCAATGAACCATAACCCTTGGTCACGCCCTTGGTCTTCCACTTTTCAAAAGATGTATTAGTAGTCACGTTCAACCACTTATAGATATCATAGTCGGCATTGATCTGACCAGTGAAACGCTTATAAGTATCCTTGCTACCTTTAACGATACCATCATTGTTCAAGATATTCAAGCTGGCGAGGAAACGGCCCCTGCCATTGCTTGCCTGCACGGTGAGGCTATGCTGATGAGCCAGACTGTTCTCAAATACCTCGTCATACCAGTTGGTGTTCTGACCTTGATAGTTGTTCTTCTTCAGAAGATCATCGGTCAAGTCGCCC
>OMUH01000049.1 GCA_900314195.1 uncultured Prevotella sp.
TTAGGGCTTGCTCGGGACTTCCACCCGTTAGACAATGCTCATGCCGAGCGTACTACAAAAAAAAGACTGCTTTTTGCCTGGCAAAAAGCAGTCTTTTTTTTAGTATGATTTCTATAAAATAATTCTATAAGGAATTACTTCTTCGTCAGCTTGAGACCGAAGATGTTGCATTTGTCGGCCTTGGTGATTTCGTAGGAGCCGGCGGCGAGGTCGGCGGTGTAGGTATTGGCACCGGCTTTTATCTTCTTGCCGTTGAGCTTGAATGAGCCCTGCTCGTCACTGCCGAAGTATATTGTCAGCGTCATTGCGTCGGCAAGGGTGAACTTGATGCTTGTTGCCGATTCCATCTTGAGGCATACGTTGTATGTCTGTCCGTCGATGACTGCCGTGCCCTTGTTCTTGGCGTAGTTGCCGTTGACGGTGAACACTGACGATGACGGTGCACTGCCGGAGAACGTGCAGAGCGTGCCGTCAGTGACAACAGGCTTGTCGGGCTGCTGCGGATCGGTTTTCGTGGTGTCTGTCTTGGTGGTATCCGTTTTCTCTGTCGTGCTGCCGTTGATAATCAAGCCGTCGCCGTTGTAGCCGTCGATGAGTGCCGCGAGCTTGCTGTTGACGCCGTAGTCGCTGTCATCAGTGGCATTGTTGAATGCGAACACTATGTTGCCATGGCCAAGGCGGCCTGCGCCGTAATAGCCTGTCACGAGACCGGGCACGTCATCGGCTGCGTCGGGAGCGTAGGTGTACATCAGCTTGCTGTCGGTGTCGAAGTTGTCGTAGGCATGTGCGCCCGACTTTGACTTCACGTCGGCCGGCACCTTCTCGTCGCGTGTCTTGGCATCATAGTAGTCGAAATCGGTCTTGTTCGTCGAGTAGGCTATCGGCGTGTAGTTGGAGCTTGCGCCCTTCTCGGCTATGACATTGCCGAAGGCCTTTATCATGCCGCCCTCTTCGCCAGAGAAGGTGCCGCTGCCCTTGGCGTCGGTGCCCTGCTGAGAGATGAGCATAGGGTCTTTCGTTCCGCGGAAGTAGTTGTTCTCTACGAACACGCTGGAGCCCATCACGGCACCTACGCCATATTTGGCGTTACCGTCGAAATAGTTGTTCCACATGTGCACGCTCATGGTGCGCACGCGGGCATGACGTGAGTCGCTGTGGTCGAACCAGTTGTGATGATATGTGATATAGTTAGGACCTGTCTCGCTCTTCATGCCGCACATGCTGGTCTTTCCGCAGTCCCAGAAGTGGCAGTGGTCGATGGTGACAAACTTGGAATCGGCCTTCACGTCAATGGAGCCGTCGCCCTTGGCATGGTCGCCGCCGCCTGACTTGCCGTAAAACACGTCGATGTTATGCAGCCATATATTGCTGTTGTCGGTGTCGAGCGAAATGCCGTCGTCCATCTGCCGCATCACGGCGAAGTTGCGCATCTCCACGCTCTTTGAGTTGCGTACGAGGAAGCCGAACCCTTTTATTGTAGCATCGTCGCCGATGCCTTCGATGGTGAGGTTCAGCTCGCTGTCGGCCTTACGGCCCTTCACCTGTATGCCCTCTGCTGAGCTGCCGAACTCGTCAACGTCGTCAGCTGTTATGAGTCCGATGATACGGATGTCGACCGGCGTGGTTACGTTGCCCTTCTCCAGTGCTGTTATGATGCCCTGCAGACCGGTGAACGTGCCGGACGAGAGCTTTGCCTGCACGGTCTTGGCGTTCTTAGCGTTTACATAAACCACTACGGCGCCGCTCTTCAGCGTGCCGTCGTCGTTATATGCGCCTACGCCGCTATAGCCCTTGTGGGCAAAGCCCGTGCGCGGATAGCTCTTCACGCTCAGATTCCTGACCTCGGCCGGCGTGCCCTCGGCGTTGTTGCTGACGGCAGCCACGCGCAGGCTGTACGTGCCCGCTCTGAGGCCCACGGCATCAACGCGGCAGTGGCCGTCAGAATATGTCCTTACGAGCTGCGGGTCCACCTTTGTCCAATCGGCATACTGTCCGCCTTTTATGTAGACATTGTATTTCGTTGCACCCTTCACGGCCTGCCACTCTGCCCATGCGCACTCCTGCCATCCCTCAGCCTTGCTGATGACCACGCTCTGCGCTGTCTGCGCCTTGGCAAAGCTGATGCCGCGCACCGACGCACGGTAGGTGTCTGTCTTGCCGGCGGATGTGGTCACGGTGACGATACCACTCTTAGAGTCAATGTCGACACGGTCGAGAGCCGATGTGTTGTAGAAGTTGTTTCCGCGTGCTGTCTGCAGAATCATCTGGTTCTCCTGCAGGTCCTGCGCCACGCTGTTGCTGACGGCATCCTGTGCTGCTGCCCATGCCGGGCTGAGCGCCATGGCTGCCATGATATATAATGTATGCTTCATCTGTGCTGTCTTTTAAAAGTTATTTGCCTGCTGCGGTTTTCTTGCCGTTTCTGATTATGACGCCCTTGCTGCCGTCCTTAACCTTCCGGCCGCTCAGGTCATATGCGTCAGAGGTTTCTTTTTTTGCACCTGCCGTTGCCGAGGTGATGGCCGTGGCAGTGTTGGCAATGGCAATGGAGGCATTGTCCATGTCTGCCGACTGGTCAGAGCCGTCGGAATAATGAAACACCACGTCTGCGCCGTTGAAGGTGATAGACTGGACGGTCTTGGCCACCTTCTCGCCGTCAACGGTTACATCCTGCTTCATCTGTGCCATGGCAGCAACAGGCAGCAGAGCCGTCAGCATCAGTATGATTGTCTTCCTTTTCATATAATTTTGATTGTTGTTTTATGAGTCGTTAAACAAAAAGTAAATAATAAGGCATTATAATAACTTACACGTTCAAAGATACTTCATTTTTTGATAAAGATACATTAAAAAGCAAAAAATCGATACTCAAACGTTTACGTAAAAAATGATTATCCGGCAGAAAGCGTCATTGCGTTACGTCCCTCTCCGAGGAACGCAGGGGGGGGGGACGTATATCGATTCCCCAGTCTGCGCTCGTGCCTCGCTTAGACTGGGGTTATGCATGAGGCAGCCCCTCCGGGGCTGTGGGGCAGCTTGCGGACGGAAAGCTCATGCAAAAACATATCCACGAATATCCGGGGCTGTGGGGCAGCTTGCGGACGGCCACGAGGGTCGCACCCTGCACGTGGACAACAGCAAATTGTACTACACACACATCCAAACCTGCACTGTACCAATAGTCCCGCATCATATCACTCAGTGCCCAGGCGGGGCACACTCTTTCGTAGCCCCAGACTAAGGGAAGCGCAGCGACCGCAGTCTGGGGTATCATTATGTCATGGTATGGTATGTGCCTCGGAGAGGCACCCTCTTGGCATTCAAGATGTTGTGTCCCCCTCCGGGGCTGTGCAGTAGTAAAAAAATTGCGGTGTTATTTCGTCACGTGCCACCAGTCGGCGTCTATCCATCCGCGGTTGGTCTTTCCTTCCGGTTCCTGCGCCACATAGCCCACCTTAGCGCCTATCCATTTTCCTTCGCGCATGGTAAACTCCTGTCCGGCAGGAGTGTATTTCCGGCCGTCGCGCGACCAGCTGAACCGCACCTTTCCGGCAGCCACCGTCATGCGCATGTACAGCTGTTCGTGAATGGCAAACTGATAGTCGTTCTCGTCCTGCGACGTAGGCTTGAGCGTGGCGAGAGTCTGCACGTCTTCCTGTCCGCCCTTGTCGGCATTGTGGCAGGTGATCTGCTGAAGCAGGAACTCATTGCCTGTGCGCCTTACGACAAGCGCCGAATAGTCGAGGCCCATGCAGATGATGCCGCCGTATTGGTTGTCGGCCTTCGAGATAAACTTAACCTTTGTAGTGGCGGTGAAGTTGTCGGCCGGTGTCTTCTGCAGCAGCAGGTTCGGCGTGTGCCACAGCGTGCGGTTGCTCTTCCATGTGTAGAGGCGCATCACGCCGAGCGACGTGGGCATTCCGTAGGCCTGGTCGTAGTTGGCGTGCCACTGCCACTGCTGACCGAGCGCCGGCAGGTTGAACTCATCGCTCTCCTGCGGGTTCACAATCGTTCTGGAGTCAGACTTCGGCTTGCGGAACGTCACATACGGCTCTCCGCAATAGCCTTTCTTCGGCACGCGTCCCATAACGGGCCAGTTGTCTTTCCACGTGACAGGCTGCAGATGTACGACGCGGCCATAGGCACCCTTGTCCTGAAAATGCAGGAACCAGTCTTCGCCGTATTCGGTGTGCACCCATCCGCCCTGATGAGGCCCGTTGATGTTTGTAGAGCCCTGTGCCAGCACCTTCTTGTATTCATACGGTCCGAACACATTCTTTGAGCGTGCCGCCACCTGGAAGCCTGTTGGCACGCCGCCGGCCGGGAACATAATCCAGTACCATCCGTTGCGTTTGTAGAACTTCGGGCCTTCTGCCGTGCGGTATTCCGTGCCATTGCCGTCGAAGACGATGGCCGGCTCGCCTATGGCCCGTGTGCCGTCGGCGCTCAGCTCGCGCACGGTGAGCACGGAGGCAAAGCGGTTCCGCGAGTTCGCCCATCCGTTGACGAGGTAGCAGCGGCCGTCGTCGTCCCACAGCGGAGTGGTGTCTATCATGCCCTTGCCCTTGATGACGAGCACCGGTTTCTCCCACGGTCCGCGCGGGTCTCTGGCCTTAACCATGAACACGCCGTTGTCAGGGTCGCCCCAGTAGATGTAGAACTCGCCGTTGTGCCACCGTATGCTCGGTGCCCACACGCCGTTGCCATGTGCCGGCTCACCGCTGAAGAGGCTGTCGGGCTCAAGGCGTGTGACGGCATGGCCGATGATCTCCCAGTTGACGAGGTCGCGGCTGTGCAGCACGGGCAGGCCCGGTATGCAGTTGAACGAGCTTGCAGTGAGATAATAGTCTTTGCCCACAGCACACACGTCGGGGTCGCTGTAGTCGGCATTGATAACAGGATTGGTGTATGTGCCGTCGCCGTTGTCGGGACACCACACCTCAGAACGATACTGTGCGGCAGCCGTCATAGAGGCGGCAAGCAGACAGCAAAGAAGGATTTTTCTTATCATTGTTTGTTTGATTTATAGGTTTTAAGCAGTTAGAGGAAAGCCGCTATCACGCCCAGCAGGAATGCTGACGGCGGCTTTCGCCGCAAAGTTACGTAAAAAGTGTTGAAAAATAACTGCGTTTCGTTTCGATTTTTCGGTTTTCTTGTGCTAACTTTGTTGCAACGTGCGGCAATGATGCCTGAAGACTTGCTCAGTGCGCATCACAAGCCGTTACGCCGGTTGACAATTGTTTAACAAGAAAACTGCAAAGAAAATGAAACTGAAGATATTTTTCAACCATAAGGAAGAGCTGTGGAACTCATGGTCGCATGCTGCCGGCATCGTGCTCGGCGTGGTGTTCGGTGTCATCTTCCTATACTGGTGCTTCACGAGCCGCAACGGCTGGGCCACTGCCGGCGTGATACTCTACCTCGTCGGCATGCTGATGTCATACATAGCCTCAACGGTGTATCACGCGCTCAGCGCCTGGTCGAAGTGGAAGGAACGGCTCCGCAAGTTCGACCATGCCGCCATATACTGGCACATTGCCGGCTCATATTCGCCTATCACGCTCATCTGCCTTCGCCAGCAAGGACTGTGGGGGTGGGGACTCTTCATCTTCGTATGGGCGTGCGCCATTGCCGGCACCATATCAAGCTTTCGCGAGCTGAAGGCACACAGCAACCTTGAGACGATGGCCTTCATAGGCATGGGACTGTGCGTGCTCGTGGCCATCAAGCCGCTGCTCGACACGCTGCCCGCCGGTGCGTTCATCTGGATTGTTGCCGAGGGCGCCAGCTATATCACCGGCGCACTCTTCTACAGTCTGCGCAAGCGGCGATTCATGCACACCGTGTTCCACTTCTTCGTGCTCATAGGCAGCGTATGCCATATCATTGCCGTGTGGGACATTCTCGCGAAATACCTCTGACAACAGGTAAAAAAGAAACTTAATTTACAGGATAAATTATGATAAGAAAGATTACGACGGCCCAGCACATGCTGCTTTTGCTCCTGGCGATACTGCTGTCGTGCGGACGGCCGGCAGCGCACCGTGCCGGCGGCAACGACAGAAACACAATAGCAACGGTCAGGACCACACCCGTCAAGCAGCAGGGCAACGGCACGCTGTGCTGGCTCTATGCCATGACGGCCACTCTTGAGAGCGAGCATCTCGGCGAGGGCGACTCCGTAAACCTGTCGGCGGCCTTCGTGGCACGCATGATGCTGCATGATGAGGCTGTGCGCTGCTTCCGCGGCATGGGACGCACTGACATCGCGCTGCGCGGAATGATGCCGACGGCATTACATTATATTAATATGTATGGTATTGTGCCGTATGACTCATACGTTGATGCCGAAGATGCCGACTGGACTGTTCTGCTGCGCAAGATAACAGCCATGGCGCGCGCCGCTGCCGCCCGGCATGAGGAGCAGCGCGACTTTGAGTCAGCCGTGAACAGCCTTCTTGATGATGAGCTCGGCCCGCTGCCGGCACCACACGTATATATGTTCGGCGCTGAATACACACGTCAGGAGTTTGCCCACAGCGTGTGTGCGCCTGATGAGTATGTCTTTCTGTGCAGCACCACCGGTGAGCGCATGAACACGCCCGTAATGCTCAACGAGCCCGACAACGTGTTCCGCGACACCTTCCGCAACGTGCCGCTTGACACGCTAATGCTGCACATACGGCGTGCCGTCAGCACCGGACATCCCGTATGCTGGGAAGGACATGTGCTGAGGAACTCTATTCTCAACGAAAACAGCCACGGCAGCAGCTATATTGACGAGCCGGCAACGGCCACGGCTGCCGAACGCGAGCGCCGCTACCAGCGCCTCGAGACCACTGACGACCATGCACTGTGCATAACAGGACTGGTCAGGCACGGCGGAAAGCTTTATTACAAGTGCAAGAACAGCTGGGGCGAAAAGTGGGGCGACAAGGGCTATTGCTATCTTTCTGAGAACTATATAGCCATGAACACAATAGCCGTGGCCATGTCGCGAAAGGCATATGCCGCACGGCATGCACAGCCCTGAAAACGGCTTTTATTTATTTGATGAATTTTTTTAAAAGCAATACTTCGGTAATTTAATTCTTAACTATTTTAACAGAGTTGATTCCCTTATTACGCCGCATCCCTTTGGACAAGCGACGTTAGCGAGATCACCTCATTTTGGAGCTTAGAGATTAAATTGCTGTCTGGTTCAGATGAGATAAACAGGAAGGAAAGGGATATTTATTTTCAGGACATGCTATACGGTAAGGAAGTGCTTGAGAAAATACTGGCAGGAAACAATATCAGCAATTAAAAAATGCGCATAAGCGTAAGTCAACAGGCAATCACACCATACTCACTCATGCTTATGCGCTGAAAGCTGTATTGCATTATTATGCCGTTCGCGTTACGGCATTACCTTTATATCTGTTTTCCTTGCATGGCTGAAAAACTGCCGAGCCGTTTTTTTCAGAGACTGCGGCGTAACGGCTTTTATCTGTCTCGTGCTGTTTTTGTCGTCGTTATAGTCAGTCCCGTCTTCAACCCAGCCTGAAAGCTTGTCGCGCCAGTAGCTGTTTTTATCTTTGCTCTGTTCACGTTCCTTAAGCCAGTTACTGCGGTATTTGTCAATTTCTTCTTCACTTACTCCGTCACGGCACAGCAGCTCCGTCTGCTGCCTCACTACAGCACGCATGGTGTCGGCGCGTTGCGGCTCGCACTCAAATGACAGTGTAAGGTCATACTGCTCTTTCGGAATACGGTCAAACGATGTCTCGCAGCTGACGCCGTAGGAAGCGCCGAGCTGTTCGCGGATGATATTCTCGCAGCGCTCGCCGAGGATGGATGCCATGATGTTCATTGTGTACACACGGGCATAGCTGAACGGCGCGTCATGATGATATACAATTGTCACCATAGCGCTCGGGTTCTCGCCATTAACAGTGACATTGCGCGTTACGTCTCTGTCCGGATAACAAGGAAAGCTGTTATCACACATTATCTCCTGCCTTGCGGCCGGCAGTGAGGCTATGTAGCGTTCTGCGAGCAGCATGGCCGTGTCGCGCTCGATGTTGCCGACAATGATGAATGTATATCCGTATGCAGACGCAAAGGCATTGCTGTATATCTTCCTTACGTTTCCGAGGGTAACGGCGTCAAGGAAATGTGGTGTAATCACTCCCGCCATTATCTTCGGGTGATGATTGTAGACGATAGCCGTCACAGAGTCGTGGCCCACAAGCTGGGGGTCTGTGGTGAATGTAGGTATCAGCGCGCTGAGCCTTGCCAGCATACTGCGGTGGGCATCGGCGTCGAAGCGCGGACAGGCAAACGACATGTAAAGCATCTGCATAGCCTTGACAATGTCTTTGCGGCTTGCTGCCGCGTTGACAGTAGAGAAGTACGGTTCCAGACCCACCTGTACGGCCGCCGTAGTCCCCGACAGCTTCTTCCGCAGGTCATCGGCCGTGAAGGTGCCGAGGCCGTAGCTTGCAGCCAGCTGTGCCAGCATGCTTGCCGCCGGCTGCAGAGAGTCGGGCAGCATCATTGCGCCGCCGCTGCGTATTCCGGTAACAGAAATGTTGTCGCCGTCGCCAGTCGTGCGGCGGTAAATGACACGTGTGCCATTGCTCATCGTCCATATCTCCGCACCCATACCAGCAAGCGTCTTCCTGTCCACTTTCACCGTGTGCCCGGCTGCCGGCTCATGCGCCAGCAGTACTTTGTCAGCAGCGGCGTCGGCATACCGGCGCGTTGTTATGGTATCGGCGCGTGCAAGCATGGCAAGCGCCTGCCCGCGTGACAGGTGTGCGGCACCGGCTGCGCCTTTTATCTCAACGAACCTGTTGCCGGCGGTCCACAGCCGCCGTGCCATGTCTGTTATGTCTTTGGCCGTCAGCCCTTCTATTGCATCCATCATGGCGCCGGCCATAGCCTGCGGGTCGTCAATGCCCGAGTTGTCGAGGAAGTTGTCACGCATGGCCGAGGCAATATAATCATTGGTCATTATCTTCTTCGTGTTGTTTCTGAAATTGCTGACATAAGCCTCCAGCTGTTTTCTGACGCGCGACATCTCCGGCTCAGTAAATCCGTGCTCAAGTGCGCGCCTGTTCTCAGTGAGCAGTCTGTCAAGGGCAGCCTGCTCCATGCTGTCGGCACAGACGGCCGTCATGGTGTAGTTATGATAATTGCGCCGGCCGTCGGCAATGCTTATCTTCGCGGCTACAAACGGTGCGTCCTTGTCGTGTGTAATCTCGGTAATGCGTGAGGTCATCAGCATGTTGAAAGCCGTCTCGCGCACCGTGGCCTCCACGTCAGAACGTCGTGTCGGCGTGTGTCCGTCGAGCAGGCTGTCGCGGAAAATACGTCCGGCTGTCACCACGGACAGCCGTGCCTCCCTGTCGGTAGCCAGCACGTAGCGCGGATCGTCGTGCGGCGGAATGGCAGCCACTGTGCGCACGGGTCCTTTCTCCCGCGGCACGTCGGCGAACATCTTCTCAATCTTCTTTCTTACTGCCGTGGTGTCAATGTCGCCTACGACGGCCACGGCCGTCAGATCAGTGCGGTACCACCGGCGGTAGAAGTCGCGCAGCTGCTGACCGCTGAACGACTTTATTACAGCCGTGTCGCCGATGGTGCTGCGCACGGCGTATGGCGAGCCGGCATAAATCACCGAGTCGGCCTTCAGCGTCATGCGGAAGGCAGCGTCGTTGCCGTCGCGC
The DNA here is from genome assembly GCA_900314195.1 of uncultured Prevotella sp. GTDB lineage: Bacteria > Bacteroidota > Bacteroidia > Bacteroidales > Bacteroidaceae > Prevotella. The sequence goes on from OMUH01000049.1 coordinate 9,714, forward strand.
CACTCTCCCATTATAACGCCGCGCTCGCGGTTTATCTCGTCATCACTGAGCGTCAGATAATGGCACCAGTCGAGCAGCACAAGCAGACAGGTGTCTTCGAGCGCGCTGTCGTCAGCCGGCACGTTTGATATGTGATACACCGTCTCGTTGTCAGACGTCATGGCGTTCAGGTCTCCGCCGTAAGAGATGCCGTGCCGCTGCAGCGTCTCCACAATCTTTCCCGGCGCGAAATGGCGGCTGCCGTTGAAAGCCATGTGCTCAAGAAAATGCGCCAGTCCGCTTTCGCTCCCACTCTCAAGCGCCGACCCAACATTTCTGATAATGTAATAGCTTGCGCGGTTTTTCGGCTCCTCGTTATGACATAGATAATATGTCAGTCCGTTGGGCAGACAGCCTTTCACCACCTTGCCGTACGGCCTCACCGTGCCGGCGGCAGAAGCACTCTGAGCGGCGCCTGTCTGTGCTGATGCGGCGGCAGACAGCAGCAAGGCTGCCATACAAATAATGACGGTCCTGGAAAATGAAAACAACTTGAGAAAAACTACAATATTACTATTGAAGATATAATTCAACAACGATTTATTCAGCATCTTTGGCTTTAGTGTGTTTTTTCAGTCTGCAAAGGTAAAAAGAATTAAATTCCTATTCAAATTAGTTTGCACCGATATTTTCCGGCAAAAAAATCAAATAAAATATAAACAGGATATTGTTTCAGGCGTATTGACAAACTAACCAGTTCAACTTTTTTGCCAGAACGGAATGAAATTCCGTGGGAGGATGTAAATTGCACATCTATATTGAACATGCTGAAGATGAAGATGAATAAAGAAACAAATGCATAATTCAGAATATTGGCAGATATTCATGTGCCGTTTTGTTCTTTTTTAAGTAACTTTGCAGAAATTATAATCATCAATAAGCAATATGTTAATATATATAGTCATTCCGTGCTATAATGAAGAGGCGGTGTTGCCGTCAACACTTGAGAAGATGTCGGCGCTTCGCCACAGCCTGAAAGAGCAGACCGGTGCCGATGCCAGTCTGCTGCTTGTCGACGACGGCAGCCGTGACAGCACATGGAGCATTATCAGCAAGGCCGGCACTGCCGACAGCAACATAAAGGGGCTCCGCCTCTCTCACAACCGCGGCCATCAGAATGCGCTGTGGGCAGGCCTGGAGGCCGCAGTGGGGAAATGCGATGCTGCCGTCACCATCGACGCAGACCTTCAGGATGACGAGCAGGCCATCATAGCCATGACGAAGCAGGTCATTGACGGCAAGGACATCGTATACGGCGTGCGCAAGAGCCGTGCCTCTGACACATGGTTCAAGCGCACCACGGCACAGATGTTTTATAAGTTCATGCGCAGCATGGACTCAGAGATTGTCTACAACCATGCCGACTTCCGCATGATGTCGGCACGTGCCATAGAGGCGCTGGTGGCCTATCCGGAGCGCAACCTCTTCCTTCGCGGCCTCGTCAGACAGCTTGGCTTCAACGAAGGCTACGTCTATTATGACCGCCGCGAGCGTCAGGCCGGCGAGTCAAAGTATCCGCTTAGGAAAATGCTCAGCTTCAGCATTGACGGCATAACGTCGTTCTCGGTAGCACCACTGAGGCTCATAACATTCATAGGCATACTGATGACCCTCGTCTCTGTTATAATGATTATCTATACCATTGTCAGATATGTCTGCGACGAGACCATACGCGGCTGGTCGTCGATACTCGTGTCGCTGTGGCTCATCGGCGGCATCATCACCACGGGCATAGGCATCACCGGCACCTACGTCGGCAAGATATACACAGAGGTGAAGCGCCGCCCGAGATATTTCATCAGCGACAAAGTGAACATGTAATCATTGCCGTGCGGCGTGCAAGAGAAGCAAGCGCCTGTGCGGAACAACTATAATCATATAAGGCTCACAGTATTAGGGAACATGACTAATAAAACATGTTTTTTCTTGGTATTGTAGGCCTTTTGACGTAATTTTGCACAACGGAAAAGCCGCCGGTACTTTGTTTATGCGCCTGCGGCTTGCCTTATTGTAGGAAAAAATTATCATATAAAAAAGATATGGCATTAAAATGTGGTATAGTAGGCCTGCCTAACGTAGGCAAGTCAACACTGTTCAACTGCTTGTCAAGCGCAAAGGCACAGGCAGCCAATTTCCCGTTCTGTACAATAGAGCCGAACCTCGGCGTCATCACCGTTCCTGACGAGCGTCTCAACAAGCTCGCCGAGCTTGTCCATCCTGGCCGCATCGTGCCGGCCACCTGTGAGATTGTCGACATCGCCGGCCTCGTGAAAGGAGCCAGCAAAGGCGAGGGCCTCGGCAACAAATTCCTCGGCAACATACGCGAATGCGACGCCATCATACACGTCATCCGCTGTTTCGACGATGACAACATCGTTCGCGAGGGCGGCGCAGCCGTCGACCCTGTTGAAGACAAGGGCATCATCGACACAGAGCTGCAGCTGAAAGACCTCGAGACCATTGACGCCCAGCTGTCAAAGCAGCAGAAGATAGCTGCCACAGGCAACAAAGACGCCAAGACACTCGTCAGCGTGCTCGAGGCTTACAAGGGTGTGCTCGAGCAGGGCAAGAACGCCCGCACCGTTACCTTCGACACGAAGGAGGAGCAGAAGGCAGCCCACGACCTCTTCCTGCTTACCACCAAGCCGGTGCTCTATGTTGCCAACGTCGACGAGCAAAGCGCGCTCAGCGGCAATAAATACAGCAAGCTCGTTGAGCAGATGGCTGCCGAAGAGGATGCCGAGGCAATGGTGATAGCTGCCAAGACAGAAGAAGACATAGCATCTCTTGAGACCTATGAGGACAAGAAGATGTTCCTCGATGAGCTCGGACTCAAGGAGAGCGGCGTCAACAGACTGATAAAAAAAGCCTATCACCTGCTTAACCTCGAAACGTTTATCACAGCCGGCGAGATGGAGGTGAAGGCATGGACATACCACAAGGGTTGGAAGGCTCCGCAGTGTGCCGGCGTCATACACTCCGACTTCGAGAAAGGCTTCATCCGTGCCGAGGTTATAAAATATGACGACTATATCAAGTACGGCTCTGAGGCTGCCGTGCGCGAGGCCGGCAAGCTCGGCATTGAAGGCAAGGACTATGTCGTTCAGGACGGCGACATAATGCACTTCCGCTTCAACGTGTAATATAATAATTCCCAAGCTGTTCAGCGAAAAAAGCAGGAAAAGACATGCTTGTTTTCGCTGAACATTTGTTTTCTTTTTTACCCAGAAAAATAATCATGACGTCATTATTGTCATACATCACATGGGCACCTAATGAGATAGCCTTTCACATCGGTTCGTTCGGCATCAGATGGTATTCCCTCTGCTGGCTTGTGGGCCTTCTGCTGGGCTATCTGCTCATGCACCGCCTCTACCGCCAGCAGAAGCTCACGGAAGAGCAGTTTGAACCGCTGTTCATTTATATCTTCGTTGGCGTGCTCATAGGCGCACGCCTCGGCCACTGCCTGTTCTATGAGCCCGGCTATTTTCTCTCTTCGGGCAAGCATTTCGTAGAGATGCTGTTGCCCATACGGTTCATGTATGACGGCTCGGTGAAGTTCACAGGCTATCAGGGCCTGGCCTCCCACGGCGGCGTGGCCGGAATGCTCATTGCCATCTGGCTCTACTGCCGCCGCAGCGGCGTCAGAGGCTGGGTGGTTCTCGACAACATGGGCATCTGCTCATGCGTGACGGCAGCGTTCATACGCCTCGGCAACCTCATGAACTCTGAGATTGTCGGCAAGGTCACTGACGTGCCGTGGGCCTTTCTGTTTGTCAACGGCTCGCCTGACATTGCCGGTGCGCCGCGCCATCCAGGACAGCTCTATGAGTCATTGTCGTATATCGTTATATTCTTTGTCATCCTCGCCGTCTACCGCCATAAAGGACCGAAGAGTGTCGGCGGCGGACTCTATTTCGGGCTTTGCCTGACGCTTGTCTTCACGGCCCGCTTTCTGCTTGAATACACCAAAGAGGTTCAGGAGGCCTTCGAATCATCAATGCCTATAGACATGGGGCAGCTGCTGTCACTGCCGTTCATTGCCGTCGGCATCTGGAGCATAGTGCATTACCGCCGGCAACAAAGTGCACAGCAATAATGCGCCGGATGTAATGTGCCGGTTGTACGAAAAAATGTCCGAAAAAAATTACAGGTATTTAGGGTATGAGTATTATCGCATTTATAAAACAATGGACGCTGCCAACGGCAATAGTCACCGGCAGCCTTGTTTATCTGCTTTTCTCGCGCGTAGAGCCGCTCGTTCCCGTCGGCGACACGGTAGGACCGTTTTTAGTAAGCCTGATGCCGTTCATCATCTTCACCATGCTCTATGTTACCTTCTGCAAGATAAAGATGGATGAGTTCCGTCCGCGCGCATGGCATTTCCTGCTCCAGGGCGTCCGTGTGCTGCTGTCGGGAGCCGTAGTGTCCGTCATCGTACTGCTTCCGCTGACACCGGCAGAGAAGCTCGTTATGGAAGGCGTATTCATCTGCGTGATATGTCCGACGGCCGCCGCCGCACCGGTGGTCACGGAAAAGCTCGGCGGCAGCGTGGCCTCCATGACAGTATACATGATAATAGCCAATGTGTTTACGGCAATAATAATACCCACGTTTTTCCCAATGGTTGAGAAGTCGGCCGACATATCATTCATTTCGGCATTCGCGGCCGTGTTGAGGCGCGTTCTCACGGTGCTCGTAGTGCCGCTGGTGCTGGCGCTCATCACCCGCCGCTGGCTGCCGAAAGTGGTTGCCTTTCTGAATCCTCACCGCAACATAGCCTTCTATCTGTGGTCATTCAACCTGTCAATAATCATGGGTCTGACAGTAAGGATGATAACGCGCTCACAGCTCTCCGGCACCTTGCTCGTACTGCTCATCACGCTGCCGCTGGCGGTGTGCATACTGCTGTTCTCTATAGGCAAGGCTGTGGGCGGCCTCTACGGCGAGAGTGTTGGCGGCGGCCAGGCCCTCGGACAGAAGAACACCGTTGTTGGCATCTGGCTTATGCTTCAGTTCCTTAATCCCGTAGCCGTCATCGCACCGTGCTCATACGTCATCTGGCAGAACACCATCAACGCCCTGCAGCTGTGGTATAAAGAAAAATACGGCAAGCTGAAATGGTAACAGCACAATGCGGAAAGAGCAGCAGCACGGTCAGCGGCTGCTGCTCTTTCCGGTAAGAATAACCTTTATGTCGTTAAGCTTGTTGAGAGCCTCTACCGGCGTCAGATTGTTGACGTCAAGCCCCAGTATCTCATCTCTGACCTGCGAGAGCACGGGGTCGTCGAGCTGGAAGAAGCTGAGCTGAACACCGTCCTTGCTGCTGCCGGCAGTCTTTATGCTTTCGGTGTCAATCTTTCCGGCCGAGCCCACCTGCGCGTTGTCATCTTCAAGCTGTTTCAGGATTACCTCAGCACGCTTCACAATCTGTTTCGGCATACCGGCAATCTCGGCCACATGAATACCGAACGAATGCTCGCTGCCGCCCTTCTCGAGTTTTCTCAGGAAGATAACCTTTCCGTCTACCTCCCTTACGCTGACATTATAGTTTTTTATTCTCGGATAGAGTTTCTCCATTTCGTTAAGCTCATGATAGTGCGTGGCAAAGAGCGTGCGTGCGCGGCTGCGCTCGTTCTCATGCAGATATTCCACTATAGCCCACGCAATGGATATGCCGTCGTAGGTGCTGGTGCCGCGGCCGAGCTCATCGAAGAGCACGAGGCTGCGAGGCGACACATTATTCAATATGTTTGCGGCCTCAGTCATCTCTACCATGAACGTCGACTCGCCAAGCGCTATGTTGTCGCTGGCGCCCACACGCGTGAATATCTTGTCTACAAGTCCTATGCGCGCGCTGTCGGCCGGCACGAAACAGCCTATCTGTGCCAATATTACAATCAGCGCCGTCTGACGTAGCAATGCCGACTTTCCGGCCATGTTCGGACCGGTAATCATCATTATCTGCTGTGTAGAGGTGTCAAGGTAAACATCATTCGGCACATACTTCTCGCCGACGGGCATCTGCGTCTCTATCACCGGATGGCGCCCCTGCTTGATGTCAATGACGTCAGAGTCATCTATTACAGGTCTTACATAATGATTGCTCTCGGCCACCTTAGCAAACGACAGAAGACAGTCTATATGCGCTATCAGGTTGGCGTTTATCTGTATCTGCGGAATATACTTCTGAATGTCTGCAGCAAGCTCACTGAACAGCGATGTCTCGAGAACAAGTATCTTCTCATCGGCACCTAGAATCTTCTCTTCATATTCCTTCAGCTCCGGCGTTATGTAACGCTCAGCCTGCGCAAGCGTCTGCTTGCGTATCCAGTCTTCGGGCACCTTGTCCTTGAACGTGTTGCGCACCTCAAGATAATATCCGAACACATTGTTAAATCCCACTTTCAGACTGCTTATGCCTGTTTCCTGGCTCTCCCTTTGCTGTATCTCAAGCAGATACTGCTTTCCGTTGTCGCGTATGGAGCGCAGGTCGTCAAGCTCACTGTTGTATCCCGGCGCTATCACGCCACCCTTGCTGACGAGCAGCGGCGGGTCGGGCTGCACCTCCTTCTCTATGCGGTCTCTGAGCGGCAGGCATGCGTCGAGGCGCTCGCCGACATGGCGCAGAGCCTCGTTGTCTGAGTGGCAGCAGGCCTCCTTTATGGGCTGTATGGCATTGAGCGCGTTTTTCAGCTGCACCACCTCACGCGGCGACACCCTGCCCACGGCCACCTTTGAGATGATACGCTCAAGGTCGCCGATGCGTTCCATCTGCTCGTCAATGGTGTCGCGGAACTCCGGTTCACGGAAGAAATAATCAACGATGTCAAGGCGCTCAGTTATAGGCTTGGAGTATTTCAGCGGGAACACGAGCCACCGCCTCAGCAATCGGCCGCCCATAGGCGTTATGGTGCGGTCAATGACGTTGAGCAGGCTCTTGCCGTCTTCCTGCATAGGGGCCACAAGCTCCAGAGAGCGTATGGTGAAGCTGTCGAGTCTGACAAACTTCTCCTCTTCTATGCGGCTCAGCGAAGTGATGTGCGAGATGTGCGTGTGCTGTGTCAGCTCCAGATACTGCATTATGGCACCTGAGGCTATAATGCCGTTCCTGAGATGCTCAACGCCGAAGCCCTTTAGGTTTTTCGTGCCGAAATGCTTCAGCAGCTTCTGGCGCGCCGTCTGATCCGTGAACACCCAGTCGTCGAGCTCAAACACGCACAGCTTCGTGCCAAAGCACTTCTCGAACTCAGCCTTTTTGTTCTTATCATAAAGCACCTCCTTCGGCGCGAAGTTGCCAATCAGCTTTTCCACATAATCGGCCGTACCCTCACCGGTAAGGAACTCACCGGTAGAGATGTCAAGAAAACTGATGCCTATGGCCGTCTTTCCGAAGTGCACGGCAGCAAGAAAGTTGTTTTCCTTGTAGTTAAGCACGTTGTCACTCATGGCCACACCCGGCGTGACGAGCTCCGTTATTCCGCGCCTAACCATCTTGTCGTCTTCGGTTAGTCCTTTCTTACCTTTCAGCGCGGCCCGTTTTTTCTTGGGGTCTTCGAGCTGGTCGCAGATGGCGACGCGCTTGCCGGCTCTGATAAGCTTTGGCAGATAGGTGTCGAGGGCATGATGCGGGAACCCTGCCATCTCCGTGCCTGGGTGGTTGCCGGCATTGTTGCGGCGCGTCAGCGTGATGCCGAGAATGCGCGACGCCTCAACGGCATCCGAGCCATACGTCTCATAGAAATCGCCGCAGCGGAACAGCAGCAGTGCGTCAGGATGCTGTGACTTCATAGAGAAGAACTGTTTCATCATCGGAGTCAGTCCTTTTTCATCTTTTGCCATTATCTGTTATTCTCCTTTTATTCTCTTGGTTGATTATCTAATACAACAACTGCGCAATAATACTTTGTAATACAATACAAATGTGCCTGTCAGAAATCATTCCGTCCATGCGGAATGATTTACGTGCTATTCGTCGCGCAGCTTTATCCGGCAGTTGTCAAGCGAATCCACTATGGCAAGGCTCTCGCATCTTATGCCTTCGCGCTCTATGACGTCGCGTCCGTGCTGGAAAGCCTTTTCAATGATAAATCCCATGCCGACTATCTCAGCGCCGCCCTGCCGGCACAGGTCAATGATGCCTTTGGCGGCATTGCCGTAGGCAAGGAAGTCGTCAATGAACACCACATGGTCGTCAGGTGTCAGATAATCCTTGGAAATCACTACATTGTATTCTCTTTGCTTCGTGAACGAGAACACCGTCGTCGACAGCATGTTGTCCATCGTCGACGGTTTCTTCTTCTTCGCGAACACCACGGGCAGGTCTAGCAGAAAGCCCATCATGATAGCCGGAGCTATTCCGCTGGCCTCTATAGTAAGAATCTTGTTAATCTTTTCGTTCGCGAAACGACGTATGAACTCAATGGCAATCTGCTTCATCAGGTTCGGGTCGAGCTGATGGTTAATAAACTTGTCTACTTTCAGTATTCCTCCCGGATAGCACTTGCCATCCTTTAAAATTCTGTCGCGAAGTACTTTCATTACCTTTCCGTTATATAAATTAAAAAAGACATGTCAGCAAAAACGTCAGACATGCCATAAAAAAGAATATCAAGACAGATCAATGCCGGCTGCCGATATGCAAAATTACGAAAAAAATGTTCTTTTTCCGCATTTTCATTCCTTTTGTTTTCTTGGCAGCACCTTGCCATTTACAACCACGAAGCGGCGGTCAAACTCCTCCTTCGTGCGCCGCCATCTGTCGTGCGACCACAGATAATAAGCCGGCTCGCGGCGTATCGTCTCCTCCAGCATCTGCATGAAGCGCCGCGTAATCTCATTGTCAGGCAGTGCTGCCGGCTCACGCGTGATAAGGCGGTAGGTACATGTGTAATATCCCCGTTGCGGCCGGCTCATCTCTACATAGAACACCGCATTGTTCATCTTTTTCATTATTCGCTCACCGCCTGTGAACACTGGCGTGAGCGGATGGTTGAGGAACGGCATCCACAAATGAATGTTTTCCCATTTCGGCGACTGGTCACTGATATATCCGAAGATGTTGCGTATGTTCTGCCGGCGATAGGTGATGAGATAGCGCAGGATGTCTTTCTTCGGCACCGGAACGGCATTCTTCTCATGACTGCGTATGCGCCGGAAGAGCTCGTCAAAGGCTGTGCTCTTCAGCGGATGGTATATCAGCCCCATGCGGCAGTCGGCCGGCAGGTCTATTCCCACGCAGCTCAGCCACTCCCAATTGCAGTAATGGCCGAGAACAGCTGCCACGTCCTGCCCCCCGGCAAAGCACTTCCTGACCTCATCGCTGCCGACGGTCTTGAAGCGCCGACGCAGTTCTGCATCGCTGATGCTCAGCAGCTTCACGGCCTCAAAAAGATAATCACAGAAGAAATGATAAAAACGATGCTCGATATCTTTTATCTCCGGCATCGTTTTTTCCGGGAAAGACGATGTTAGGTTACTCCTCACCACACTTCGTCTGTACCTCACGACATAATAAACAAAAATATAAACAAAATCGCTGATGGCATAGAGCATTCTGAACGGCAGCAGCGAGAAAAGATAAAAGAAAGCTATCGTAACCTTTGTCATGTGTATATATTTCCTCTTATAATCGTCAGCTCTGCATGTCGTGCAGCTTCTTGTAATATCCGTTGCGCGCCATCAGCTCATCGTGCGTACCGCGCTCAATGATCTCACCCTCATGCAGCACGCAGATGAGGTCGGCATTCTTGATTGTCGACAGCCTGTGTGCCACGGCCACTGTCGTGCGCGTTTTCATAAGCCGTGTCAGGGCGTCTTGCACGAGCCGCTCGCTCTCAGTGTCAAGAGCCGAGGTGGCCTCGTCGAGAATGAGTATCGGCGGGTTCTTCAGCACAGCGCGCGCAATGCTTATGCGCTGTCGCTGTCCGCCGGAGAGGCGTCCGCCGCGGTCGCCGATGTTCGTGTCAAAGCCGTGTTCCGATTCCATGATAAAGTCGTATGCATTGGCCACGCGCGCCGCCTGCTCAACCTCCTCGTCAGTGGCATTGTCAACACCGAACTTAATGTTGTTCTTGAACGTGTCATTGAAGAGAATGGCCTCCTGGTTGACGTTTCCTATCAGCGAGCGCAGACTGTGTATCTGCAAATCCTTCACGTCGACGCCGTCAATGAGCACCTGTCCTTTCTGCACGTCATAATAACGTGGAATGAGGTCGACAAGCGTTGACTTTCCTGAGCCGCTCTGTCCGACAAAAGCCACTGTCTGCCCGCGCGGAATGACGATGTTGATGTCTTTAAGCACGTAATGCAGTTCTTTTGTAGAATGGTCGGTATACGCGAAGCTGACATGCCGGAACTCTATCTGATGTTTGAATCCGTCAGCCACCCTGGCGTCCAGTTTCTCCTTTATCGGGTTCTCAGCAAGAAGAATCTTGTCAACGCGTTCCATGCTGGCCAGTCCCTTCGGAATGTTATAACCGGCCTTTGAGAAGTCTTTCAGCGGGTTGATGATGCTGTATAGTATTACAAGATAATAAATGAACGTCGGTCCGTCGAGCTCAGCCTTGTTGATGACGAGCACGCCGCCGAACCACAGCACAATGATAATCATCACCGTGCCGAGGAACTCGCTCATAGGGTGGGCGAGCTGCTGGCGTATGTTCACGCGCATTATCTTATTCCGGTAGCCGCTGTTTATATTGTCGAAACGGCGGTTCATCTTCTCCTCTGCGCAGAAAGCCTTTATAATGCGCAGTCCGGAGAGAGTCTCCTCAAGCTGCGACATCGTGTCGCTCCACATGTTCTGCGCCTCAATGCTCTTCGACTTCAGCTTCCGGCCCACCTGTCCCATGAACCATCCGAACACCGGCACGAAGACTATCGTGAACAGTGTCAGCTTCCACGAGATGACAATCAGCGTTACGAAATATGCAATAATGAGAATAGGGTTTTTAAACAGCATGTCGAGAGATGACATTATGCTGTTCTCAACCTCCTGCACGTCACCGCTCATGCGCGCAATGATGTCGCCCTTCCGTTCCTCGCTGAAGAAGCCCAGGTTGAGGGAGGTAATCTTTCTGTACAGCTGGTTTCTGATGTCGCGCACCACGCCCGTGCGTATCGGTATCACCGACGCCGACGACAGGAAATAGGCTCCAGTCTTCAGTGCCGTCATAAACGCCAGCAGCAGTCCGATGATGAGCAGCGTCGACGTAGGTCCTATGTCTACAATCAGCTCCTGCACATAATAGTTGGCATTGTTCTGCAGAACATTTATGTCGAGCGCCCACGGCTGGAGATGGTCGGCACGTATGCCGCCGTCAACCTGGAACAGGATTTGCAGAATCGGAACGAGGGTGGCAAACGAAAAGATGTTGAGCACCGCAGAGAGTATGTTGAAGATGACAGACATCACAAGATACTTTCTGTAAGGTGGTATGAAACGGGCCAGTACGTGGAAAAATTCCTTCATGCAACAAATATAGTTATATTTTGCAAATCATCAAAGATATGCTGTTTCTTTTATTTTTATGTTGTTAAAATCAGAACATAAAATAATCCTTTTGCACCACTGCCGTGCACTGGCAAAGCTCATACTTCCTCGCCGAACAGCGTAGCGCTTGTCGACGATGTTATTCTTACTCTGACACGGTCGCCGGTATGATGGCTGCCGCGGTCTATGACCACAGCCTTGTTCTGCGGCGTGCGTCCCATGAGCTGCTGCCTGCTGCGCTTGCTGAATCCCTCGATTAGAATTTCGAATGTCTTGCCCTCGTCAAGCTTGTTCTGCTCTGCCGAGATCTCGGTTTGCAGTCTTATCAGCTCGTTCAGCCGCGCTATCTTGACGTCTTCCGGCACATTGTCGGGCAGGTGCTTGGCGGCATAGGTGCCCGGCCGCTCACTGTATTTGAACATGAAAGCCGAATCGAAACGGCATTCCCTGACCAGGTCGAGCGTCATTCTGTGGTCGTCCTCCGTCTCGTCGTGATAGCCCACGAAGATGTCTGTGGTAAGTCCGCAGCCTGGGATGAGGCGCTTTATGGTTCTTACCTTCTCAAGATACTGCTCACGCGTGTATTTGCGGTTCATGAGCTTCAGTATCTTATTGCTGCCGCTCTGCGCCGGGAAGTGAATGTGGTTGCACAGATTAGGCTCATCGGCCACGGCCTGTATAATATCATCGGTCATGTCTTCGGGGTTGCTCGTGGTGAACCTCACCCGCATGTCGGGCACCTCGCGTGCCACCGTTGTCAGCAGCCGTGCGAAAGAGCACACATGCATCTTCCCGCCGTTGCCGTCGTCAATGACCACGTCGGCGTCGGGGCGCCTGCCGTTGGGCAGCAGCCCGTAGCTGTTCACGTTCTGTCCGAGCAGCGTCACCTCCTTGAACCCCCTGTCGTGCAGGTCGCGCACCTCGCACAGGATGCTCTCCACGTCGCGCGAGCGCTCACGACCACGCGTATAGGGCACGATGCAGTAATGACAGAAGTTGTTGCATCCGCGCATGATGCTCACGAATCCGCTGACATGGCTTGCGCCGACGCGCTGCGGCATCACGTCACGGTATGTCTCCGTAGCAGAGAGCTTCACGTCAATGGCGGGCTGTCCGAGCTCTGCTGCCGCCACCATCTCCGGCAGACTCAGATAGGCATCCGGTCCGCACACCAGACTGGCGTGATGATTGTCTATGAGGTCGTCCTTGACGCGTTCAGCCATGCAGCCCAGCACGCCGAGCAGCACGCGGCGCCCTTTTTTCTGCTCGGCATGCAGCATGTCGAGGCGGTGATAGATTTTATTCTCGGCATTCTCGCGAACGCTGCACGTGTTAAGGAATATGGCGTCGGCATCTGCCTCATTGTCGCATAGGTCGTAGCCGGCCATCTTCATCACCGAGGCTACCACCTCGCTGTCGGCCACGTTCATCTGGCAGCCGTATGTCTCTATGTATAATTTCTTGCTCATTGTTTCTTAATAAAAAAAATTACGTATTCAGCCTGCTGGCTTTATTTCCCCATTCTCCGCTTTCTTGCCGCCGTGGCCAGCTGCCGTCCCTCGTGCGGCACCATGCCGCGTGTCAGCATCATCAGCACGGCATACAGCAATATGCCCGAGAAGAAACCGGCAATGGCATCAATAAGATAATGTGCCTGAATGTACACCGTGGCAAGACAGAGGAAGATGTAGAAGGGCAGCATGACCAGCAGCAGCTTGTTGTTCCTCGTGTGCCACACGAGCAGCATGATGATTGTGCTCACTCCGACATGCGAGCTCGGGAAGGCTGCCGTAGGTCTCTCGCCGGCAGCCTTGGCGTCCTCAACAAGGTTATAGAACACTCCTTTCTGCCACCCTGGTGCCGGCAGGCAGTCGGTGTGCTGACTGAAATAATCGCCTAGATGCGGGAACACGCCCTTTGCTATGTCCGATGTTCCCACCGCATTGTAATAGAATGTGGGGCCAACGGTGGGGAAGAATATGAAAATGACATAATAGATGAAGAATGAGGCAATTATGACAAACGACGCGCGCTCAAACTCTCCGTAACGGAATATCATGTAAAAGAAAGCCACCAGGCCAATCATCGGATAATAAGAGAAATATCCCATGTCGAGCAGTTCGGAGAACCAGTGCCACGGCATTGCCTTTGCAAACAAAAGCGCCGGCTGACAGCCGAATAACTGCTGTTCCCACTCAGCCAGAAGATAGTCTTTATTGTCGAACATGCGGTTCAGCTCATACGTGTCAGGATACCACACGGCCAGCGACATCATCTGCACGAGCACTCTCAGCAGCAGAACGAACCGGCAGGGTATAAGCTTGTAAACAAGCCACATGGCCGCTATTAGAGCAACGCCTCTGATGCGGAGCCACAGCATGGCATGAGGATTGACAATTTTCGTTGATGTGAACTGCATGATGAGCAGCGTAACTGCCATATAGGCCAGCACAACCCATTCAACGGCCATAAGCCCTTTCTTCGGATTATTGTCTATTCTGAAATAATCTGATATCATCTATTATTTTAAAAAATATATATAATTATTCTTGTTGTGCTGTACGCTCACAGCCACCCGTTTTTCCTGTACCATTCTATTGTCAGCGGCACTCCGCGCTCAAGGTCATATTCCGGCTTGAAGCCCAGCTCGTCAACGGCCGGCTTGATGTCACACCGCCAGTTGCGCTGTTTTAGAATGTTGAACTTATCATTGTTGAGGGCAATGAGATGACCCGTAATCCGTCCGTAGTATTCTCCGAAGAACGTGATAACGCGCAGCAGCCACACCGGTGCCTTCACACGAATCATGAAAGGCTTTTCGAGAGCCTTGTGAATGAGATTGCTGAAGTCGGCCGACTGATACACGCGTCCGTCGCTGAGAAAATAGCGGCGTGCTGTTCTGCCGTGGTCAAGGGCGAGGAAGACAGCCTGCACCACATCCTTCACGAATACGAACGTAATGTCCTGCCGCTTGAAGCCCACGGCGAAATCCATGTGCTTCTTTATGCTCTCCGCCATCAGGAAATAATCTTTCTCCCGCGGACCGTATACGCCGGTAGGCCTTAAGATGACATACGGGAACTCCTTGCCTCCGCCGGCGTTCAGAGTGTCGAGAAACTGCTCGGCCATGAGCTTGCTCTTTCCGTAAGCAGTGTTTGGCCGCGGCGTGTCACCCTCGCGTATCTCGTCATATGGCTGCTGCTCCTTTATCGCGCCGAACACCGACAGCGAGCTCAGATAAACAAACCGCTTCAACGGCATGTCCAGCCTTCGCAGTGCCGTGACAAGATTTTTTGTTCCGCCGGTGTTTATCTTGAAGAAATCATCCTTGTGAATGCATTTCGTAGCACCGGCCGCATGAACAATATAGTCAAAGTCATGGCCGGAAAGCTGTTTCTCGAGCTCGCCCTCATCGGCAAGATTGAGCTCTATGAAATGTATTCTGCTGTCAGTGAGATAGCGACGCGAACTTGTGGCGCGCACGCCGGCCCATGTCTCAAAGCCGCGTTTCAATGCTTCTTCAACAATAAAGCTGCCTATGAATCCGGACGCGCCCGTGATAAGTATTTTCATCTTAAGAAAACAAAATTCGAATTTTGGCGCAAAGTTACTAATTTATAAATGAATGCTGAAACAAATCAGTTTCTAATTTAACCGGACATAAAAATCAGCCTTCCAGTGTTCACTCTGTTTTCCAGTCGCTGATATTGCGTGTTTCCGAGTCGAAGCTGACGCCGACCTTCGTCACCGGACAGCCGCAGGATGAGAATGCCGACGCATAGTCCTTGAGGTCTATCTGCGACATGGCAGCACCGGCAGAGGCGTCAAGCTTTATCTCTATCACATACAGATGCTTCATGAAAGCCATCACTATGTCGACCCTGCCGCGGGGCGTGTGCACCTCTACGTCGGCCCACGCGCCGAGCAGCTTGAATATTATGCACAGCACCTGCTGGTAATGCCCTTCATAGTTTGTATTGTCGGTATACGGCACAGAGGCAAGAAACGTCTGAAGGTTCCTGAACATGCCGGATATGTCGCCTTTGTAAAGCGCGCGCGCCATGTCTACCACTGTTACGTTCACCCGGCGGGTGTCTGGATTGACGTAATAGGGGATGAACGATTTCATCAGTCCAAGCTCCACCTCGCGGTTCGGTATGTCGAGGGTGTACATGCCGAACATGCCGTCATAGTCTTTTATCGTCAGATAGCCGCTCTGATAAAGCAGCGGGATTATGTTTGTCATAGTCTCTGTGGGCGCGTCGAAGTCTGACTCCTGGGCCTCCATCTTTCCGAACTGCGTAGGCAGGAAATCGAAATGCCGCATCATCTCAAGCAGATATGTCGGTGTGCCAGTAGAAAACCAGTAGGCTTTTATGCTCTTTGCCGAGAAGGCATTCAGCAGACTGAATGGGTTGAAGATGTCAGGTGACGGCCACGTGAAGTGATAGCCGTCGTAATAACGGGTCAGCTCGCTGACCACTTCGTCATGCGACTTGCCGAGGGCTGCGGCAAGCATGTCCGTGTCGGCAGACATCTGCTCATTCAGCTCCTCTTTCGTTATTCCGCAGATGGCGGCATACTCCGGACGCATGCTGATGTTCTGTATGTTGTTCAGCTCTGAGAAGATGCTCAGCTGCGAGAACTTCGTTATGCCGGTGAGGAACACGAAGCGGAGGTTTGGCTCATTGAGCTTCAGCGGACTGTAAAAGTTGCGCAGCTCATTGCGCAGCTCGTCCAAGGCATCCTCACGGTGCACCACGTCAAGGAGCGGAGCATCATACTCGTCTATCAGAACCACAGCCTGGCGCCCAGACTTCTCACAGGCCGTCTGAATGAGATTCGACAGACGATCTGATGCATCTTTTGCCGGCGAAGCAATACCGTATTGTTTTTCTATATTGCTTAAAATAGTATCAAGGTATCTTTTAAGACGGTCCTTTTCTGTAAATTTTGCGCCGCTGAGGTCCAGGTGTATAACCGGATACTCCATCCAGTCATGTTCAAGCCTTTCTATGGCAAGTCCCTTGAACAGGTCTTTACGTCCGGCAAAATAACTATGAAGCGTTGACGTCAGCAGTGATTTTCCGAAACGGCGCGGACGGCTCAGAAAAAAATATTTACCGTTTTCATGAGCCAAACGGTAAATGTATTCCGTTTTGTCAATATACATATAATTGTTATTGACTATCTCAGAAAAAGTCTGTATGCCGATAGGATAACGTCTTGATGCCATATATTTTCAAATGATTTATGTCGTGAATACCATTCATTTACAAAAATAACACTTTTGCTCAAAACTAAAAAGTGAACCTGTATTATTTTCAAAAATTCAAATCCGCATAGTTTCTGCAAGAAATTCACTCTGTTTTCCAGTCGCTGATATTGCGTGTTTCCGAGTCGAAGCTGACGCCGACCTTCGTCACCGGACAGCCGCAGGATGAGAATGCCGACGCATAGTCCTTGAGGTCTATCTGCGACATGGCAGCACCGGCAGAGGCGTCAAGCTTTATCTCTATCACATACAGATGCTTCATGAAAGCCATCACTATGTCGACCCTGCCGCGGGGCGTGTGCACCTCTACGTCGGCCCACGCGCCGAGCAGCTTGAATATTATGCACAGCACCTGCTGGTAATGCCCTTCATAGTTTGTATTGTCGGTATACGGCACAGAGGCAAGAAACGTCTGAAGGTTCCTGAACATGCCGGATATGTCGCCTTTGTAAAGCGCGCGCGCCATGTCTACCACTGTTACGTTCACCCGGCGGGTGTCTGGATTGACGTAATAGGGGATGAACGATTTCATCAGTCCAAGCTCCACCTCGCGGTTCGGTATGTCGAGGGTGTACATGCCGAACATGCCGTCATAGTCTTTTATCGTCAGATAGCCGCTCTGATAAAGCAGCGGGATTATGTTTGTCATAGTCTCTGTGGGCGCGTCGAAGTCTGACTCCTGGGCCTCCATCTTTCCGAACTGCGTAGGCAGGAAATCGAAATGCCGCATCATCTCAAGCAGATATGTCGGTGTGCCAGTAGAAAACCAGTAGGCTTTTATGCTCTTTGCCGAGAAGGCATTCAGCAGACTGAATGGGTTGAAGATGTCAGGTGACGGCCACGTGAAGTGATAGCCGTCGTAATAACGGGTCAGCTCGCTGACCACTTCGTCATGCGACTTGCCGAGGGCTGCGGCAAGCATGTCCGTGTCGGCAGACATCTGCTCATTCAGCTCCTCTTTCGTTATTCCGCAGATGGCGGCATACTCCGGACGCATGCTGATGTTCTGTATGTTGTTCAGCTCTGAGAAGATGCTCAGCTGCGAGAACTTCGTTATGCCGGTGAGGAACACGAAGCGGAGGTTTGGCTCATTGAGCTTCAGCGGACTGTAAAAGTTGCGCAGCTCATTGCGCAGCTCGTCCAAGGCATCCTCACGGTGCACCACGTCAAGGAGCGGAGCATCATACTCGTCTATCAGAACCACAGCCTGGCGCCCAGACTTCTCACAGGCCGTCTGAATGAGATTCGACAGACGATCTGATGCATCTTTTGCCGGCGAAGCAATACCGTATTGTTTTTCTATATTGCTTAAAATAGTATCAAGGTATCTTTTAAGACGGTCCTTTTCTGTAAATTTTGCGCCGCTGAGGTCCAGGTGTATAACCGGATACTCCATCCAGTCATGTTCAAGCCTTTCTATGGCAAGTCCCTTGAACAGGTCTTTACGTCCGGCAAAATAACTATGAAGCGTTGACGTCAGCAGTGATTTTCCGAAACGGCGCGGACGGCTCAGAAAAAAATATTTACCGTTTTCATGAGCCAAACGGTAAATGTATTCCGTTTTGTCAATATACATATAATTGTTATTGACTATCTCAGAAAAAGTCTGTATGCCGATAGGATAACGTCTTGATGCCATATATTTTCAAATGATTTATGTCGTGAATACCATTCATTTACAAAAATAACACTTTTGCTCAAAACTAAAAAGTGAACCTGTATTATTTTCAAAAATTCAAATCCGCATAGTTTCTGCAAGAAATTGCCAACGTGCAGGGCACAGCCCTTGTGGCCGTACGCAAGCTGCGCGCAGCAATAACATTGCATATGAAAACTAAACGCACATTAATAATACACATCTACATATACACATAAACATAAAAAACATAAGGGAATTTTTTTAAGATTGCGGAAGGCCACAAGGCCGCCCCCCCGCACGTGTATATGAATATCAGCTGATTATCAAACAGAGCAATCAATTAAACCCTGACAGCCCCCGGGAAGGCTCCATTATACATATTTTAGAAATTTTCTTACAGTTCAATTTTCAAAAACAGCAGAAAAACGAACTGCCCAAGGGTTGGCCGTGTAGAACGGCATTCTCGCATCAACTATAACATATTAACAATCAGTCGATTGTAATTTTATTACAAAAACAAAGCTTTAAAAATGGCTTATTTTGTAATAAAACAAGAAAAATAAAGCACTCGTTTACGACATCTAAAGCAATGCTTTGGAAAATTATCTCACAGCTACAGAAATTTATCTCACTGCTTTATGAGCATTAATGGTGTAAGACACCGGAAAAAGATAGATTTATGCACATTATATGCAAATGAGATAAATTTTCAGCGAATGAAACAAAAATTTTCTGAGGCTGTTTTTTAGTTAATATTCTTTAATTTCTTCAGAATTATCTTTACAATAAATAATAGCTTGAAATGTTTAAAAAAATAACTTCCATAACTTATCCTATTCGTAATAGAAATAGTTTGTTTGTGTACACATGCAGGGAATGACCCTTGTGGCCGTCCGCGTCTTATAAAATAATCTTGCTGCATGGCTTGCCTGCTGACGGATGCACTAAGGCCAAAAGTTATCAACATTATTACGTCAACTTTAACGAATAAAACAATCTGCAATGTTGATAACTTATGACTTTTAATGTTGAAAACAAAGGAAAACTTGTTTATAACATCAATAAAATATGTGGATAAACATAAGGTTATACTGTCAAAACAAGAAAAAAAGAATAAAATAGCAGGAAAAAATCAATAAAAGCGTTGGAAAAACTCTGTTATCTGAGTTCATTAAATCAAATAAATGTTGATAAACTATAGCCAAACTGTTGATAACATTTTAAAACATGTTGATAACACAGTTAATAACTCAAAAATGGAATAAGAAACGATTTATTTTATCAAGAAATAGTTGATATGTTGATAAACATTATGTTTATAACATAAGAAAAAGAATGTTGATAACACTGAAAAAATGTTGAAAAGTAATTGCAACAATAAGCATAAACTGGCAGAAAATTGTTCATAAACAATGGACAACTTTTTTATATGAAGTGCAATAAGTAAAACGCAAAAAAATAACTTTAGCAGGGCACGTATGATATGGTAGTATTACTTTCGGCCGGTCATATATCTTGCTGAAAAATTACTGCTGTTATTTTTTAAACATTACTAAAGTCATAGTAAAAGGCATTAAGCTTGCAATTTTATCAACACATATATGGATAACTCATACATTTTTTTGATAACACATATGAATATGTTGATAACATTAAAGATATTGTTGAAAACAATCAAAACATGTTTATAACAATGTTGAAAACATGTTTAGTTCTTACTGCTGTTGATACACAAAGCGATGTCTCTTGAATAAGTTACAAAACCGACAGACTGGCCGAGAATAAGCACTGGGTAAAGGCGGAAACAGGCATAGACAACAATTATTCCGGAGCCTGCAAGACTTATTATCCAAAAGCCTGCCGGCAGAACAGACCTGTGCCTGCAATAGGAATAATACCACTGATAAACAAAACTGACAGTAAAAATGAACTGTCGGCACAGCGCTGTATGCCTTCACTGAGACATACCCGCTGGCGGTAGCCCAGCTCGGTCTGCAGACGGGTGGTGTCGGCATAGAGGCTCACAGGACACCTTGGCAGACACCTCGGTAAAGTTTTCACATTATATATATGGTAAAGAAACTACTGGAGCTTTGGACGGTTACGATGCATGTGGATAAAGTATATGATAACTTATAAAAACGTGTTGATAAACAAATAACAACTGTAAAAAATATGTTGACAATATAAACTATATGTGTTTAAAACATGAAAGAAGATATTGAATAATAATCAGTAAAGTGTTGAAAACATTTGTTACTTTTGTGGATAAAACAGCTATACAGTGTTTATAACTTATTGCATAAAGTATATAACACACTGATATTCAACAATAGAAATATAAACACACAAATTAAGTTATAAACATACAGTTTGCATCATTAAATGAATAAGCATACAGCATGGAACATAACACAGAACATAAAGTTATCAACATATCAACACATAAAACTTCAAGAAGCTCTCTGTCAGTGCTTTTGCCCACATTCAACTGCCGCTGCACGGAGCTTGTCATGGAACTGCACCGGCAGCTGTCTGAATGGCAGGACAGACACAACGGCTTCACCTTCGAGATTATAGTCGGCGACGACGGCTCTGACCGCAGCGACATGATAGCCGGCAACAGAGTGATAGAAACTCTTCCATGCGTAAGATATATAATAAACAAAAAGAACATAGGGCGTTCGCGGATGCGCAACATGCTTGCCGCAACGGCAAAAAGCGAATGGCTGCTGTTCGTTGACGGCGACCGCACGCTGAAAAACAACAGCTTCATTGAACGCTATCTTGAAAGCAGCGGAATGGTGGTTGAGGGCAGCGTGGCCGTTGCCGGTACAAAGAGAGAGTGTGGCGGCAACCTCAGATGGCTGTACGAGAAGGCAGGTGAGAAAGCACTGAAAGAAGACCGTATAGACAGTTCGCAGCAGTTCTGCTCAACAAACTTTCTCATCTCGAGGCAGCTGATGCTGGATTTTCCATTTGACAGCCGGTTCACCACATACGGCTATGAGGACGTGATGCTTGGAAAGACACTGACTGAACACGGCATAAAAATAGAGCGCACGGACAACCCGATAACGATTTACAGCTTTGAGACAAACCAACAGTTTGTAAGAAAAACAGAAGAAGCTATAAGAACACTGTGGCATTTCAGAAAAGAGCTGTGCGGATATTCACATCTGCTCGGTGTTTACAAACGTGTGGATAACTGTGGTGCAAGACCGTTTTTAAGAATTGCTTACAGGCTGACTGCTAAACACATTAAGAGTGTGCTCGAAGGCAATAAACCATGTGTTTTTCTGTTTAATATATATAAACTGTTATATATTGTCAGCACAAGTTATGAACAAAATGTTGATAACTATGTTGAAAACCATGTTGACAAACTGGCTTAGAAATATTAAAACATATATGCAAAATGTTGAAACAATGTGCGTTTCAGCTCATGACGTGTTGATAACATGCAATGTTGATGTTGAAAACATGTTGATAAATATTGGCTGGCAATAGAATTATGTAAGGAAATATGACTGTACTAAAAATTATCATACTGGCAGTGGCAATGGTTGCGGCAATAACGCTGCGGGCTGCCGGCATAGGACAGTGGAGGGCCTACATGGCCTATCACGACATTCAGGATGCCGTGCATGGCGGCAACAACACTATTTACGTGCTGGCAAGCAACGACCTGTATGCCGTGAACACTGCTGACGGCAGTCTGACGACATACGACAAGGTGAACGGGCTCAGCGACTGCGGAATTACGCACATAGCATGGAACAGCACGGTCAAAAGACTCGTCATTGTCTACTCTGACTATAACATTGACTTTATGGGCAGCGACGGAACAGTTACCAACCTCAGCGACTACTACACGGCAGGGGCGACAACGGAGAAAACCGTGAACAGCATTTTCTGCTACGGACGCTATGCCTTTCTGAGCACGGCATTCGGCATTCTGAAGATTGACGTGTCGAAAATGCTGATTGACGAGGCTTGGAACCTCGGCACGGCTGTGCAGTGGGCAGAGGTGCGCAACGGACGGATTATTGCCTACAGCCAGGCGGAGGGACAGCTGTCGGCACCGCTGGACGGCGTAAACCTGTCTGACAGGAATGCATGGACACGCACAGGCGGTTATGCAGCACAGCAGCCGCGCGAGGAGCATGACGAACTGCTCAAAAAGGCGGAGGAGTATGTGCCGGGCGGACCGAAATACAACACCTTCGGATTCATGAAATTCATGTACGGCGCACTGTATACGGCCGGAGGAGGATGGACCTACAACGAGCTTGACAGACCGGGCACCGTGCAGGTGCTCAGAGACGGCAACTGGCAGATATATGATGACAGCATACCGGCAAGAACGGGCCGGAGCTATGTTGACGTGGTAACGCTCGACGTTGACCCTGCCGACACGGCGCATGTCATGGCAGGCAGCAGAACAGGACTGTATGAGTTCCGCTCGGGACAGTTTGTAAAGGCATGGAGCAACGACAACACCGGCGGCGTGCTGAAAACGGCGGCCACGGTGAAAGACAACAGCAAGAACTATGTCATTGTGAGCTCTGTGAAATATGACACACGAGGAAACCTGTGGGGCTTCAACAGTATCAGTCCGGACAATGACCCGCTGTTCGAATACACCGCCGACGGGACATGGCGCTCATTCAGACACTCTGAGCTCATGGCGCTCAGCGACCGTGCACTCGAAAACGTTGAGGACATGACCATCGACAGCCGCGGACTGCTGTGGTTCGGCAACAACCACTACCGCAGCGGCTTTCTGTACAGCTATGACACTGCCAATGACAGACTTGATGCCTACACGTCGGTTGTCAACGAAGACGGCACGAGCCTGAACCCCGTTTACATGCAGAGCATTGCCGAAGACCGTGACAACAACATCTGGATAGGCACCGACAAGGGACCTCTGATGCTGACGGCACAGGAGATTGCATCAGCGGGAAAGGTGTTTGAACAGGTGAAAGTGCCGAGAAACGACGGCACAAACCTCGCCGACTATCTGCTGTCGACGGCAAATGTCACATGCATTGCCGTTGACGGAGGCGGACGGAAGTGGTTCGGCACAAGCGGCAGCGGAGCTTATCTCATAGCTGAAGACAACATCACCACACTGGCACACTTCACGCAGGACAGCAGTCCGCTGCTGTCTGACAACGTCGAGAGCATTGCCATAAACCCGAAAACGGGCGAGGTGTTCTTCGGCACGGACAAAGGACTGTGCTCATACATGAGCGAGGCCTCTGAACCGGCTGAGAGCATGGACAAGAACTCGGTGTGGGCATACCCCAACCCGGTGGAGCCAGGATATGCCGGACCGATAACAATAACAGGACTGACATATAATGCCGATGTGAAAATCGTTACCGCATCGGGAGCCCTCGTGGCTGAGGGACAGAGCACAGGCGGCTCGTTCGTGTGGGACGGCAATGACAGGAAGGGAAAGCGCGTGGCCAGCGGGGTGTACCTCGTCATGACCGCCACCGCCGACGGCAAGAAAGGTGCCGTTTGCAAGATAGCTGTGGTGAACTGACTGCTGAAACATTAAAACAAACTACACAGTGACGGTGAGAGAAAAGAATATGGCTGAGGCGGAAAGCCGCGACAGCTACACAAGTATCCTGAAATACACGGGGCTGTTCGGCGGCGTGCAAGGACTTGGCATCCTCATGGGCATAGTAAGAAACAAGCTTGTGGCTGTCATCCTCGGTCCTGACGGCATGGGGCTCATCTCTCTTTTCAATTCAACGATAAAGCTTGTTTCCGACTCCACGCAGCTCGGACTGCCCATGAGTGCCGTCAAGAGCGTGTCGGAAGCTGAGGCGGCAGGGCAGCACGAGGCTACGGCACACACCGTGGCTGTGATAAGGACATGGACGCTGCTGACATCGCTGGCCGGCATGGTGCTGTGCATACTGCTCAGTCCGCTGCTCAACAAGTGGACATTCTCATGGGGCAACCACACACTGCACTTCGTGATGCTCTCGCCGGTGGTGCTGCTGACTGGAATCACGGCGGGCGAGACTGCCGTTCTGAAGGGCGCACGGCAGCTGCGCCACCTCGCCGCCATCTCCCTTTACGGCGTGGCGGCAGCACTGCTCTCATCGGCACCGCTGTACTGGCTGTGGGGACAGAAGGCCATAGTGCCATCACTGGTTCTCATGGCACTGATGCAGGCCGTCATCACCGTGGCCTATTCTTACAGGCTGTTCCCGCTGCGGGCAGCCGACATAAAGACTACCGCAAGGGAGAGCATGCCCATGGTAAGGCTCGGAACGGCGTTCATGGCCGCAGGCATACTCGGCAGCGGAGCTGAGTTTCTGATACGCTCGTTTCTGAACAACGCAGGCGACCTGCAGGCTGTAGGACTCTACAACGCCGGATACATGATGACCATGACATACGCCGGACTGGTGTTCCAGGCCATGGAAACGGATTATTTCCCGCGGCTGTCGGCAGAGAAAAGCCTTGGCACAGAGTTCAACAACACCGTGAACAGGCAGATAGAGGTCACACTGCTGCTGA
The DNA here is from genome assembly GCA_900314195.1 of uncultured Prevotella sp. Taxonomy (GTDB): domain Bacteria; phylum Bacteroidota; class Bacteroidia; order Bacteroidales; family Bacteroidaceae; genus Prevotella. The sequence goes on from OMUH01000049.1 coordinate 34,710, forward strand.
TAGCACCGCTGCTCGCCGTGTTCATAACGGCACTGCCCGTGCTTCTGCCGGCCCTCTACAGCGGACGGTTCACGCCGGCTGCTGACATGATGCGGCTCACCATACCGGCCATGCTGCTGAGAGCGATAACACTGCCCATTGAATATATTCCGCTGGCAAGAGGAGATTCGAAAAGCTATCTTCTTCTTGAAACAATATATGATGTTATGATAGCCCTGCTGGTACCGGCCGGCTTCAGATGGCTCGGACTGACGGGCACCGGAGCGGCACTGGCCACAGCAGCTGTGGTCAACACGGTTGTCGTGACGGTATACGCACGTTACAAGTATGGCTTCACGCTGTCGGCAGACGTGGCGAAGGCCATGGCCGCTGAGCTGCCGCTCGGCGTAATGGCCGCGGTTATCACCATGACGGCGACTGGATGGACATACTGGCTGCCGGCAACGGCAGTGTGCGCAGTGATAACGGTGCTATCGCTGAAAGTGCTGCACAGCAAGACGCATCTATGGAACAAAATGACGCAGCGGCTACGGACAAAGATTAACTACAGGAAAGGAAAGAAATGACATTCTCCGTTTTAGTGGCTGTCTACAACGCTGAGAAATATCTCCCGAATTGTCTTGACTCGCTCATCGGGCAGACACTAAAGGACATTCAGATTATATGTGTCGACGATGCCTCAACAGATTCGTCGCCGGACATTCTCAGACAATATGCCGGAAAGGACAGCAGGATAGAGGTTATAACACACAGCACGAACATGGGTATCTCGGCTGCGCGCAACACGGCACTCGCGGCCGCTAAAGGTACATATACATGCTTTCTCGACAGCGACGACTGGCTGTCAGCTGACGCGCTTGAGCAAGCCGACGCTGCCTTCAGCAAGAATCCCGGTGCTGACTGCGTGCTCTTTGAATGCATGACGGTATACGACGGCAGAGAGGTGCCGATGCGACTGCCTGACTTCACTACGCTGACGGGCAGACAGGCCTTCACGATGAGCCTCGACTGGACAGTGCACGGCATTTATGCCGTAAGAACAGCGCTGCACAAGCAATATCCGTATGACACATCGGCACGCACATATACTGACGAGAACATCACACGCATGCACTATCTGAAGTCACGGCTCGTGGCACGATGCAATGGAATATACTATTACCGGCAGCATGCCTCGTCGGTGACACACGCCGGAACAATAAGACGTCTTGATTTTCTAAAGGCAAACATGAGGATGAGGGAAATGCTGCTGAATGAAAATATTGACAGCACGACGGTGGCAAGATATGAGAATATGAGGTGGCTGAACGTCATTGACTGCTACATGACTTTCTTCAGATACAGAAAATCGTGGAACAGGACAGACCGCGAAAAGGCGGTGCAGATGCTGCACAAGGCTTGGCTGAGCATTGACACTGACGCTGTAAGGAAACGATTGCTGCACAAGCCGGGGTATATGCACCTCAGCTCATGGCGTTTGTTCAGATGGCAGGAAGAGGCTTACTTCACGGCTAAAAAAATTATGAACAGATGGTGACTGACAACAGCATAATGCTTAATGACGAAACAGACAACGCTACTGTAGAGCTTTCGGTTATCGTACCGGTCTACCAAGGTGCTGAAACGTTGAGAAGATGCGTTGACAGCATCATGGCCCAGCAGCTCAGCAGCTGGGAACTGCTGCTCATTGACGACGGCTCTGATGACGGGACACCGCAGATATGCGATGAGCTGGCAGCGGCAGACAGACATATAAGGGTTTTCCACAAGGACAACGGCGGACTATCTGACGCAAGGAATTACGGCATTGAAAGGGCTGAGGGCAGGTGGATTACGTTTGCCGACTGCGACGATGAAATAGAGCCATGCACGCTGAAAAACGTTATGAACGCAATGAAAGAATACTGCGGAAATATTACCGGAGGTGTTGATAACAGTGTGGATAACTTTTCAGATAATGACAGATGTTGTGCTATCGACTTTATAGAATATTCTGTATCAGCTAATTACGGCAGTGATACAAATCAGCATAACATTGATTTTGATAACCGTATTTACAACAGCAGCACAGAATATTTTGTCTCAACGCAGGCTTGGAAACATGCTTACGCATGGAACAAGGTGTATAACCGCAGACTTTTCAACACCTTGCGATATGAGAAAGGACAGAAATATGAAGACATGATTATGCTGCCGCAGTTGCTAGAAAGGTCTGAACACATAATGACGCTGCCGCCGGAGGCCGGACGTTATCTGTATTATGAATCGCCGGGAGGGATAACGGCATGCGCAGGCGGCAACGAACTGAAAGACCTGCTGCTTGGCTACTGCCGGCTGTATGGCTGGGCTGAAAAGAATATTGCCGGCAACACGGACCGACGGGCAATGGCCATGCTGTATGCCGATGCGCTGAACACGCAGATTGACGTGGCAAGGATGACAGACGCAACGCCTGTGCTGCCTGTAAGGCATTATAACGCTACTTTTAAGGAATGTCTGCTCGGCATCATAGGGATTAAAGCACTGTGCCGGCTGTGGAAAATAATAAAAGGAAAAGAATAAAGGGAAAAAAGAAATAAAAAGCAAAAAAATAAAAGCCTCTCACTTGAGCCGGCCGGCAGTCGCTGCCCGCACAGTCCATACAGTGGAGAGGCTTTTTTATGAAAAACTGAACTTTTTATTTATTCAAATGCCGCACGCCACAATAGCTGTTTATGCACGGCATTTATTCTTGGAAGATTTATCTCTGATTTTTCTAACTGAGCTCAAGCATGCGCTGGATGGGCTTGACGGCCTCGCGTGCTATGTCGGCAGGTACGGTAATCTCCGGCCAGCCATATTTCAGCGTGTTATAAAGCTTGTCAAGCGTGTTGAGCTTCATGAACTCACACTCATTGCAGCTGCACCCCAATGAACCCTCGCTGACCTCCGGCGGCACAGGATAGAACGTCACGTCAGGACAGCGGCGCGCCATCTCGTGAAGCATGCCGGCCTCGGTGGCTACGATATATTCTTTCGTATCGGGATGCTCCTCGGCATATTTCAGCATTGTGGCCGTGCTGCCCTTCACGTCGGCAATGGCAAGAACGGGGGCCTTGCACTCCAGATGAGCCATGACAAGTGCCGACGGGTGCTGTTTCTTCAGCTCCACGATGCCTGCAACGGAGAATTTCTCGTGCACATGGCAGCCGCCGTTCCAAAGAAGCATGTGACGGCCCGTGACAGAATTGATATAATTGCCGAGGTTATAGTCCGGACCGAAAATGATTTTCTCATCCTTAGGAAACGATGATACCACCTTGACGGCATTGCCTGAGGTGACAACACAGTCTGTGAGCGCCTTTACGGCAGCTGTAGTGTTGACATAGCTTATCACCTTATACCCCGGGTGCTCAGCCTTGTATTTTCTGAGGTCGTCAGCACGGCAGCTGTCAGCAAGGCTGCACCCGGCATTCAGATCAAGCGACAGCACTTTCTTATCAGGAGAAAGCAGCTTGCACGTCTCGGCCATGAAATGAACACCGCACATGACGATAACCTTAGCGTCGGTGTCGGCGGCCTTGCGGGCAAGAGCAAGAGAATCGCCTACGAAATCGGCTATGTCCTGCACTGCGCCAACTGTATAGTAATGGGCAAGGATGACAGCCTTCTGCTCGCGGCACATGCGGCGTATCTCTGCACGCACGTCAATACCGGCGGGAACAGGCTCGTCTGCGTATCCCTTCTGTTTCCATTCTTCTTTAAACATATCTATATATTTAATATCTCTTTAAATTTTAGAATTAAAAGATGAGGATGAATATATGAAGTGCGTTTGTTGATAATTTCACTGGCTTTTTTATGCATTTTGTGTTATCAACAAATTGCTGTATGTTATCCAATATGCATGTTGATTATTCCTTTCTGAATATTAGAATATTATGTGAGTTATTCACAATGCTTCTGATTGGTGCAAAGTTAATAATTTTATATCTTTTTCTAAAAAAAATCTGTTGAAAAGTTGATTATATCTGTTTAATAAACTTTATATTTTCCACATTTCCTGATGCCGCATCTTTGATTGGCTCACAAATCATTTTTTATAAACATGGTTTAAACATGTTTTCAACATGGTTTTGCGCCACTTTTCAACACGTTTTGTTGATAAACTGACTTGATTACAATAACTCTGCTATGAAATGTTTTTAAAATTGCGGACGGTCACGAGAACGCACCATGCATGTGGCAATAAAACTGTTTTTATTCGGATTTATATCAGGTTAAGCAATGTTTAAAAAATAACTTCCACATGTTTTCAGCAAGAGGTGTGTCCACTTGCAGGGTGCGGCCCTTGTGGCCGTCAGCAGCCTAAAAACATGCGGAAGTTATTTTTTGCACTTTACTAATTCGTTGAAGATAAAAAATCCATGCTCGTGTCTCTTGGAGGTTCGAACATGGATTCTTTTTTTATGATGTAAATTGTTGTTTATTGCAGATACACCTCGGCGTGTTTGACGATTGTCTCCGGGGTAATATTGTTCATGCATGCGAAGTCGCCGCGATAGCATGGGCGGTTGCCGTAGATGCTGCACGGACGGCACGGGAGGTCGGTCTGTACGGTGTCGTCGTAGCGCTGGTTCCATCCCATGAAGCCGGCATAGGGATGTGTGGCGCCCCACACGCTGACCACAGGTGTGTTGCAGATGGCGGCAAGGTGCATGTTGGCCGAGTCCATGGAAATCATGACATTGAGATGGCTCATGAGAATCATCTCTTTCTCCAGGGAGGCGAGCTCAAAAGAGGCATTGGTGACCTGAGGATATTTTTCGGCCCATGAGTTCATCAATGCATTCTCTTCCTTTCCGCCGCCGAAGAGGAAGATGCGGCAGGAGGGATGCTTCTTTATGAGAAGTGCCACTACCTTTTCCATCTTCTCAGTAGGATATATTTTTCCGGGATGGGCGGCAAAAGGAGCAACGCCTATCCACTTTTCGAATTTTTTCTTTTCTGAGTAGTTCTCGCCGAGCAGGCGCAGGTTGCCGCCGGTGATGGGAAATATGCTTGTGAAATTGATGCGTACGGGATAGCCGAGCTTTTCAAGCACTTCGGCGTAGTTGTGAAATTGTGACGGCTGTTGCTTGAGCATTTTGCCGTCGCGGCGCGTGAGGGCACGCTTGCCGTCGCGGTGCTTGTCTATGTGCGCTACTTTGTAGTTGGCAAGGCTAAAGCGCATGCGGAGATAATTGGAACGAAGCACGTTGTGGAAATCGGCAATGGCGGTGAACTGCTTGGCTATCAGCCGGCGGTAGAGGTTGTTAAGACCCGTGACGCCGTGGTATTCATAATCAATGTCGGCAGCCATGAAACCAACGTTAGGGGCCAGATTCTCAAAGAAACAGCGGGCATAGGGACGGCTGAGAACGGTGATGCGCAGGTGCGGATACTGGTGGGCCAGCGAATACACTACGGGTACTGTCATTGCAACGTCGCCGATGGCTGAGAAACGGATGATGAGAATGTGTTCGGTTTTCATGTTTTTGCTGCTTGGTTTCTGCCGGCAGTAAAGCTGTAAAGGCCTTTGCCGGTTGTAATTTATTAAGGTGTTATGTCTTTTTTTTGTTGTCAAAAGCAACTTGTTGTGGCACTTCCACACATGACGTAGCATATAATGTGTGCATATAATGTGTCTCGGAAATGCTTTATATAATATGTGAGTGTGCTTTCATGCATCGTTATGATGCGTGTGTGTTATGAAATAAAATTCACAACAGCACGGTTCATGCTTTGCGGTGAAGACACGGTAATTGCCGTAACCTTAATTGTTAAAAGTTTATTTTTTCCCGTAGAGCACGGGGTTTGTATCGGCGTCATTATACATTTTCATCTGCCGGTATACCTTCATGTATTTCCGGCCGGCTTCAATATCGGCAAGCAGCTCGTCTATGGCTTCGCCAAGGTCGGTCTGCTGTTCGAGAAGAACGTTCAGCTTTGCGCTGCATTTGCGCTTGTGTTCTTCTGTGGCGTCTGTGCGCATAGCCTCCTCGCGCATGTGATATATTTTCAAGGCAAGAATGCTGAGCCTGTCAATGGCCCATGCCGGACTCTCGGTGTTGATGGTTGCGTCGGGAAGTGTCTTGACGTTCTTGTATTTTTCGAGGAAATAGCTGTCTATCTGTTCAACAAGGTCTGTACGGTCCTGATTGCTTTTGTCAATGCGGTGTTTGATGGTCATGCCTGCCGACGGGTCTATGGCCGGGTCGCGGATGATGTCTTCAAGGTGCCACTGCACGGTGTCGATCCAGTTTTTCAGGTAGAGTATGTTGTCAATAGTGCCCTCGGGATACGGATTGGATATCTTCGTGTCTACATTGTCACTGACGTGATAATCGCGTATGGTCTCATTGAATATTTTGTTAGCATGCTCTGTAAATGACATAAGAATGAATGTTTTTGTTTTATCAGTGTATTTTTATGCTTACAAAGGTATGTAATTAGTTCTAATTGAGCAACAAAAAGGCGGAAAAAGACTTTTTTAATGCACACTTTGATATGAAGTGTGCAATGAGGTGAGCTTTTTTTACATTTTTATTTGCTAAATTGGAGAAAAAAGTGTTACTTTGCATCCGATTTTAATCTTAGAAAAATATTAATAAACAAATTTTAAAAAAACGATTATGTCAGAAATTGAAAACAAAGTAAAAGCTATTATCGTTGATAAGCTGGGTGTTGATGAGTCTGAGGTTAAGCCTGAGGCAAGTTTTACAAACGATCTTGGTGCTGATTCTCTTGACACCGTAGAACTTATCATGGAGTTCGAGAAGGAGTTCTCAATATCTATTCCTGACGACAAGGCTGAGAAGATTTCTACTGTTGGCGATGCCATCAAGTATATCGAGGACAACCAGGCTAAGTAATAGCTTTTTTATTTTCAGAAATTAGAGATTGGTGACTGTTGTTACGGCCTTTTTATTTATTCTTTGGCTGAGGGTCTCCAATCTCCAATTTCTTTTTTCAATTAATTTTTTATATGGAGTTAAAACGAGTTGTTGTAACAGGTTTGGGCGCTGTTACCCCGGTGGGTAACGATCCGGAAGAGACATGGAAAAATCTTGTTGCCGGAAAAAGCGGTGCCGCTCCTATTACAGAATTTGATGCTTCGAAGTTTAAGACCCAGTTTGCATGTGAGGTTAAGAACCTCAATGTGAATGATTATCTTGACAGAAAAGAGGCACGCAAGATGGACCGCTATTGTCAGCTGGCCATGATAAGTGCCATTCAGGGTGTCAAGGATTCCGGTCTTGACCTGGAGGCTGAGGACAAGAACCGCATCGGCGTTGTTTACGGTGTCGGCATAGGTGGTATCAAGACTTTTGAAGAAGAGGTTACATACTATGGCCAGCACATTGACGACGGTCCTAAGTTCAGTCCTTTCTTCATCCCTAAGATGATTGCAGATATAGCATCCGGACAGATTTCCATTCATTTTGGTTTCCACGGACCTAACTATACCACCACTTCTGCCTGCGCATCATCTACGAATGCGCTTGCCGATGCTTTCAACCTTATCCGTCTGGGCAAGGCAAACGTTATTGTGAGCGGTGGTGCCGAGTCTGCCATCTGCGCCTGCGGCGTGGGCGGTTTCAATGCCATGAAGGCCTTGTCAACGCGCAACGACGATCCTGAGCACGCATCACGTCCGTTCAGCGGCAGCCGTGACGGATTCATCATGGGCGAGGGTGCCGGCTGTCTGGTGCTCGAGGAACTGGAGCATGCAAAGGCACGCGGCGCGAAGATTTATGCTGAGATGGTAGGCGAGGGTGAGAGCGCTGACGCTTATCACATCACGGCATCTCATCCGGAAGGTCTTGGTGCAAAGCTGGTTATGCAGAACGCTCTTGACGATGCCGGCATGACACCTGCTGACATTGACTATATCAATGTGCACGGCACGTCAACGCATGTTGGCGACATCTCTGAGGCTAAGGCTATCAAGGATGTGTTCGGTGATGAAGCTTACAAGCTGAACATCTCATCGACAAAGTCTATGACAGGACACCTGCTGGGCGCTGCCGGTGCCGTAGAGGCTATGGTTTGCGTACTGTCAGTGAAGAACGACATTGTGCCGCCGACTATAAACCATGAGGACGGCGACGATGACCCGGAACTCGACTATAAGATGAACTTCACGTTCAACAAGGCCCAGAAGCGCACTGTGCGTGCTGCACTGAGCAATACATTCGGTTTCGGCGGTCATAACGCATGTGTTATTTTCAAGAAATATGCTGAATAATCTTATAGACAGAATAAAGCTCCCTTTCCGAAAGGATAAGGAGCTTATTTTGTCTCTTTATAAAATTATAGGTTTTTATCCACATAACATCCAGCTTTACAAACAGGCCCTGCTGCACAAGAGCGTCATGCACCGCAATGCAAAGGGAAAGCCTATCAACAATGAAAGGCTTGAGTTTCTTGGTGATGCCATTCTCGATGCCACGGTAGGTGATATCGTGTATCAGCACTTTCCAGGAAAACGGGAGGGCTTTCTGACCAACACACGCAGCAAGCTCGTGCAGAGAGACACCCTGAACAAGCTGTCGAAGGAGATGGGCATTGACAAGCTGGTGCTCTCGAGCGGACACAGCTCTTCGCACAACAGCTATATGAGCGGCAATGCCTTCGAGGCTCTTGTGGGAGCTATGTATCTTGACCGCGGCTATGACGCCTGCATGAGTTTTATAAAAAAACGTATCCTGTCACAGCTCATAAATATAGACAAGGTTGCATACAAGGAGATAAATTTCAAGAGCAAGCTCATTGAGTGGAGTCAGAAAAACAGGGTAAAGCTGGCGTTTGTGGAGGTTAAACAGACGAAAGACAAAAACGGAAGTCCTGTTTTCACATATAAGGTGACCATAGAAGGAGTAGACGGTGGCTCCGGTACCGGATATTCAAAAAAAGAAAGTCAGCAGAACGCGTCAAAGAAAACGCTTGAGATGCTGAAGAAGCTTCCGCAGTATATTGATTCCGTATTCCAGGCCAAGGCTGAGCGTACGAAGATGGAGGAAGAACCAGTGGAGAACGTTCCAGACACGGAGACAGAATCAGATTTTATTATCTCGGCTGAAGGAAACGCCAAAAAGAAACATGTGAATGTATTCAGTGAGGAAGTTTATACAGACAATTCACGTCAGAGCGCCCCGGCTGAGATGTTCTCTTCTGACAATGAAAAAGATATAGCTCCGGTCAGTGACCGGAAGGATGCCGGTAATGATGATTTTGATTTGAGTGATATTACGGCAGATCCGGCTAAGATGTCAAAAGAGGACATTATTGCGAAAGCTGAGGAAAAGGCTTTCGGGGCAGAATGATTTCCGAAGCATTTTTACTGTAATCTTGTTCTCATGGAGCGAAACAGGTAAGAAAGAATGAAAGCGGCCTGCCGTGAAATAAGCACGGAAAGCCGCTTTCATTATATTTTTACCTGATAAATTTCAGAATACAGAAAGATTGAATTAATTTTGCACCGTGCTTTTACTGCATTTTACCGGTGCCGCATGATTTTTCGTGTTATGATAATAATGAGAAGTGTTGCATGAAATAATATCATCCGTCGGCATTCGTCTTTATGTGCAAAGGCTTTAAGTGCGTATGACGGCAGCAGACAAGCTGCCAGTATATGCTGGATAAAAATTAAAAACAACTTAAAAATGAGTCTTACTTCTATAGCGAGCCATGTGTTTAAGCCACGGCAGAAAGCTCTTGAAAAATATGTCAGTGAGGGTGAGAACATGCAGCGCGGCGTGCTCAGGCGCCTCATTGATAACGGACGGCGTACTGAATACGGTGTGCAGCATCTGCTGAAGCAAACGGAGGGATATGAAGATTTTACGCGGAACATTCCTGTAAACACTTACGAGGAGCTGAAGGGATATATAGACCGTATGAGGCACGGCGAGGCTGATGTGCTGTGGCCGGGAACGGTGAAGTGGTATGCCAAGTCGTCGGGAACGACAAACGACAAGAGCAAGTTCATACCCGTGTCGATGGACGGACTGCATAACATTCATTACAAAGGGCCGTTTGACACCGTGGCACTTTACCTGATGAACAATCCGAAGAGCCGCATCTTCGACGGAAAGGCTCTTATCCTTGGCGGCAGCCATTCGCCTAACTATAACCTGCCGGGCTCGCTGGTGGGCGACCTCAGCGCCATTCTCATTGAGAACATCAATCCGATGGCCAATCTCTTCAGGGTGCCGTCAAAGAAAACGGCTCTTCTCAGCGATTTTGAGGTTAAGCGTGAGAAGATAGCTCATGAATGTCTGAACAAGAATGTTACCAACCTGTCGGGTGTTCCGTCGTGGATGCTCTCCGTGCTCGTGAAGGTGATGGAGGTCTCGGGCAAGAAACATCTTGAAGAGGTATGGCCGAACATTGAGGTGTTCTTCCACGGAGGAATAGCTTTCACACCGTACCGCAAGCAGTATGAGCAGCTTATAACGTCGCCAAACATGCATTATATGGAGACGTATAATGCCAGTGAAGGATTCTTCGGCAACCAGAGCCGCCTTGACGACAAGAGCATGCTGCTGATGCTCGACTATGACGTGTTCTATGAGTTTATTCCTATGGATGAGTTTGACAAGCAGAACCCTAACATAGTGCCGCTGTGGGGCGTGGAGACAAACCGCAACTATGCCATGGTGATAACCACGTCGTGCGGGTTGTGGAGGTATATGATTGGCGATACGGTGATGTTCACTTCCAAAAATCCGTATAAGTTTGTCATCACCGGCAGAACAAAGTATTTCATCAATGCCTTCGGCGAGGAGCTGATAATGGACAACGCCGAGAAGGGACTTGAATATGCATGTGAGAAAACAGGAGCGCAGGTGTCTGAATATACAGCTGCGCCGGTATATATGGACAGTCATGCCAAGTGCCGCCATCAGTGGCTGATAGAGTTCAGCAAGGAACCGGAGAGCCTTGATGAGTTTGCCGACCTGCTTGACAAGCGGCTGCAGCAGCTCAACAGCGATTATGAGGCGAAACGCTCGCACGACATCACGCTGCAGCATCTTGAGATAGTAAAGGCACGGAAGAACCTTTTCAACGACTGGCTGAAAGACAAAGGCAAACTTGGCGGACAGCATAAGATTCCGAGGCTCAGCAACAGCAGAAAGAACATTGACGAACTGCTTGAAATGAATTCTTCTGCAGAAGAATAATTGCGCATGGCTGGTGTGATTGCTGATGGTGTTTTTATACGTATTTATATAGCTGCTTCATTTCAAATTTTATTATAAAGAACTGATGTTTTCAGACGACAGGAATATTTGCATTGGATATATGACACGGATGGCCCGGGTGCTTTTCGTGTGTGTTGCCATCGTGTCGCTGCTGTCGTCGTGCGCGAAGATGGGCAGTCCTGACGGCGGATGGTATGATGAGACACCGCCGCGGGTTATCGGTGCCTCACCGGCTGACGGCTCCGTGAATGTTGACAAGCGGAAGATAAACATATTTTTCAATGAGTATGTCACGCTCGACAATCCTACTGAGAAGGTGGTGGTATCGCCGCCGCAGATTGAACAGCCGGAGATAAAGGGCATGGGAAAGCATATACAGGTGCTGCTCAGAGACTCTCTGAAGCCGAACACTACCTATACCATTGATTTCTCTGATGCCATTGCCGACAACAACGAGGGTAATCCGCTCGGCAATTATGCGTATACCTTCTCTACCGGCAGTGCCATTGACACCATGCAGGTGTCGGGCATCGTGCTCGAGGCTGACAATCTTGAGCCGGTGAAGGGTATTCTTGTCGGACTGTATGACAATCTTGCCGACAGTGCCTTTACACATTTGCCTATGCTGCGCGTCAGCCGCACAGACAGCCGCGGACGCTTTGTCATCAAGGGCGTGCGACAGGGGTCATACCGCATATATGCACTTCAGGATGCTGACAATAATTATATGTACAATCAGAAGAGCGAGATGCTGGCCTTCAATCATGATATTGTAGTGCCGTCGTCGAAGCCTGACGTGCGCCAGGACACACTGTGGCGTGACTCACTGCATATAAAGGCCATACAGCCCGTCAGCTATACGCATTTCTTTCCTGATGACATTGTCCTGAAGGCATTCACGGAAACACTTACAGACCGTTTCTTCTTAAAGGCCGACAGGCAGCAGCCTGACCATTTCACGCTGTTCTTCAGCTATGGCAGTGACAGGCTGCCAGGCATTAAAGGCATTAACTTCAATTCTGAAAATGCTTTCATTACTGAAGCCTCTGAAAAGAGAGATACGGTGACTTATTGGCTGCGCGACACATCACTTGTCAACCAGGACACGCTTCGTATGCAGGTCAGCTATATGATGACTGACAGCACGGGAACGCTTGTAAACCAGACTGATACGCTTGACGTGCTCGCTAAGGAGAGCTATGCTCACAGAATGAAGCAGAAGCAGCGCGACATGGAGAAATGGCAGAAGCAGCAGAAGAAACGACAGGACGACGGACTGCCGTTTGATTCAGTTTATCCGCCGGAGCTGCTGAAGCCTGATTATATCGTTGAGCGCGGTATGCGTCCTGACCAGAATGTCCATATCATGTTTCCGGCTCCGCTGAGCTCTGTCGACAGCTCGAAAGTGCATCTGTATGCCAAGCACGACACGCTGTGGTACCGTTCTCCGTTCCTGCTCCGGGAGACACGGCCGAGAAGCTATGACCTTCTTGGAGAATGGCGGCCGGGCATAGAATACAGTCTTGAGATTGATTCGTGTGCCTTCACTGATATATACGGACGCGTGAACGGTAAGTTCAAACAGGGATTTAAGGTGAAGAGCAATGATGAGTTTTCGTCGTTGCTGGTCACAGTGGAAGGACTCCGCGATTCTTCTGTCGTAATGGAACTTCTTGACAAGAGTGATAAGGTTATTCGCAAGGTCAATGTGCAGAACTCACAGGCTGAGTTTTATTATCTCGAACCGGGAACATATTATCTCCGCCTTTTCATTGACAGCAACAACAATGGCTTGTGGGATACCGGATGTTATTCTGAAAACCGGCAGCCAGAGACGGTCTGCTATTATCCGAAAGAGATCGTGTGCCGTGAGAAATGGGATGTGGAGAAGACGTGGAATCCTCTCTCTGTGCCTGTGGAGCATCAGAAACCCGGCGTAATAACAAAACAAAAGCCTGACAAGGAGAAGAAAATAAAGAACCGTAATGCGCAGCGTGCTCGTCAGCTCGGCATTCAGTATGTCGAAGGACAAAAAATGTAAAAAAAATGCGTGTTCTTTGCATAGTCAAAGAATATTATATAGTTTTACCGCAGTTTAACAGTTCTGTAATGCTAAAATGAAATAAAAAAAGAGAATTATGAAGAAATTGAAGATATTTTTTACCGTTGTGGCTTTGCTGTTCTCTTTTGAGAGCTATGCGCAGTGCACGTTCCGCAATACGGCATTCGAACCCGGCGAGCAGTTGTCGTATAATCTTTATTATAACTGGAAATTCGTGTGGATAAAGGCGGGCTCGGCCACGCTGAATACTGTCAGTTCGCGTTTTGCCGGCAAGCCTACCTACAAGGCAAGTCTTATCACGCGTACCAACAGTAAGCTCGACCGCTATTTCGTTATGCGTGACACCATTCTGTGTCATGCGTCACTGAAGATGGAACCGCTTTATTACAGAAAGGCGGCACGCGAGGGCAAGCGGTATTATATAGACGAGGTGTTCTACTCATATCCTAACTACAACTGTCATGTGAAACAGCATCGCGTAAAGGCCAACGGCGATGTGAAATGGAAACAGGTTACATACAACCAGTGCCAGTTCGACATGCTTAACATCTTTCTGCGTGCACGCAGCTTTAATCCTAAAGGCTGGAAGAAAGGACATGTTGTTGGCTTTCCTATCATCAGCGGCAATGACTCCAAGCCAGCCATGCTGAAATACCGCGGAATAGTAAACGTAAAGGCTGACAACGGACACCGTTACCGCTGTCTGCAGCTCAGCTATATGGAGAAGGAAGACGGTGATTACAAGCGCATTGTTGATTTTTATATCACCGACGACACTAACCATGTGCCTATACGGCTTGACATGTTCCTGCGTTTCGGTGTTGCGAAAGCATATCTTACTTCAATGAAGGGACTGCGCAACGATGTCGGGTCTCTTGTCAAGTAAGTTTGCGTTGCATTTGCAGGGCAACAAGCTGTAGTCATACTGTTATGATAATCCCCGGGCTAAGGGCGGAGCGCAGTGCTTCGTTTAGCCCGGGGATTGTTCTTTCTATTGTGAGCATTTTCCACGCTCTCAGCCGGCGGCATTCCAGTGAAGATAATAATTTATCACGCTGGTGATAAATTATTATCTTCACTGTGATAAAAAATTATCACCAGCGTGATAATTTTATAACATTCTGTTCAGTGCAACTGATATTGCTATTTATTTCGTTCCGGTCTTTTCTATCTTTTCAAGAATATCGTCAGGAAACGGGTCAGCGTGAACGCATTTAAGGTCGGCTTCAAGCTGTGCCGTTGAGCTTGCGCCGCAAAGCACGCTTGTCACTCCTTTCTGATGCAAAATCCATGAGAGAGCCATTTCGGCAAGCTTCTCGCTGCGTTCAGCCGCAATCTCGTTCAACTGTCGTATCATGTCAAGACGTCCGTCTCCGAGTGCGTCCTTTTTAAGGAATTTACCTTTTGCCATACGGCTGTCAGCCGGTATGCCGTTAAGATATCTGTCGGTAAGCAGTCCCTGTGCCAGCGGTGAGAAACTGATGAAGCCGATGCCCTTCTCGCGGCAGTAGTCAAGAATGCCTTCTTCTATAGGAGCGCGGTCAATGAGGTTTATGCGTCCCTGATAGATAAGCAGCGGACAGTCGTGTGCCTTCAGATATTCGTATGCCGTCTTCAGTGCTTCCAGCGGCCACCGGCTGATGCCTATATAGAGAGCCTTGCCTTGTCTGACAATGTCGACAAGAGTCTGCAAGGTCTCTTCGAGCGGTGTCTCTGGGTCATAGCGGTGACTGTAGAAAAGGTCTACATAGTCAAGATGCATACGCTTCAGGCTCTGGTCAATGCTTGCCATAAGGTATTTGCGTGATCCCCAGTTGCCGTAAGGTCCTGGCCACATGTCATATCCGGCTTTTGAAGATATGAAGAGCTCATCACGATAGCGCCTGAAGTCATCGTCAATGAGGTGTCCCATCGTTTCTTCAGCCGTGCCGTAGGGAGGACCGTAGTTATTAGCCAGGTCGAAATGCGTTATTCCGTGGTCAAAGGCATAATGTGTTATCGCGCGGCTGCGCTCGTAAGGATCATTGCCTCCGAAGTTATGCCAGAAGCCAAGGCTTATCTTAGGCAGCATGACGCCAGAATGTCCGCAGCGGCAATAGAGAGCATCACTGTCGGCATATCTGTCTTCCGATGCGTTGTAGAAGGTCTTGATGTCCATAGATATAGTGTTATTGGTTATTTCTTGTTTTCCCTGTCAGCATTTATCAGTGCCAGCAGATGAGGCACAGCCTCCTCCTCGGGTATGTTCTTTTCAATGCAAACCTGTTTGCGGTACAGTGATACCTTTTTAGGTCCGGCACCAACATATCCGTAGTCAGCATCAGCCATCTCACCCGGTCCGTTCACGATGCACCCCATTATGCCAATCTTCAGCCCTTTCATGCCGGCAGTGGCGGCCTTTATGCGCTGTATGGTGTCGCGAAGGTCGTAGAGCGTCCTTCCGCATCCCGGACATGAGATATATTCCGTTGCCGTGATGCGCAGCCGTGCTGCCTGCAGAATGCCAAATGCCGTGTCGGCAATGGTGCGGCTGCTTATGTCGCCGTCGTTGAGCAGCCAGATGCCGTCGGTGAGGCCGTCAATGAGCAGTGCGCCGAGGTCGGCGGCAGCCTCTGTCTGGAAGTCGCTCTTCTCATCTTTTCCGTGCCGGTAAGCCTCGCAGAACACAATCGGGTTTTTCACTCCTGCGTTCATCATTTCGGCGGCGAGCGCGCGCTGGTCGCCGAGGCGGTTCTGATGCATGCTGTTGCACACCACAACCACCTCAGGGTGCATCTTCAGACAAGTGAGATATTCCTCTGCCGGTGTGCCGAACTGCAACACAAGAAACTTCACGTCGGCCTTCAGTGCTCCGATGAGCGGTATGGCAGCAACGGGAAAGATAGGGCAGAACTGTTTGCTTTCAAGGCGTTTGTCGCCGCGTGCCTGCATGTCGGCATAGATATTGAAATCTATGATATACTTTTGCTTGCCGTCAGTGTCTTCCGGCAGTTTGCTGCCGGCATATATATAGTCAGGTGTCTTGTCGCTGTCATAGATACCGCTTATGCCAGCATTCGCGTCTGCTGCTTCTGCCGGCATGTTGGCAATGACTATTGGCACATTGCTGCCGCCAATAATTCCGGCAGGAACAGTCTCACGCCTCGTGGGGTTGAGCCAGTCATATTGTTCCGGCATATCGGCCGGTATGAACACATGTTTCTGTCGTTTTGCTATGTAGTCGGCAAGATGGCGTGCCACGGGAATTTCTGCGGCCGGCTCTTCGCTGAGGCTGACGCGGATGGTGTCGCCGATGCCGTCGGCGAGCAGCGCTCCTATGCCCACTGCACTTTTTATCCGTCCGTTTTCACCTTCTCCGGCCTCTGTTACTCCGAGGTGCAGCGGATAGCTCATGCCTTCCTTCTCCATCACGCTGACGAGCAGTCTGACAGAGCGCACCATGACAACGGTGTTGCTCGATTTTATAGAGATTACCACATTGTCGAAATGCTGTTTGCGGCATATCCGCAGGAACTCCATGCAGCTCTCCACGATGCCTTCAGGTGTGTCGCCGTAGCGGTTGCGTATTCTGTCGCTGAGGCTGCCGTGGTTGACACCGATGCGCAGTGCTGTGTGATGCTCTTTGCAGATGTTGATGAGCTTTACAAAGCGTTTCTCCAGCTTGTCGAGCTCGGCGGCATATTCCTCGTCAGTATATTCGTGTTTTATGAACCTGCGTGCCGGGTCTACGTAATTGCCGGGGTTTATGCGCACGCCCTCAACGATGGTGGCTGCCACGTCGGCCACGTCGGGGTTGAAGTGCACGTCGGCCACCAGCGGCGTGGCATAGCCGTCGGCCCTGATGCCGGCCTTTATGTTTCTGAGGTTTTCAGCCTCAATGGTGCCCTGCGTTGTCAGCCTGACGAGCTCTCCGCCGGCTTTTATGATGCTCTCCGCCTGTTTGACGCAGGCATCAGTGTCGCGTGTGTTGGTGGTAGTCATAGACTGCACCCTCACCGGACTGTCGCCGCCTATTATCAGGCTGCCTGCGCTGACCGGTGTTGTCTTCCGACGGCTGTAATTGAAAATATCCATCACGCCGTCAGTTACATTTAAACTTATAGTCTTTTATTTCGGCAAGCTCTTTGTTAGCCTTTTCAATCTTCTTGCCCAATCCCGATTTCCATTTGTCCACTTTCTCAGCTATGGAGCTGTCGGCCAGTGCCATTATCTCAGCGGCCAGGATGGCAGCGTTCTGCGCGGCGTTCACGCCTACCGTGGCCACAGGTATGCCCGGCGGCATCTGTATGATGCTCAGCATGGCGTCGAGGCCGTCGAGCATACCCTTTATAGGCACGCCGATAACCGGCAGCGGGGTAGAGGCTGCTATCACTCCCGGCAGTGCTGCCGCCATTCCGGCACCTGCAATGATAACCTTTATACCTCTGTCGCGTGCTCCCTTGGCAAATTCCTCGACGGCCTGCGGCGTGCGGTGTGCCGACAGCGCGTTTATTTCAAACGGAATTTCATTGTCTTCAAGCCATTTGCATGCCTTCTCCATGACAGGCAGGTCGCTTGTTGAACCCATAATAATGCTTACTAACGGTTTCATGATATATGTCTTTGTATGTTCTTTTTCAAATAATAGCTATTGCGGTAATCACTCCGAGCAGATAGCCGGTCGTCACCTGTGCCAGGCTGTGCTGCCGCATTATCATTCTGCTTGTACCCACCATTCCCGACAGTATCAGCACCAGGCACAGCCATCCCGTAGGGTTGAAGTCGAAGATGCCGGCAAACGAAATCAGTGCGCCCGTTATGCCGCCCATTCCGGCCGTGTGGGTTGATATCTTCCACCATACGTTTATCATCGCGCACAGCACTTGTATTACCAGTGCTGCTATGATGATGATAGTTATGAACCTTGGATACTTGAAATATTCCATTATGGCCAGACAAAGAAAATAGCTGATGATGAAGATTACGTACGGAATGGCGCGTCTCTCCTTCTTTATCAGCGACTGCCGGCTCCATCCCTGCCAGCGCGTGTACAGGCGTATTGTCACGCTTGGCAGCAGAATGGTGAAGAAGTATACCATCAGCAATATGAAAACCTTGTAGAATGTCGGCAACAGCCTCATATAGCTGAGAAAAAACAAGCACAGCATACCTACTATAGGCAGGTAGAACGGCCGTGATATAATGCTCAGGGCCCGTGCCGTAATTATAATGTTTTTGTCGTTCATTGTTTTCTTAATCTTGCGATCGGAATGTTCATCTGCTCGCGGTATTTTGCCACTGTGCGGCGCGCTATCGGAAATCCCTTTTTCTTCATCTCCGCTGTGAGCACGTCGTCGCTGAGCGGTTTGCTCTTGTCCTCTTTGTCTATAATATCTTTCAGGGCCAGCTTTATCTTTCGTGTAGACAGCTCCTCGCCGTCTTTTGTGGTGTATCCGTCTGTGAAGAAGAACTTCAGCGGGAAGATGCCCCATCGTGTCTGCACATATTTAATATTGCCTACCCTCGATATTGTCGACATGTCATATCCTGTCTTGTCGGCAATGTCTTTCAGCTTCATCGGCTTCAAGTCGGCTTCATCGCCGGTCTGGAAGAATTTTCTTTGCCAGTTCATTATGGCATGCATGGTGGCATACATTGTCTGCTGTCTTTGCCGTATGGCCTCAATGTATCCCTGTGCCTTGTCCACTTTTTCTTTTGCATATAGCAGGGCTTCCTTGTCCTGCCGGTTCATGTTCTTCTTGTTTTTCTTGTATGTGTCGATCATGTCTGAGAACGATCGGCTCACCTTGAGCTCAGGAATGTCGCCTTTGTTTATCGACAGCGTAAGCGTGCCGTCGTCATCAGTGTCAACGACAAAGTCGGGTGTTATCTGCTGCAGGTTGCGTCCCTGCGTCTCGCCGAGCGAGGCTCCCGGCTTCGGATTGAGCTTCTTCAGTTCCTCGCGCATCTCTGCAGTCTGGTCGCTGCTCAGCGCCATGCTCTGAGTTATCTTGTCCCAATGGTTTTTCATCAGGTCGTCGAAGTGGTCGTTGAGCAATGTTATCATCCTGTCGCGCAGTTTTCCGGCAGGCCGTCTTTTCTCCTGCAGCACAAGGCACTCCTGAAGGCTGCGTGCTCCTATTCCCGCGGGGTCGAACGTCTGCAGTTTCTTTAGTACGTTCTCTATCTCTTCCGTCGTGCAGTCTACGTTGTGATATATGGCAAGCTCATCGCAAATGGTGTCGAGGTCTTTTCTCAGAATACCGTCATTGTCTATGCTTCCTATCAGATATTCCATTATGTCATGCTCCTTTGGTGTCAGCGTGAGCATGTCCATCTGCTCCTTCAGACTGTCGTAGAACGACCGCGTGTCGCCGTATACAATCTCCTCATAGTCAGCATTGTTGTTTGATGAATGCGATTCGTATTCCGGCATCTGGTCATCACGTCCTATATCCTCGAGAGCAGAGTCAAGCGCGTCTTCTTTCTCTTCGCGTTCATATTCCGTCTCGTCGCTGTTTGCGTCAGCATTGTCGCCTGTTATGTCATCTTCGTAATTATTGTCTTCATTGTTGCTGTCTGTGCTCTCCGAAGCTTTTTCAAGTGCCGGATTGTCGTCAATCTGGGCGTTAATATCCTGTTCAAGCTCTGAGAGAGGCATCTCAAGCAGTCTGACCTGCAGCATCTGCTGAGCTGACAGCCGTTGCTGCATCTGCTGTTTCTGTATCTCGGTCTGAATAAGTTTCTGCGCCATTTTGCTTTTTTGTTAAGTGTAACAATATATGTACAACAATGAATATGTTTAATATTGCAAAATTAATCTATTTACACATAACATCAAAAATTATTTCTTGGTTTTATGTTTGTTTCAGGCTCTGATGCTGACAAAAAAACGCTTGTATCTAACAAACTCGCAGTGGATTTAAAGACTTATTCGTTCTGTTTTTATTCTCCTGCCGCCGATGGCGTGATACACGAGAATATGCAAAGAATATTTTAGAAAACTCATGGGTCAAATATAACTGTCGTCTTTTACTTATAAAGAAGCATTCGCTGAATATTTACGAATAGTTTCTCTAAGTTATAAAATGAATGAAAATTCTTATTTTTTTTGTTTTTTTATAAAATATATATAATTTTGCGTTACTATTACTTAATAAATTCTTTTATTGTTTAGTTATTTTTAAATTATGCGTAATAAAAAAAATCTAATGTTATGGCTTTTAGCCATTTTTGTTCTATTTTTAACTTCTTGTGATGACAGTCATTTTGATTCAAGTGAATTAAATGTAACTAATGTCAGTCAAAATTTTATAGAGCAGGAGGCCGTGTCATTTGCAAAAAATGTTTTAAATGATGGTAAAACACGAGCGTCTTCTTCTATAACGGCTAAGACAGTTATAAGTATTCCTCTAAACATCACAAGAGCTTCTAATTTATCTTCTTTAAGTTTTTATGCTGTTCCTTTTGCATCTAAATTACGGTTGGGGAAGCAGGTTTACTGATAAAGCAAAAAATGCTTATGTTCTTAATGTTAATAAAAGTTGGGATGAAGATTCTGCTAAATCGGTATATGGTGAAGTCTTTAAATATTCTGTAAAATTTTATCCTTTTACTTATGCTAACGAAAAATTTTGGAAATAAACTTATGAAGAAGAAAATTTTATTATTTGCATTTATATGCGGTTTTATTTTTGTGTCTTGTACGAAAGATGATGAAGATGCTGACAGATTTCCTGTTTTCAACAGTAATACGAATGCATATTCTTTCTCGTCTGACACAATTATTGAAGTAAACAACTCAGATTATAATTTTACTTATTTGACTTTGTGCTCTGCGAAAGATGTTGCAAGTGATGATTCTACTTATTATTATTTTTATAATTCTGTCATTTCAAGTGTGGACTTCAATAAACGAGATAGTATAATTAAAGACGGAAACAGGAATATCGGTAAAGTTGATTATGATGTAAACGGTGACGTCATAGGCTTCTCTATTGACAGCTTCTGCACAGTGACAAAAGGCAGCCTCGGACGATATAAAAAGGTTTATTACGTCAATAAAACCGGCAACAATCCAGACAGATATTATTTGAAAATTGGTGTTATCGCGCCTAAGTGTGCCCCTATGGATATCACTGTAAAATAAAATGTTAAAAGCAACGAAAAAAACGGATGTACGTAAGTGCATCCGTTTTTTAATATTTTCTTCAATAAATTTTCTTCATTTGGAGACTCCATACTTCTATAAGTTGTGT
>OMUH01000041.1 GCA_900314195.1 uncultured Prevotella sp.
CCTTCTTTCACAACAGCAAAAGCCTGTGATTCCATAACAGAGTCGCAGGCTTTTTGCGTTTGCACGCATGAGGACATCGGCTGGGAAATTTCTTGTTGGCCGGCACAAGACGCGGCCCCTGCACGCGGATTAAATGAATCATGCAAAGGGATAATAACGGAAACTCAAAAATAAACATAGGCCGTCAGTCTGCCACGTACAGCCGTTCAGATTTAAAATTGAGCTTTTTTATTTTAAATGTCTTTTAAATATTTATCCTGTTTCAAAATTTATTCTCTTTCAATATAATGTTTTCATTTTTTAAGCGAATAATGATTTGGCTCGCACGTTGCCGGCACAGCCGCGGGTTTGGCGTGCAGAGTCCTTCTGCATATAGTTTTGTGCGTTATGTTATTAATGAGCATTATCCTTATTATGCTTATTTTGATTTGAAGAAAAAGTTTCCCAAGCTGACACATACAGAAAGAAAGCTGAACAGTCTTTATTTCAGGATAGCAAATTTTGCGCAGGCTTCCTTTTGGACTGTTGCCTCCACATCGTGCAGGAATGCTGCTGATTATATTCAAGCCGGTTGCCGGAAAAGCGAAATTGTAAATATGTTGCCTTCCGGATTTACTAAGACGGTTATACTTATTGATTTCTCATCATCCGACGTTGTGGCTTTCTTGATGTCGTTGCCTTATGATAAACTATCTGATTCTATTCTGATTGCAGAGAACATTCATTCCGGGAAACGGGAGTATGCTCTGTGGCGGCACATGGTGCTTGACAAGCGCGTCATAACATCATACGATCTGTATTACTGCGGCATATTGATGTTTGACAGAGAAAAATACAAGCAGAATTATGTTATTAACTTTTGATATGTCCTCTTTTTTATATATTATTTACATTTATGATTAAAAAAAACAGTTAAACAGTTGCAGTTAGAAGAAAATATGTTATTTTTGCAGCCAAAATAAAAATAACGCTTAAATTTTTACGCTTATGTATTGGACACTTGAATTGGCATCGAAACTTGAGGATGCTCCATGGCCTGCTACTAAGGATGAGCTTATTGACTATGCCACTCGTTCGGGAGCACCTCTTGAGGTTCTCGAAAATCTTCAGGAAATTGAAGATGATGATGAGGAATTTGAAAGCATTGAAGACCTTTGGCCTGACTATCCTACGAAGGATGATTTTCTTTGGAATGAGGATGAATATTAGAAACTGAGTAAACTATATGAAAGCCGCTTTTTTGTAAAAGCGGCTTTTTATGTGTTTGCCGTTTTAAAAAACGTTTTCCTGCGAAAACCATGTTTTGGATAAAAACAGTGTTGTTATATAGAGCAGAAGCGTGGTGTCTGTGCGGGCATTTCAAATTGCTACAATAATATTATTTCTTTCAGCGTTATACTAATGTGAGAAACCGTTTACTGTCGATATTCATCATTTGTCTGACCGCAGTCAGCGCCTACGGTCAGTACGATCCGTCATACAGTCATTACTTTGACATGGAGACGTCTTTTAATCCTGCTTCTGCCGGAAAGGGCAGTGAGCTGAATGTTGTTGCAGCATACGCTATCGATATGGCCGGTTTCCAGAATAATCCGCGTACGATGTATGTGTCGGCAGATATGCCGTTCTATGCCTTGAAAAGCTATCACGGTGCCGGCATCAGGGTGGTCACTGACAAGATAGGACTGTTTACCCATACCAACGTGGCATTGCAATATAACTATAAGCGCTCTTTGTTCAAGGGACAGCTGGCAGCAGGACTGCAATTGGGATTTATAAGTGAGAAGTTTGATTTCTCAAAGGCTGACGCCAATGACAGCAGTGACCCGTTGCTGTCGTCGTCTTCGTCAGACAACGGCAGCGGTCTTGACATTGCTTTGGGATTATATTACGACCATAAAGACTGGTATGCCGGTTTGTCTGTACAGCATCTTAACAAGCCCGAGGTAGAGCTGGGCGAGAGGGCTCGCTTCACCGTTGACCCTACGTATTATTTGACCGGTGGAGGCAATATACGGTTTGAAAATCCGTTTTTTACAGTGAGGCCGTCATTGCTTGCACGCACAGACGGCACTGCGTGGCGCGCTGACGTCACGGCGCGGCTCGTATACAGCAGAGATAATAAAATGATGTATGGCGGCGTGGGATACAGTCCGGCAAATTCTGTAACGGTGTTGCTGGGGGGAAACTTCCACGGTGTGGTGATAGGATACAGCTATGAGGTGTATACATCGGCTATAAACCCGGGAAACGGAAGCCATGAGCTTTTCCTCGGATACAAGCATAACATCAATTTGGTGAAGAAGGGAAGGAACAGGCATCAAAGCGTCAGAATTTTATGAGCTTGCGCGGATTGCATATCGTCAGAAGAATGATATGCCGGTTTAAATGCAGCTGTTTTATTTTATATTTGTCATGAAGAATTATAAACAAAATATGAGAAATACTATATTTGCCATGTGTCTGTCGGTGTGTGTCCTTGCGCTTACCGGTTGTTTCAGTGCCGCATCGTCGTCGCTGTCCGGAAGAGGCGGAGAGGTGGTCGGCGTAGGAGGACGTAACTTCACAGAACCGACTCCTTACGGCATGGTGAAGGTAAACCGCGGATTTCTGAAGATGGGCAGTTTGCCGGAAGACAGTCTGTGGGGCAAGAAAGTGCCGAGGAAAGACATATCGCTTGACGGCTTCTGGATGGATGAGACGGAGGTGACAAACTCGGAATACAAGCAGTTCGTGGCTTACGTGCGTGATTCCATTCTGCGTACGCGTCTTGCTGACCCTGCCTACGGGGGTGATGAGACATATATGATTACCGAGGACAAGGACGGCAATCCTGTTACCCCGCATATAAACTGGAAGAAACGGCTGCCTAGAAAACTGTCGGAAGACGAGCAGAGAGCTGTGGAGAGCATGTATGTCACCAATCCCGTTACCGGCGAGAAGCTCATCGACTGGCGGCAGCTTAATTACAAGTATGAGATTTATGATTATACTACTGCTGCGCTGAGACGCAACAGACTGAATCCGGAGGAGAGAACTCTGAACACAGATGAGACTGTGAACCCTGACGAGACTGTGATGATATCAAAAGACACGGCATACGTAGATGATGACGGGAACATTCACCGCGAGACAATAAACAGACCGCTGTCAGGACCGTGGGACTTCCTTAACACTTATATTGTCAATGTATATCCTGATACGACAGTGTGGGTGAACGATTTCAAGAATTCTGACAATGAAGTCTATTTGCGCAGTTATTTCTCCAATCCTGCATATAATGACTATCCTGTTGTAGGCGTGACATGGGAGCAGGCCAATGCATTCTGTGCGTGGCGAACGGAATACCTACTTAAAGGACTTGGTCCGGAGGCGCGTTTCATCCAGCGATACCGGCTGCCGACAGAGGCGGAATGGGAATATGCTGCACGTGGAAAGAATGGAAATGAGTTTCCTTGGGAAAACGCGCGTGTGAAAAACGGACAGGGATGTTTCTATGCGAACTTCAAGCCGGACAGAGGCAACTATACCGAGGACGGAAATTTGATAACATCCAAGGTCGGGTTGTTCTCGCCGAACTCCAACGGGCTGTATGACATGGCCGGTAACGTGGCAGAATGGACAAGTACTGTTTATACGGAGTCAGGCGTGGAGGCCATGAACGATCTGAACCCGGAGCTGTCTTATAATGCGGCAAAGGAAGATCCGTACAGACTAAAGAAAAAAAGTGTCAGGGGTGGCTCATGGAAAGATCCTGAGTCGTTTATCAGAAGTGCATGGCGTTCATGGGAATACCAGAACCAGCCGCGCTCTTATATCGGCTTCAGATGTGTGAGAAGTCTGGCTACAACGTCAAGTCAGAAACAGAAAGCTCAAAAGAAAAAGAGAAAATGATAATGTAAAATATAGAATATTATGGTATAATATCGCGGTAATACGTGACATTACATTTTTTAGAATGTCTTTTTAGAATGTCTTTTTAGAATGTCTTTTGAAAATGTCATTTGGAGCAAGTCAAGAAAAATTTCATGTAAATATCAGAGATTATGTCAGAATACAGTAAATATAATATAGTGTATCGTTTGCAGAAGTGGATGGATACCGTTCAGGGGCAGACATTTCTGAACTATGCGTACAGCTGGGGCGCATCTGTTGTTATTCTAGGTGCGCTGTTTAAGCTGACTCATTTGCCGGGTGCCAACGTAATGCTGTTCCTGGGTATGGGCACAGAGGTGTGTGTGTTCTTTATATCAGCCTTTGACCGTCCGTTTGACAAAACAGCTGAAGGCAGAGACATTCCGACAAAGGTGACACGTGAATATCTTGAGAGCGGCCGTGTGTCTTACTCAAAGGATGAGGAGGCTGCTGCATTGCGTGAAGGCGGTATGCCGGAGGCAGAGGTGGAGCAGAATGCGACGTCTGTCACTTTTGAACCACAAAACAATGATAATGACAGCTCACAGACGGAATGGCATGAGCCCGTAACGGAAACGCCGGCGGCAACAGGTAACTTGTATTCTGGCAATGGTGGCAGCGGGAATGGACAGACTGCCAATGAGCCTGTTACAGCCTTTGGCGGGCCGTCAGAGAGCGCATCGTCAGAAACCAGTGTCAACGGCAATGCTGCGCAGCCTGCTTACAGTCAGCCGCAGCCTTCATTCGTGCCGCAGATGTCGGCGGAGCAGGCAGAGACTCTTAATGAGGCACAGGGTAACTATGTGGAAGAGCTTAAGAAACTCGTATCTACGCTTGAAAAGGTTAACGAGCAGAGCTCAAGGCTGACGCGTGACAGTGAGGAAATGGAAAACCTGAACCGTACGCTCACAGGCATCAGCAAGGTTTATGAGATGCAGCTGAAGGGCGCCAGCAAGCAGATAGGCACTATCGACGAGATTAACGAGCAGACACGTAAGATGGCTGAGCAGATAGAGCAGCTGAACAGCATCTACGCACGTATGATTCAGGCTATGACTGTAAACATGAGAGCGGCTGCGCCTGGTGGTGCTGTCACTCCTAACACAGAGGGCTGACAATGGCTATAAAGAAAAGACCGGTATCGCCGCGCCAGAGAATGATAAATCTTATGTATATCGTTCTGATGGCTATGCTTGCGCTCAACATCTCAACGGAGGCCCTTAATGGCTTCACAATTGTTGACGACGGACTGACGCGCACTACAGACAATACGTCAGCAGAGAACAGATCTATATACAGTGATTTTGAAGCGCAGATGCGCAATAATCCTGAAAAGACAAGGGCGTGGTTTGAAAAGGCTACGATGGTTAAGAATATGAGCGATTCACTTTATAACTTCGCTCAGAGCCTTAAGGTAGCAATAGTCAAAGAGGCTGACGGGGATGATGGTGATGTGAGGAACATCAAAAATGCTGATAATCTTGAAGCATCGGGAACAGTTATGCTCGCTCCTGTCAGCGGACAGGGACGCAGGCTGTATGATGCCATAAACAGATACCGCCGTTTTGTGCTTACCATGGTGACAGATCCTAACCAGAGAAAGATAATAGCAAGTAACCTGTCGACGGTGGTGCCGAAGAAAAAAGGTACGCTTGGCAAGAACTGGCAGGAATATATGTTTGAGAATATGCCAGTGGCGGCAGCTGTCACCTTATTGTCAAAACTGCAGAATGATGTGAGATATGCTGAAGGAGAGGTGTTGCACACCCTTGTGGCACAGGTCGACCTCAAGGATATCAGAGTGAACAAGGTGAATGCGTTTGTCATTCCAGAGAAGACTACTCTGTATCCCGGCGAGAAGTTTAATGCAGACATAGTAATGGCAGCTGTTGACACCACCCGTCATCCAGTGATATATGTTAACGGTGCAAGGCTTAATACCGACGGACATTATTCTTTTACGGCCGGTGGCGTTGGAGAACATCAGTTCTCAGGATATATAATGATGCAGAACGGGTCCGGTGACTGGCTGAGACGTAACTTCATACAGAAGTACAATGTTATTCCGACTCCAAACACGGCCACGGTGGCCGCTGACCTCATGAACGTGCTTTATGCCGGTTTTCAGAATCCGGTCAGCGTGAGCATGCCGGGCATTCCGCAGAATGCAGTGTCGCTGTCGGCAGCGGGAGCGCGGGTGGTAGCAAAAGGCGCAGGACATTATACTGTAGTGCCAACGGCAGTAGGGCATGATGTCGTTATGAGAGTGACGGGACGTGACGGCAAGACATCCCGTTCGGCTGGACCTTTCGTATTTCATGTCAGGAAACTGCCAGATCCTACGGCATACATTCTTCTTGGCGCTGACCGCTTCAAGGGAGGCGGACTTGCCAAAGGATCTCTTGTCGGTGCTGGCGGCGTGCGCGCAGCCATTGACGACGGATTGCTTGATATTCCGTTCAGAGTGCTGAGCTTTGAAACCGTGTTCTTTGACAATATGGGCAATGCAGTGCCGCTGGCTTCTGCCGGCGGTGCTTTCTCGAGCCGTCAGCGTGACCAGTTCCGGCATCTGTCGCGAAACAAACGCTTTTATATAACGCACATAAGGGCGGTAGGCCCCGATGGCATTACACGAAACCTGCCTGGTGCTATGGAAGTGATAGTTAAATGACTGCTGCCGGTTTATGCCGTCAGAAGGATAACCGGACACATTAAGATGGTTTCTGTAAAAATAGTGAAACTATTCTTACACGCATTTTCTGTCAGCATTAAGAATGTTGTCAAAGTAGTTTTGGCACAGTAATTTATCCAAGAATATGAAAAGAAAAATATATCTGACAATTTGTATGCTTGCTGTGGCGCTGTTTGTATCAGCGCAGCCTAAGGCACGACGTCAGCAGCAGAGACAGTCGCAGAACGATATTACGGAGCGTGCGAAGATCATGTTCCCGACAGCTGAGACCATGCCCGCTGATGTTGTCTGGCGGCGTGACGTATACAGGGAGATAGATCTGACAACAGATGCGAATGCCGGGCTTTATTATCCTACTGAACCGGTGGGCGGACAGATGAATCTGTTTACTTATATTTTCAGGCTGATGATGAGCGGCCGTGTGCCGGCATATAAGTATGACCTAGACGGAAAGGAGAACTTCACTCAGGCCAACCGTGTCAAGCCAATGGATTTCCTTAAGGATTATCATATTTTTTATGAGACGGTAAACGGGCGTGTGCGCATTGACAACAGTGATATTCCATCGGCAGATGTAAAAGCTTATTATATAAAGGAATGCTCATATTATGACCAGAATACAGCTACATTCCACACTCAGGTGATTGCCTTGTGTCCAATCATGGAGAGGCTGGATGACTTCGGCGACGGTTCATCGCGTTATCCATTGTTCTGGGTGAGGTATTCTGATTTGGCACCGTTCCTGTCGCGGCAGCAGATGGTGACGAGCAATCTTAACAATGCGGCCGTGATGAGCGTGGAAGATTTTTTCGACATGTCTCTTTACAGAGGAAAGATATATAAGACTACCAACATGCTCGGGCAGACGCTAGCACAATATTGCAAGAATGACTCAGCCATTGGAAAAGAGCAGCAGCGCATAGAAAATGAGATTATAGCGTTCGAAAAGAATATCTGGGGCGACAGGGCCCGTCAGGATTCACTCGACAGCATAGCGGCTGCAAAGGCAGATACGATGGCTGTGAAGAGCGGAAAAAAGAAACGCAGCCGCCAGAGGACTTCTGCAGAATCTTCAAAGACATCGATAAGAAAGAGCCGCAGACGCTCAGATTCAGACCGTTCCTCATCGACAAAGGGACAGGCCCGCGTTACAGTACGCCGGCAGAGACATTGATTATATTTAGCATAGACTTTGATAATATTCACAATACAGAAACCAACATCTTTTATAGAAATGAAAAAACTTTATTTGTTCCTTATTGCCGTTTTTACAATGGTATCTGTCAGCGCCGGCGCACAGATTAAGTTCGGTGTAAAGGGCGGACTGAACGTAACGAATATGTCTGTAAACGGCGATGTGTTTGATGCATCAAACCGTGCCGGATGGTTTATCGGGCCGACCGTAAAGATAAGCATTCCGCTTGCCGGTCTCGGTGTAGACGCTTCACTGCTGTATGACTCTAAAACTGCAGATGTAAAGAACAAAGAAACGGGTAACTCTGAGACCAGCGTCAAGCAACAGCAACTTGCCATTCCTGTGAATCTCAGATACAGTATTGGCTTGGGCAGCACAGCCAACGTGTTCTTCTTTGCCGGTCCGCAGTGGGGAATAAATATTGGCGACAAGAATTTTAAATGGTCTAACGGCAGCAGCTATTCTTTGAAAAAGAGCAATTTCAGTGTCAATCTCGGTGCCGGTGTGACTGTTCTGTCTAATCTTCAGGTATCAGCAAACTACAACATTGCATGCGGCAAGAGTGCTAATCTGACAGCCACGCAGGCTGCGAAAAACTACAGCAGCCATAATAACTACTGGCAGATTGGATTGGCTTACTTTTTCTGATCTTAACACATAAATCTTAACACATATATCTTAACACAGAGTGCTTAACACAGAGCGCTTAACACTGGTTAGTCTCGAAAGTTCGTGATTTAGCTCTTCACATAAGCGGGCTAAATGTATGTGCTTCATTTACAGGCTAATCACAGCACAAAAGCGCCCCATGACAAAAAAAATGTCATGGGGCGCTTTTCATTCTTCTCACTTTTCAAATTGTTTGCCAGAATGTTGCTGTATAGTCGTAAATTTGCCAGAATGAAAATATCTATTTTCTTGTCTGGAACATTCTTGCGTGGACCGGCACAAGGCATGGCCACTGGCCGGACAATTTCTTTCTGAAAAATGCGGAAGTTCTTTAATATTACTTGATTTCAGATATATTTCTTATTTTCTCCTGCTTCTCTTCTTAAGATTGGGCTTAGCAGTTTTCTTTACCGGCTCAGCTTTCTTTGCGGAAGCTTCTTCTTTATGGTTATTGCTGAAGGCACCAACTGGTTCGGGCTTAACAATATCTTTCAGCTCAAGCGTGAAGGCGAGCGGCGCGTATGGCGGAATGTCCTGTCCGGCTCCGTTTTCTCCGTAAGCAAGGTCGTATGGAACATAAATGTCCCATTTTGAGCCTACAGGCATAGCAAGCAGGGCTTCAGTCCAGCCTTTTATAAGATGTCCTACGTTGAATTTGTCAGGTTTGATATTGCCGAGTGAATCTTTGCTTTCCTGGTGCTTCTCAGTAGCATCGAATACCGTTCCGTCCATCAGTCGTCCTTCATATATGACCTGAACTTCATCATTTCTCTGCGGCTTTGCTCCGTTGCCTTCTTTGATGACCTTGTACAGAACGCCGCACGGCAGTTTTTTAATGCCCGGTTGTGCTGCTATTTGAGCCAGCCACTGCTCACCTTTTGCGCTCATAGCTTTGCGGTTATAATCGGCGGCGTCTTTAATGGATGCAAATACATTCTTATCACCGTTGAGAGCGGCAGTAAATCCCTTGTAGAAGAGATCACGGTTTAAGGACAAACCACTTTTGGCATTTGCCTGCTCTACAGATGGTAGTATTCTCTCTGTTACCATGTGTGCAATCTCGTATCCTGCTATGCGGGCCTTGGAATGCGGGTCACCCTCGTGGCTTACGGCCTCGCTGAAGGCAGAGATGAAATCGGCCATATAAGCCGTGTCGAGTCCGGAGCGCTGTGTCAGGTAGTTTATAAGTCCGTCTGTAGCCTCGTATCCCATTGCAAAGCTCGTACTGTCAGAAACAGTTGGCGGAATGGTTACTGCGGTTGTTTTTACTTCAGCTTTCTTCTTGTTCTTTGCCGGCGTCGATGCAGACAAAGAAGCACCCGCTGTGACGGCGAGTGCTAATGTCAGTGTTATTATTTTTTTCATTGATGTGAAAAATCAGAAAAATGAAAAAGAAAGATCCGCTGTCAGACTGTAATATCCCTTAGTTCCGTTTTTATTTTCTTAATGAAAAAAATCGTTGTAAAAGTCTTTTCCATCGTTATTTTTGAACCGTCATGACAGCGAACCATCAAAATGATTTATTTTCCGTTAACAGACAGAAGCTCAATCTTGAAGATAAGTGCAGAGAAAGGCTTAATCTGTTGTCCGGCCTGTTGTGCACCGTAGGCGCGTTCCTGTGGAATGTATACTTCCCATACTGAGCCAACAGGCATGTGAACGAGTACATCAGTCCAGCCTGGTATGACCTGATTGGCGCGCATTGTCACAGCCTGGCCTCGCTTGTAGCTTGAGTCAAAAACCTTGCCGTCGATGGTGCGTCCTTCGTAGTTTACCTTT
The DNA here is from genome assembly GCA_900314195.1 of uncultured Prevotella sp. Taxonomy (GTDB): domain Bacteria; phylum Bacteroidota; class Bacteroidia; order Bacteroidales; family Bacteroidaceae; genus Prevotella. Next base: position 10,251 of record OMUH01000041.1, read on the forward strand.
ACGAGAGAAGTGTCTTTAGGCATGGCGCCTGTTCCCTCTTTGATTACCTTATACTGAACACCTGTGTTCAGGGTCTTTACGCCCGGCTTCTTCTTGTTCATAGCCATGAACCTCTCACCGGCAGCCTTGTTTGCGCCGAATTCCTTCTCCATGTTCTTGGCCTTTATTGCCTGAAGCTTGAACTGTGCAATATTCTGAGCCTGCTCAGGAGTCATAAGACCTTTCTTGCCTCTTGTTCCGGTAATGAAAGCCGACATGAAGTTCTTTATAGAGATAGTCTTTGTAGAATCGGAACCGAACACCTCGTGGTTAATGCCGTTGATAAGACCTTCTTTAATCTGCTGGCCGACAGCTATTCCGAGCAGATAGGCCTGGCGTTTCTTGTCATCACCTGCGTTTACACCTTCATTCATACCCTTGATAAAGTCATTCATGTAGGTTGTGTCAACAGGGATCTGCTTGGTCTCGATAGCCTGCCTCAGATTTTGTGACTGAGCCAGTCCGATGGCGTAAGAAAGCGTGTCGACATCATTTTTGAGGTTAGCGCGTGGTGTAGAGTCGCCGCAGCTTGACAATACTGCGCACAGAGCTATTACAGCTCCGAAAAAGATTTTTTTCATTTTCTTGTTATGGTGAATTTTTGTTGTTTTGAAAAAAGTATATAATTCCGTGTTATTTAACAGCTATCAGCTCAACATCGAAAATCAGCGTGGCATACGGCGGTATAGCCTGTCCTGCACCCTGTGCGCCGTATCCGAGCTCATAAGGAATGAAGAAACGGTATTTAGCACCTTCCTGCATCAGCTGCAGTCCTTCTGTCCAGCCCTTGATGACCTGGTCCAGGCCGAATGTGGCAGTCTGCCCGCGGTCATAAGAACTGTCGAATTTCTTGCCGTTGATGAGAGTGCCTTCATAGTGGCATTCCACGCGGTCTGTTGCTGACGGTTTCTTGCCGTTGCCCTCGCGCAGCACTTGATACTGAAGTCCTGACTCGGTAGTAATAACGCCTTCTTTCTTTCCGTTATCTAAGAGGAATTTCTGTCCTTCTTCTTTCAGACGTGCAGCAGCCTCTTCCTGTTTTTTCTGCAGATAGTTGCTTACGATATTCTGTCCTTCGGCATCGCTCACCTGTGGTTCCTTCCCTGCAAAGACATCTTTCAGTGCCTGTGCGAAGTCATCGGCGTTAACATCTGTTGCGCCCAGGCCGGCCAGCTGTCTAGCAATACCCAATCCGAGCGAATAGCTTACTTTATCCATAAAATGCAATTAATATTTTGTTGTTATTATCTTCTTAATGTTTCTTCGTACACATACATACGTGTCAGACAAGTATGTCAGCAACTCTTAAAATATAAAAAGGTCAGTGTACGTTCATGCGGATGCAAAGTTAGCATTTTCTTTTTTTGTATAATGTCTGAATTGCGAAAAAATTAATAACTTTGTGAAAAGATAATTAAAAAAACAGTATTAATTCTGACGAGTATGAAGAAAATTGTTTTTCTTACCGGTGCCGGTATGTCTGTAGAGAGCGGTTTCAAGACATTCCGCGGCAACGATGGCCTTTGGGAGAACTATCCCGTTGAGCAGGTGGCATCTCATGAGGGCTGGGAGGCAGACCCTGCACTTGTTACCAATTTCTATAATATGATGCGCAGAAAGCTATGGCAGGCAGAGCCCAATGACGGTCATAAGCTTATAAAATCACTTGAAGACCGTTATGAGGTTACCGTTATAACCCAGAATGTGGACAATCTGCACGAGAAGGCAGGCTCAACAAATGTCATTCATCTTCACGGCGAGCTGACCAAGGTTTGCTCCAGCCGTTCGCCTTATGACGAGCGATACATACGTGAGCTTACACCGGAAAACTCTGATGTAGCTCCGGGAACAAAAGCCGGCGACGGCAGCTTGCTGCGTCCTTTCATAGTGTTCTTCGGAGAGTCAGTGCCGATGATGGAACCGGCTGCCGAAGCGACCCGGGAAGCTGACATTTTTGTCATCATAGGTACGTCGCTTAACGTATATCCGGCTGCCGGCCTGATAGAATATACACGTCCCGGCACACCGGTATATCTTATCGACCCGAATCCGGTTTTGACAACTTCCGGCAGAGATATAACGCATATATCTCTCGGGGCAAGTGACGGCATGCGCAAGCTTACGGAGCTGATGTCAGCCCAGCCGTAGCATGCGGTGACGTGCTGTTTTCTGTTTTCAATAGCCTACCCTGAAAGGCTGGAAGCTCAACTACAGTCAGCTCCATTAAAAACTGTATCATTTAACGGCACTTCTGAAAAAAACATTTCGGCCTCTGCCACGATGAATTTCGTGACAGAGGCCGGAATCGTTGTATGGCTATACAGAAAGATGTTACAGGCTTATGCCTCAACCTTTTTCGTATTCATCCTTGCCTCGACGACGTTAACGACATAATCGCCGAGCTTCTCACATTCCTGGATGATATCCATATACATCGTGCCGATGGCGTATGTGTACTTATGGTCGTTCACATCATTAATGTTCTGTGTCTTGAGCTGGTTTCGGTAGTTATTAATCTCGTTTTCAATGTTGAACGACCTGTTGGAATCAAGGTTTTCCCTTCTGCCAGAGAGCATAACGTTCATTTGCGACAGCGCATCGTCGGTCAGTTCAAACATTTGGTGCAGATGCTCATATTGCTGTTCAGTGAAGTCTTCTTTTGTCGAGAACTTGCGGTTCAGCGTTCTTGCGATGTTATAGCATGCATCGCCGATGCTTTCAATTTCGCTTATCTCTCTCAGCATGGCACGTATTTTTCCCTTAGTCTCATCGCTGAGATGCGCGTCGCTGACCTGGTCGAGATAGTTCGCAATTTCTATCTCCATATTGTCGGAGATGCCTTCATATTTCTCTATCCTCGTGAACAGTTTCGTGAACTTGTCTTCGTCTTTCTCGCCGAGCAGGTCGCGCACCATGTTGAACATTCTCTGAATGCGCTCGGCAAAGCTCTGTATTTCCTTTTGTGCCTCCAGCACCGAGAGCTCCGGTGTTTTCATGATACCAGTCTGTATGAAACGCAGTCTGAAGTCGTCGTCGTCTTTTGATCCTGTCGGCTTCCATACCATGCAGCACACCTTTGCCAACTGCTTCACGAATGGCAGCAGGATGAGCGTGTTTGCCACGTTGAAGCAAGTGTGGAAGGAAGCCAGGGCGAAGGTGAGCTGTGTTGATGTCGGATGCAGGTCGCTCACAGGGTCATAGCCCACCAGCCCGCATGCTAAGTTGATGAAGTGCCGGAATACGCACAGCACCCAAATCACGCCGAACACATTGAAGAACAAATGTCCGAATGCGGCTCTGCGAGCTTCCGTGTTAGCAGTCAGTGCCACCACGTTAGCCGTCAGCGTCGTGCCTATGTTCTCGCCCATGACGAGCGCTATGCCGAGATAGATAGGCAGTCCGCCCTGCGTGCACAGCATCATCGTTATAGCCATCAGGGCAGCCGAGCTTTGCAGTATGCATGTCAGCAGTGTTCCGAAGAATAGAAACAACAGTATTGTTCCGAAGCTGTTCGGATCGAATGAAGAGAACACCTTTTGCAGTTCGGTGAGCTCTTTCGGCGGAATCTGGCTTTCACCGAGCGTGGTCAGCGCCAAAAACATAAACGCCACACCGAACAGGAAATCTCCGGTGTAGCGTCTTTTTTTCGAATATATAAGTATCAGTCCGATAAGAAATATCGGCCATACGAAATCGCTGATTTTAAAAGAAAATCCTGCCGACATTATCCATGCTGTCAGCGTTGTGCCGATGTTCGCACCCATGATGACCGAAATGGCCTGTACGAGAGTCAGCAATCCTGCGTTTACGAATGACACGGTCATCACGGTCGTGGCCGTTGAAGACTGTACGGCAACTGTGGTGAACATACCCGTGAACACACCCGATATACGGTTTGTAGTCATTGCGGCCAGCACATGTCTGAGCTGTGGGCCGGCCATTTTCTGCAGGGCTTCGCTCATCACCTTCATGCCATAAATGAGAAGTGCAAGCGCTCCTACAATTCTTAATAAGAGAATCGTCATAAGAGTATTTGACCGATAAAACTGAAAAATATGTTTTTGAAAAATTATATCCTGTTCACTTGGGTTTTAAATATAAAAGCATTAACTTTGACGCTGTCAGTGCCTTTTGAGGACCCTGCACGTTCTTTTTGTCATTGATTATAGCAATTAAATACTACAAGAATGAAACAGCTAATACAAATACGTTGCAAAAATAACAAAAAAACTCAAAAAGTAGCAATCGGCAGCACACTTTCTGAAATTTTTGACCAAATGGGCGTAGAGATGCAGTACGGTCCCATTTCCGCCAAGGTGAACAATAAGGTTGAAGGGCTGCACTATCGTCTTTACAACAACAAGGATGTGGAATTCCTTGACATGCACACGGCGTCGGGCTCGCGAAACTATACCCGTTCTCTTTTCTTCGTGTGCTGCAAGGCCGTTCATGACCTTTATCCTGTCAGCAATGTCATTATCGACATTCCGGTATCAAACGGATTTTATGTCAACGTGCAGCTCGGTCGTCCCGTCACGCTTGAGGATGTTGACGCCGTACGCCGCCGTATGCAGGAGATTATCGACGCAGCCATGCCGATAAAACGATTCAACGTGCCCACAGAAGAAGCAGTGAATGAGTTTGAAAGGCGCGGTGACATATCAAAGGCCAAGATTCTGCGCAGTTCCGGAACGCTTTATACCACATATTATGAGATTGGCGATTATATTGATTATTATTACGGCTCACTGCTCACCAATACCTCGCAGCTGTATCTCTTCGGTCTTGAGAAATATTATGACGGTATGCTCCTTCGCATACCATCGCTGAAAGACCCCGGCGTGCTTCCGGAGATGACCCGTCAGGACAAGATGTTTGAAATTTTCCAGGAGCATCACCACTGGCAGGACATCCTCGGCGTGCGCACTGTCGGCGATTTCAACGAGGCCGTAAAGGCCGGTCACGTGACGGATCTTATCAACGTGTGCGAGGCCTTACAGGAGAAGAAGATATCACGCATTGCCGATGACATAGCCAGCCGCAAGGGTGTTAAGCTCGTGCTCCTTGCCGGTCCGTCGTCATCCGGTAAGACCACCACGTGCAAACGCCTGTCTGTCCAGCTGCTTGCCAACGGCATCAAGCCGCTGCAGATTTCTCTCGATGATTATTTCGTTGACCGCCATCACACGCCGAAAGATGAGAATGGCGAATATGACTATGAAAGTATCTATGCTCTTGATCTTAAACTGATTAACGAACAGTTTAAGGCACTCTTCAGAGGCGAGGAGGTGGAACTGCCGAAATATAACTTCCAGACCGGCACGCGCGAGAAGAGCGGCAACAAACTGAAGATGGAGCCTAACAATGTGCTTGTGGTTGAAGGAATACACGCTCTAAACCCGAAGCTGACCGAGCAGATTCCCGAGGAGCAGAAATATCGTGTCTACGTGTCGGCACTGACAACCATACTTCTTGACAATCATAACTATATCCCGACCACCGACAACCGTTTGCTTCGCCGTATAGTAAGAGACTATAAATACCGCGGCGTCAATGCCCGCGAAACCATACACCGCTGGCCGTCAGTGCGTAATGGTGAGAACAAATGGATATTCCCCAATCAGGAAAATGCGGATGCCATGTTCAATTCCGCCATGCTCTTTGAGCTTGCCGTGCTGAAGGTGCAGGCCGAGCCGCTGCTGCAGGATGTGCCGGAGAACTGCGAGGAGTACAGCGAGGCACGACGCCTGCTGCATTTCCTGCGTTATTTCCAGTCGATAAGTCCAAAGGATATTCCGCCAACAAGTTTACTTCGTGAGTTCCTGGGCGGCAGCTCATTCCATTATTGATGTTAACAGATTAAACGCAAGTGCATAAGGCGTATCCGCCTACATATATGAGAAAAGGGCGTAAGCATAAATTTGCTTACGCCCTTTTCCGTATACGTTATACTCACAAAATCATTGTGATCGGACGTATTGAAAAGAAGACGTGTTGAAAAATATCTCACATTAAATTACAGCTTGTCGCCGTAGCACAGGTCGCCGGCGTCGCCGAATCCAGGCACTATGTATTTATGCTCGTTCATTCCCGGGTCAATTGCTGCGCACCATACTGTGGTCTTGTCGTCCGGGAACGTAGCTTTTATGTGGTCAATGCCTTCCGGCGTAGCTATCACGCAAGCCACGTTGATCTTCTTCGGCGTGCCCTTGCTTGCGAAGGCTCTGTAGCCCAGCTCCATGCTGCCGCCTGTGGCCAGCATGGGATCGGCAATGATGAGGTTCTTCTTGTCTATGCTCGGCGTGGCGAGGTATTCTACGTGTATGCCCACCTCGTGGTGTGCCTCGTCCTTGTATTCCCGGTATGCCGACACAAAAGCGTTGCCGGCATGGTCAAAGATGTTCAGAAAGCCCTGGTGGAAAGGCAGTCCGGCACGGAAAATCGTGGCGAGCACGATCTTGTCTGTCGGCACATTTACCTTTGCTATGCCCAGCGGCGTGGCCACCTCACGTGCTTCGTAGTCGAGGGTCTTTGAAATCTCAAAAGCCTCATATTCGCCTATGCGCATAATATTGTTTCTGAAAAGCATGCGGTTTTTCTGATAGTCAATGTCGCGTATTTCGGCCATGTACTGGTTAATGATCGAATTGTGCTCGCTTAAGTTTATAATGTCCATAAGATTGAACTGAAAAATATATGTTTGTTGTTGAACTGTTTAGAATTTATATAATGCTTTTCCCTTTGCAGACGTACTAATGTGATATATGGTAAATTTTTGCAAATGTAATAAATAATTTTATTTTTTGTAAACTGTAAATTGCAAAAATAAACCGCGTTACCCGTTTTTTAATTTCTTTAACCTAAAAAGAAAAAAGGTGACAATAAATTTACTAAATGAACGCTTTTGTTTTATGATATTTTGTTAACTTTGCCTGTAAATTAATTTAGACAGATTTTAAAATCACAGTTCTTACGAAGAGAAAACAAATCATTCACTTTTAAATACAAATAAAACAAAATGGCAAAGTTTGACAAGTCAGTTTTAGCAAGCTACGGTATTCAGACCGGTACTGCTGAGGTTTTGTACAACCCGTCTTATGAGGTGCTTTTCAATGAGGAGACCAAAGAAGGCCTTCAGGGCTATGAAGTAGGTCAGGAAACTGAGCTGGGCGCAATCAACGTGATGACCGGCAAGTTCACAGGCCGTTCGCCTAAGGATAAATACATCGTTGATGATGCTATTTCTCATGACACAGTATGGTGGCACACAGAGGACAACGGCAGCGACAACCATGTTGCTACAAAGGCTCAGTGGGATGCTGTCAACGAGCTCGCTAAGAAGGAACTTTCTAACAAGAAACTGTATGTAGTAGACGGTTTCTGCGGTGCCAACAAGGATACCCGCATGAAGGTTCGCTTCGTTATGGAAGTGGCATGGCAGGCTCATTTCGTAACAAACATGTTCATTCGCCCTCAGAGCGAAGAAGACTTCGAGCAGGAGCCGGACTTCATTGTCTACAACGCTTCTAAGGCAAAAGTAGAGAACTATAAGGAACTCGGCCTTCGTTCAGAGACTGCTGTTATGTTCAACGTAACAAGCCGTGAGCAGGTTATCCTGAACACATGGTACGGCGGTGAGATGAAGAAGGGCATGCTCTCTATGATGATGTACTTCCTGCCGCTGAAGGGTATCGCTTCTATGCACTGCTCTGCAAATACAGATATGAACGGTGAGAACACAGCTGTATTCTTCGGTCTGTCTGGTACTGGTAAGACCACTCTGTCTACAGATCCTAAGCGTAAGCTTATCGGTGATGACGAGCACGGATGGGACGACAATGGTGTGTTCAACCTCGAGGGTGGCTGCTACGCTAAGGTTATCGACCTTAACAAGGACGAGGAGCCTGATATCTACGGTGCTATCCGTCGTGACGCTCTTCTTGAGAACGTAACTGTTGACAAGAACGGCAAGATCGACTTCACCGATGGTTCTGTTACCAAGAACACACGTGTAAGCTATCCTATCTATCACATCAAGAACATCGTTCGTCCGGTTTCTCACGGCCCGGCTGCTAAGCAGGTTATCTTCCTGAGCGCTGATGCCTTCGGTGTTCTGCCTCCTGTTTCTATTCTGAACAAACAGCAGGTTCAGTATTACTTCCTGTCTGGCTTCACAGCTAAGATCGCCGGCACAGAGATCGGTATCACTGAGCCTACTCCTACCTTCTCAGCTTGCTTCGGCCAGGCTTTCCTGACACTGCATCCTACAAAGTATGCTGAGGAACTTGTTCGTCACATGGAGAAGAGCGGTGCTTCTTGCTACCTCGTTAACACTGGCTGGAACGGTACCGGCAAGCGTATCTCTATTCATGATACCCGTCACATCATCGACCGTATCCTTGACCACTCAATCGACCAGGCTCCTACGAAGACCATTCCTTACTTCAATTTCGTAGTTCCTACACAGCTTGAGGGTGTAGATGTTACTCCGCTTGATCCTCGTGATTCTTACAAGGATGCTGCTGAGTGGGACAAGAAGGCTAAGCACCTTGCTGAACTCTTCATCAACAACTTCAAGAAGTATGAGACCAACGAGGCTGGTAAGGCTCTCGTTGCAGCAGGTCCTCAGCTGTAATTTGCATGTGAACATATAGTTCATATCGCTGATATATAAAAAACGCTGTACGTTTAAAACGTGCAGCGTTTTTTCATGTTGTATTTGTTCATACATCTATGATTAGAACAATGCTATGAAATAAAATTCTTGCTATAATATAAAAAGGTGAACGATACTGGTAAGTATAACTTATATCATTCAATTGTCAGTTTCCCCGAGGAACATATTTATTTGTTCTATGCTTACGCCGGTTGCTGCAGCTATTTGCTCAGCCATCATTCCTTGTTTGTACAGCAACCGGACTAAAGAACACAGCTGGCTGTTCTGTTCTGAGATCTTGCTGTTCTGTTCTGAGATCTTGCTGTTTTGTTCTGAGATCTTGCTGTTTTGTTCTGAGATTTTTGTGTTTTGTTCTGAGATTTTTGTGTTTTGTTCAGAGATTTTTGTGTTTTGTTCAGAGATGGTCTTGTCCTGTTCGGAAATTCTTTTGTCACGGTTCATCAGCAATGTATCCCGTTCTTCTATTGCCGCAAAGTATTCATCCTCGACGTTCATATCCTGCCTGACGTCTGGGCTGGCCGCTGCGGCAGTAAGCTTTTGCACTACATATTCCAGGTTCTTGTCGTTGGAATATTCCTCCGTGTCGTAAGCCAGGAAGTGGTTGTTTTCTTTGTCAGCCTTAGTCTGATCGAACACCGTCAGCACCTTCTCAAGGTCGTTGTTAACCTGTCCGTGCAGCAGTGGAATCTGCACGATGATGCAGTTGTGTACCATGCTTTCAATGAACTGGTCAGGTATGCCCTTCGTAACTTCGTTACCCTCATAGTCATACGCCTTATGGTTCACGTACAGCACGGGAACATCAATGTCGCCTAGCCTGTGCCCGAGAATGTAAATTGTCACCATAGGCAGGGCGTATCCCTTCCTGCTGTCTTTTCTTATATTCCTTTTGTCGCTGTACTGTGCCCCGAGATACTGTCTGAACCTTAGCGTCTCGGTTTCGAGCCATGTCTTCTGCAGCTCAATCAGAATGAGGCTTTCCTTATTGTTCTCCTCCTCTATTACGGCAGAGAAGTCAATGCGGAACATCGAAATCGTCTCGCGTGTCCTGTTTGTGTATTCGTGCGGTCTGGCCTGCAGTCTTTTTATTTTCTTTTTCAGCAGTGCCGACAGAATTGTCTTGGCAATGCGTTCGTCTTCCATCAGGAATTTGAACACTGAGTCGTATATAGGGTTTGCAATGAATATCTTCATGACATTATTAAAATATTATATATGCAAATATACAATATTCGTTTCTTCCGGCCAATGTTGTGATAATCATTTTTTCGTTTCATGGTATCTTTACAGCACTATTTGAAAATTTATCACAGTGGTGATAAGAATTTATCACAGCGGTGATAAAAAATTATCACCATGGTGATAAAATTTTATTGCCGTCATTTAAAAAAGACATCATGTGGCTCATTATATCCAATAATGCTTAATTGTTTTCCAGTTTGCGCTCATTCTGAAATAAAACTTAAAAAAGCATTCAAACCTTTTAAAATGGCATAATAAAGTGTTCAAAACGTATTTTGTTTAAATAAATCTGTGTAAATTTGCAGCCAAAATAAAACAGATTGCAATCTTTTTGGAATGAGCAGAAATTTTCTCATGTCCGTATTGTCTGCTGCTGTGTTGCTGTGCATGCAGTCGTGTCTGAACAGCGATGATACGGATGTCACCTATAGCGATGACACGTCAATAACGTCTTTCAGTCTTGGAAACATTTGCCGTGTCTACACCTCTCAGAGCGGTGCTGACAGTCTTGGCACTGGTGTCAGCTTCAGCAGTTATAAGTTTAATATAGACCAGGCGCGTCATGAGGTGTATAACACCGATTCGCTGCCTTATTATGCTGTTGGTCCTCTTCAGATGAAGAAGGTGCTGAGCTCAATCTCTACCAAGAACAGCGGCATAGCGGTCTATCAGGCTGTTGATGACACTACGTGGTATAACTTCAGGTCTACTGACTCACTTGATTTCTCTGTGCCACGTCACTTCCGTGTTTACAGTGCTTCACTGAATTATTATCAGGACTGGACAATCAGGGTCAACGTCCATCAGGTGCCGCAGGACACCTTTATATGGCATAACCGCTATGAGTTGCCGGCTTTGGAGAATGCACGGTCAGTGAAGGGCATAGCTCTCGGCGACTCTGTGTATTTATATGTTCAGCGTAACGGTTCACCTGTTCTGCTTGTAGCTTCTGCGAGCGGCGATGCGCAGTTTGCCGAACATTCAGTGTCTCTCAGCGCTGAGGCTGCCGGTGGCATGATTGTCTATGACGGCCGTGTCTATACAATCTCAGACGGCAGTATCGTCAGTGCGCCGACACCGGCCGCAGCTTTCTCGGCAGTGGCACCGGCTCAGCAGCTCAGCCGGCTGCTGGGAGCAACGCGTCATGACATCTATGCATTGTCAGCAGACGGAGCAATTATGATAAGCCGTGACGGCGGCATGACATGGCAGGCCGACAGTCTCGACAGCAGCAGTGACCTTCTGCCTTCGGGCAACATTAACTTTGTCAGTCAGCCTGACCGTACATACAGCGGTCTCGATCGTGCTGTGCTGACGGGCAGCCGTTCGGAATCTGACAGCACGGCAGTGGTATGGAACAAGCTGTCCGGCTACGGTGCAGAAGACAGTCCGTGGCAATATCTTGAAGTGTCTGGCGACAACCAGTACAGGCTGCCTGCAAAATCAGTAAGCATGACCGTCTATCGTGACAGCCTTGAGGCTTTCGACGGAGTAACATTATTTAAAAGCCGCGACCTCGGACTGACGTGGTATCCCGATGACAAGATAAACAGGCCGGATTGTTTCGCCGCGGCATCAGAACCACATCTCATTCTTGCCGACCGCAAGGGCAATCTATGGCTCGTATCCGGCGGCGTGGTTTGGAAAGGACGCCGTGATTAAGCGCAGAATGTCAAAGGGAAAGCATTCCATGGCAGCGTTATTGCAGCGTCTGACCACTGTTGTGATGTTATTGCTGCCGGTGTCGGCGGTTTCCGCGCAAGACGATCCGCAGTACCGCATGCAGATCGGCGGCGGCATAGGCATGGAAAATTATCTCGGCGACTATAACGGCAATCTCACTCGTGGCTTTCAGCCGATGGCATGCCTCGTGGGACGTTATGAGTTTAACCCTGTGATGGCCCTGCGCATGCACGTGGCCTACGGAAAATTGGAGGGCGCGTCAAAAAATGTTGAGACATACTATCCGGCGCCTAACGAGCCTATGCGGCGCGATGATTACAGTTTCAAGACCCCTCTTGTCGATGCCGCCGTGGTGGTGGAGTATAACTTCTGGGCCTACGGCACCGGCCGCGACTATCGCGGAGCGCGGCGTTTTACGCCCTACGCCTTCATCGGCATTGGTTTTAACTTTGCGCACAGCAGCAGCAACAGCGTGTCTGCCAATAATTTCTCGTTTAACCTTCCTGTCGGTCTCGGTGTCAAATACAGAGTTGGACGGAGGGTGAACCTCGGGCTTGACTACACGCTTCACTTCACGCAGAGCGACAAGCTCGACGGCAGGAAGGACCCCTACGGCATATCGAGCAGCGGCCTGTTCAAGAACACCGACGCATGGACGTCATTAACGTTTACTGTTACCTATAGTTTTTCAGAGCGTTGCAATACGTGCAATAAAGACGACTGACCATTTATTATGACAATGACAGAAAAAAACAATATAACCGGCGATGGCGCTGACGGCCTTGACATGACCCGCATACCGCGCCACATAGCCATCATCATGGACGGCAACGGACGATGGGCCACGGCCCGCGGCCATGACCGCAGCTACGGCCATCAGGCCGGTGTGGACACTGTAAGACGCATAACGGCTGAGTGTGTACGCCTCGGCGTCAAGTACCTGACGCTGTATACCTTTTCTACTGAGAACTGGAACCGTCCGGCTGATGAGATACATGCGCTGATGGGCCTTGTGCTCACTTCGCTGGAAGATGAGATATTCATGCGCTACAACGTGCGCTTCCGCGTTATCGGCGACCGCAGCCGTCTGCCGCAGAAAGTGGCCGACCGCCTGGCCGAGACCGAGCAGGCCACGGCAGCCAACAGCGCCATGACCATGGTCGTGGCACTGAGCTATTCGTCGCGCTGGGAGATTACTGACACCGTGCGCTCATTGGCACGCAGGGTGAGGGCCGGACAGCTTAACCCCGATGACATTACCGAGCAGATCGTCAGCGGCAGCCTGCAGACAGCGTTCATGCCCGATCCTGATCTTCTTATACGCACGGGCGGAGAATTGCGAATATCCAATTACTTGCTGTGGCAGATAGCCTACAGCGAACTGTATTTCTGTGACACGTTCTGGCCCGACTTTGATGAGCATGACCTGCATACGGCCATAAAAGACTATCAGGGACGCCAGCGCCGCTTCGGAAAGACAGAAAAGCAGATTGAGCAGACAGAAGAGAACACCAAAGAAGAATGAGAGATAAGAAAAGACTTCCGCTGCTGGCCGCCGCTATTGTTGTGCAGCTCGCGGCAGCAGCGCAGGACAAGATAGTCAGCCCCGACATTTCTTATGCCGGCAACCCCGTTGATGTGGTTATCGGTGGCATAAACGTGTCGGGTGTTGAAGGGTATGAGAATGAAATTCTTGCCGGCATATCAGGTCTCACCGTCGGCCAGCACATTACCGTGCCGGGACCGGATGTCACCAATGCCGTCAAGCGCTATTGGCGTCACGGCCTTTTCTCCAAGGTGTCAATAGCTGTCGACTCAATAGTGGGCGGAAATACCATGTATCTGCACATCTATCTTGCCACGCGTCCGCGTGTGTCGCAGATTAACTATCACGGACTGAAAAAGTCGGAGCGTGAGGATATGGAAACGAAGCTCGGCCTGCTGAAGGGCAGCCAGATAACGCCAAATATGCTCGACCGTGCTAAAATACTTGCCAAGAAATATTTCGATGACAAGGGTTACAAGAATGCCGATATAACCATTGACCAGCGCGATGACGTGACCGGAAAGAACGAGGTTATCCTTGATATCACCATCGACAAGAAAGACAAGATAAAGGTGCGCCGCATAACCATCCACGGCAACCGTCAGCTGTCCGACAGCAAGATTAAGGGTACGATGTTTACCAAGGGTGCCTTTCAGAAAACTCATGAGGCCGGAAAGCTTAATAACTTCTTCAAATCCAAGAAGTTTACTCCCGACCGGTGGAGCAAGGACAAACAGAACCTTATAGACAAATACAATGAATATGGTTTCCGCGATGCTTATATAGTACGTGATACTGTTACCACTGCCGACGACAGGCATGTAAACATCGACATTACCGTTGATGAGGGTCAGAAGTATTACATTCGTAATATCAGCTGGGTCGGCAACACCGTCTACACCACTGACTTTCTCAACAATGTGCTTGGCATGAAGGGCGGCGACGTGTATAACCAGAAGCTGCTTGACAAACGTCTCAACAGCGATGACGACGCTGTCGGCAACCTGTATTATAACCACGGTTATCTTTTTTGCAGCATCCAGCCGACTGAGGTTAACGTTGTAGGCGATTCCATCGACCTGGAGATGCGTATATATGAAGGACAGCAGGCACATCTCAGCCACGTGCGCATTAACGGTAACGACAGGCTGTATGAGAATGTGGTGCGCCGTGAGCTAAGGACAAAGCCGGGCGACCTCTTTTCAAAGGATGCCATCCAGCGTTCTATGCGTGAGCTGGCCTCTATGGGTCACTTCGACCCGGAGAAGATTGTGCCGGACATACAGCCGAACATGGAAGACGGTACGGTAGATGTCAACTGGGGACTGACGCAGAAGAGCAACGACCAGATAGAGTTATCGCTCGGATGGGGACAAACCGGTATCATTGGCCGCGTAGGACTGAAGCTCAACAACTTCTCCATGCGCAACCTCTTCAGGAAGAAAGGTGAGCGGCGGGGCATACTGCCTGTCGGCGACGGCGAGGTGCTGTCACTCGGTGCACAGACCAACGGACGCTATTACCAGAGCTACAATGCCAGCTATTCAACAAGCTGGTTCGGCGGCAAGCGGCCTATACAGTTCTCCGTGGGCGTTTATTTCAGCAAGCAGACCGACGTGTCGAGCAACTACTATAACAACGCCTATCTGAACAACTATTATAATTATATGTATGGTTACGGAAGCAGTTATGGTTACAATAACTATGAGAACTTCCTCGACCCTGACAAGTATGTCAAACTATACGGTATCAACGTCGGATGGGGCAAGCGTCTGCGCTGGCCTGACGACTACTTCCAGCTCTCCATGCAGCTGTCGTTCCAGCGCTATGACCTGAAGAACTGGAGCTACTTCCTGATGAACACCGGTACGGCCAACAACCTCAACCTGACCGTGTCGCTTAACCGTTCGTCAACAGACAACCCGCTGTTCCCGCGCTCGGGCTCCGACTTCGAGACCAGCCTGACCATGACGCCGCCATGGAGCGCATGGGACCACAAGGACTACAAAAACCTTGCCAACGACCAGAACTCGGCAACCTACAATGCCGAAATGCAGGAGAAATACCGCTGGGTTGAATATTACAAGATTAAGTTCAAGTCGAAGACATACACTGCGCTATCCGGCGGCAGCAAGTGCTTTGTGCTGATGACGCGTGTTGAGCTCGGCCTGCTCGGTGCATACAACCAGTATAAGAAGTCGCCGTTCGAGACCTTCTATGTCGGCGGTGACGGCATGAGCGGCTATTCAACAGGGTATGCCGAGGAGACCATCGGCCTGAGAGGTTATGAGAACGGCTCGCTGGCTTACAACGGCTACGCTTACGACCGCTATACGTTGGAGCTGCGTTATCCGTTCCTGCTCGGCAACACCACCATCTACGGACTTGGATTCCTTGAAGGAGGTAACGCGTGGTACAAGACAAGCCAGTTCAATCCGTTTGACCTCAAACGGTCTGCCGGCGTCGGTGTCAGAATTTATCTGCCTATGGTAGGTCTGATGGGTATCGACTGGGCTTACGGTTTCGACAAGGACAACGTGAACGGCAGAAAGGGTGGCAGTCAGTTCCACTTCATTCTTGGACAGGAGTTCTGATGACAGATAATTGCACGGCCGTCGTGTACGCCATGACGGCCGCAGGCAATATGAATGAATAATAAAAAAGGAGGTTTATGAAAATTAAAATTTCTAAGTTATTGAAAAGGAACGCTCTGCGGGTTATTTCTTCAATCGCGTTTCTTTGTGTGACGGTCATGTCTGCATCGGCGCAGAAGATAGCGCTTGTCGACATGGACTACATCCTTAAGAACATACCGGCCTATGAGCGTGCCAACGAGCAGCTCAACCAGGTGAGCCGCAAGTGGCAGGCCGAAGTTGAGGCTCTCAACACCGAAGCTGGCACGATGTACAAGAACTATCAGAATGAAGTTGTCTTTCTGTCAAACGAGCAGAAGAAAGCACGTCAGGAAGCAATCATGAACAAGGAAAAGGAAGCCTCGGAGCTGAAGAAAAAATACTTCGGCCCGGAGGGTGAGCTTTTCAAGAAGCGTGAGGCCCTGATGTCGCCAATACAGGAAGAGATATACAATGCCGTGAAGAGTATCAGTGACCTGCGGGGCTATTCGCTGATTCTCGACCGTGCGTCTGACCAGAGTATTATCTTTGGCTCGCCGAAAATAGACATTTCAAATGAAGTGCTTCAAAAGTTAGGATATTCAAATAATTAATATTATCTTTGCGCACGGCTTTTTCTGTTTTGTCCTTGTCTGAGGCAATGCCGGTCAATGACAGCAGAAAGAAGTCATGACACAGAAAACGAAACAACAATCAAATTAGCAACTACAAGGAAAATGAAGAAAATTATTTTGATGCTGATGCTTCTAGCACCGCTTGCAGTGTCAGCCCAGAAGTTTGGCAAGGTGAACACTCAGACCATTATGCAGGCTCTGCCGGAGGTTTCAAAGGCTAACGGTGAGCTTGAGGCTCAGCAGAAGGTCTATGAGAACGATCTCAAGTCTATGCAGGATGAGTTGCAGCGTAAGAACGACGAGTATGAAAAGGGAAAGTCGACAATGAACGCTACTGTCAAGCAGCAGAAGGAAACCGAGCTGCAGAACCTGTATCAGAAAATACAGCAGACCTATCAGGACAATCAGCAGAACCTGCAGAAGAAATCACAGGAGCTCATGCAGCCTATCGTGACAAAGGTACGCAATGCCATCAACGCTGTTGGCCAGGCCGGCGGTTACACATATATCTTCGAAGACGGTGCCGCTGTTTATGCCGGTCCTACCGTTAAGGACGTAACCTCTGAGGTACAGGCTAAGTTGAAGTAAGTAAGAGTATATATGCTCATGGCATGATTTGGCCATGCGGCAGAAACAATAAAATTTACGACATGAGAAAACTGCTTATCATGTTTTCACTGGCACTGCTGCCGCTCTTCGCGAGTGCGCAGCAGTCGTCTGTTTTTGGATATTTCAGTTTCGATGAGGTGCTCCATGCCATGCCCGCCTATTCAATAGCGCAGCAGAACATGAAGGATCTGAAGACAAAGTATGCTCAGGAGGCTGACCGCGTGGAGAAGGAGTTCAATGTCAAGTATGAAGATTTCCTTGACGTCCAGGCCACGCTGGCTCCTTCCATTCGTGAGAAACGGCAGGCTGAGCTGCGCGAGCTGATGGAGAAGAACATAGCTTTTAAGGAAAACTCGCAGCGGCTGCTCGACCAGGCTGAGAAAGATGCCCTTGCCCCTCTGAAGGCAAAGATCAATGAGGCACTGCATGCGCTGGGCACGGCGAAATCGCTCGATTTCATTGTCAATACCGACGGTGGCAACGTGCCGTTCATCAATCCTGAAAAGGGTGAAAATCTCACTGAGGCTCTGAAAAACGCTTTGAAATAAACATTGCTGTTATTAATGTTATCAGATTATAACTATGAACAGTAGCACTATGTTTCCGTCTGCGCCGGGGCCTATCGGCGTGTTTGATTCCGGTTATGGCGGGCTTACCATCCTTCATGGAATACGCCAGCTGCTCCCGCAGTATGACTATCTATATCTTGGCGACAATGCGCGTGCGCCTTACGGCACACGGTCTTTCGATGTTGTTTATCAGTTCACGCGGCAGGCTGTAATCAAGATGTTCGAGATGGGGTGTCATCTCATCATCCTGGGTTGTAACACGGCATCGGCAAAGGCGTTGCGGAGCATTCAGCAGCGTGATTTGCCGGTACTTGACCAGGCACGCAGAGTGCTCGGCATTATAAGGCCAACGGCTGAGATAATCGGCAATCTGACGCGCAACGGCCATGTCGGACTGTTTGCCACTGAGGGAACGGTGCGCAGCAACAGCTATGCACTTGAGATTGCCAAGCTGTGGCCGGACATTAAGCTGTCGAGTGTGGCATGCCCGTTCTGGGTGCCGCTGGTTGAGTATAACGAGGCCGACAGCCCCGGAGCTGATTATTTCGTTAAGAAACGCGTTGACGAGCTCATGCTTAAAGATAAGGACATTGATACCGTCATCCTTGGCTGTACGCACTATCCGCTGCTGATGCCGAAGATTGTGAAATATGTTCCGTCAGGAGTAAGGATAGTTTCGCAGGGTGAATATGTAGCCGGTTCATTGCAGAACTATCTCAGCCGGCATAGCGACATAGAGCAAAACTGCACACGCGGCGGCACATGCCGTTATTACACTACTGAAAATCCGGATAAATTCAAGTCAAGTGCACGCATTTTCCTTCACGAGGATGTCGTTGTCAATCATGTTGACTTGAAATGATATAAGGAATAATGTATTATCAAAAAACTAATTAAGAAGAATAATGCAAGAAACAAGACAAAACCGCATATCGCGCCTTTTGCAAAAAGAACTGGCAACAATGTTCCAGCGGCAGACTGCGCAGACGCACGGCGTGCTCGTCAGCGTGACGCGCGTGCGCATCTCTCCCGACCTGAGCATCTGCACGGCCTACCTCTCAATATTTCCGTCAGAAAAAGGTGAGGAAATCCTTGAGAATATCAGGCGCAATGAGAAATCTGTACGTTATGAGCTCGGCACACGCGTAGGGCAACAGCTTCGCATCATCCCGGAGCTGCGTTTCTTCCTCGATGACAGCCTTGACTATATGTCACATATTGACGAGTTGCTTAAGAAATAAAATTCTGGAATAGTTTTCTTTTGCAGTTGTATTTCTTTTGCAGTTGTATTTCTTTTTGCCGTAGTTATCATTAGTCATTATTAATGAACTTTCCGTTTTTCATTGCCCACCGCTATCTGGTGTCACGCAAGAGCACCAGTATAATAAACATAATCAGCGGCATCTCTGTCGTGGGCATTGCCGTGGCTACCATGGCAATGGTCATCGTGCTCAGCGTGTTCAACGGCTTTCATGACCTTGTGGCGTCACTGTTTACAAATTTCGACCCGCAGATAGAAATTGTGCCGGCACAGGGCAAGACTGCACCCGCCGGTGATGCATGTCTTGCTAAGGTGAAGCAGCTGCCGTTTGTCAGCGTGGCAACGGAATGCGTGGAAGACCAGGCACTTGCCGTTTTCGGCAATCATCAAGAAGTGGTGAGGGTAAAAGGCGTTGATGATAACTTCGCGCAACTGACGCATATCAATGACATTCTTGTCGGCGACGGAACGTTTGAGCTGCATGCCGCCAACCTCGAGTACGGCATTCCCGGCATACGCCTCGCACAGGAGCTCGGCACGGGCAGCCGCTGGCAGGGACAACTGAAGATATATGCTCCGCGGCGCAGCGGACAGCTTGACATGACCGATCCGGCAGCCGGCTTCGTGGCTGACTCGCTGATTTCGGCCGGAGTGGTGTTCTCTGTGAGGCAGGCACGTTATGATAAGAACTATCTGCTGACGTCCATAGGCTTTGCTCGCAGGCTTTTCGACAGGCAGGGACAGATTTCTGCCCTTGAGCTGCGGTTGCAGAACGGTACTTCTCTTGATGAGGCTAAGACGGAAATAGCAAAAATCGTCGGCAGCAAATACAAAGTGCTTGACAGGTTCGAACAACAGGACGAGACGTTTAAGATAATGAAGATAGAGAAGTTCATTGCTTATATCTTTCTTACCTTTATTCTCGTAATAGCATGTTTCAATATTGTCAGCTCGCTGTCAATGCTTATTCTCGACAAGAAAAATGATATTCAGACGCTTCATAATCTTGGTGCCGACAAAAAGGTTATTGCGAGGGTGTTCCTTTTTGAAGGACGCATCATTGCGCTTGCCGGTGCCGTAGCCGGTGTGTTGCTCGGTCTTCTGCTGTGTTTCCTGCAGCAAATGTTCGGACTCGTAAGGCTGGGCAGCGAAGAAGGTGCTTTCATTGTTGATGCCTATCCCGTCAGCGTTCACTATTCCGACGTACTGCTAGTCTTCCTCACCGTTGTTGCCGTAAGCTGGATAACGGTGTGGTGTCCCGTTCACTATGTCAGCCGGCGGCTGCTGCGTAATTATGATGCGTAACTACTGTTTTTTATATAATCAAGGCTGCACGCCGGAGATATATCTCCG
>OMUH01000051.1 GCA_900314195.1 uncultured Prevotella sp.
CCAACAAAACATGCTGATTTTTTAGATAATTGTATATGCGCCTAATGACAAGCAAGAATATAATCAGCGCGTAGGGGCCGTGCCCTGTGCCGGCCCACAAATCCGCGGCCACGGTATTTGTGCAACAGAATTTTAAAATATTTTCATTGCGTCTGCGTTCATCTAATAAAGAACCGTTTTATGCGTATCAGCTATAACATATTCCACGTAAAGATATTCCTTGTTGCGGCGGCGCTCATCGTCGTTGCCTTCTCGCTTACCGTGTCTCACAGCCTTGTCATGGGGCTCGAGCATGAGGAACGGTCGCGCATGGGCGTGTGGGCCGAGGCCATGCGCTCGCTTAACAATGCCGGCGAGAATACAGACCTCAGCCTCGTGCTGAAGGTTATCAATGAGAACAATTCCATTCCGGTAATCGTGCTCGACAGCCACGGGCAGTGCCAGACGTTCCGTAACGTGCCGGAGATAAGCGGCAATACTTATAACGACTCACTGCTGTCGGCGGCGCCGATAGGCAGACAGTGGCAGCAGGCTGGGCGCTGCATAAAAATCAATCTTGACAGCGGGATAAAAGGTGATTATATAGCCGTGTGCTATGACGACTCGCTGCTGATAAAGCGGCTGTCATGGTATCCCTATGTGCAGCTCTTTGTGGTGCTGCTGTTCGTCGGCATCGGCGTGTTTGCGCTCATGGCATCGAAGAAGGCAGAGGAAAACCGCGTGTGGGTAGGACTGTCGAAGGAAACGGCACACCAGCTCGGCACGCCTATTTCATCGCTGATGGCATGGACGGAGATGCTGCGTGAGAGCTATCCTGACGATGAGTTCATACCGGAGATGTCGAAGGACGTAGACCGTCTTCAGCTCATCGCCGACCGTTTCTCGAAGATTGGCTCTCTGCCGGAGCTGAAGGCGACGGTGGTCAACGACACCGTCGAGCACGTGGTGCAGTATATGGACCGCCGCACGTCAAGCCGCATAGAGATGCGCGCCGAGCTGCCCGGCCATGACGTCACGGCCATGATGAACGGCAGTCTTTTCGAGTGGGTGCTTGAGAACCTGTCAAAGAATGCCGCTGATGCCATCGGCACCGAGCGCGGCTCGATAACGATACGGCTGATTGACATGCCTGACCGTGCCGCTATAGAAGTGCAGGACACCGGCAAGGGAATAAAGAAAAAAGATTTGCGTAATGTGTTCCGCCCCGGCTTCACTACGAAGAAGCGCGGATGGGGTCTTGGGCTCAGCCTCGCCCGCCGCATAGTGGAGGAGTATCACCACGGACGTATATGGGTGAAGGCCTCAGAGCCCGGCCGCGGCACCACCTTCCGTATAGAACTAAAGAAAGCTGTTTTAAAAGCATGAAGTGAATGCCATCCGACATGCAATGATGATGCAGCATTTTGAGAGACAGCCTCTCCGAGGCTGTGAGAGTGCAGGGTGAGCGGTGCTTATACCTCAGGCTGCGGTCGCTGCGCTTCCCTTAGTCCGAGGTTACTGAGAGACAGCCTCTCCGAGGCTGTGAGAGAGCAGGTGAGCGGTGCTTATACCTCAGGCTGCGGTCGCTGCGCTTCCCTTAGTCCGAGGTTACTGAGAGACAGCCTCTCCGAGGCTGTGAGATTGCAGGGTGAGCGGTGCTTATACCTCAGGCTGCGGTCGCTGCGCTTCCCTTAGCCAGAGGTTACTAAGAGACAGCCTCTCCGAGGCTGTGAGAGAGCAGGTGAGCGGTGCTTATCCCTCAGGCTGCGGTCGCTTCGCTTCCCTTAGCCCGAGGTTATTGAGAGACAGCCTCTCCGAGGCTGTGAGCCGGAAGGGCGTGTGGTGCTATAAAGCGGGCGCTGAGTCGGACGGTAGTTGTTTCTGATTAATGTCTCTGA
Source organism: uncultured Prevotella sp. (assembly GCA_900314195.1). GTDB lineage: Bacteria > Bacteroidota > Bacteroidia > Bacteroidales > Bacteroidaceae > Prevotella. The sequence continues at coordinate 1,878 of OMUH01000051.1, forward strand.
TAAATATTTTTGCAACAAATATTCATTTTTATTAGTTGATTTATATCATTCTGATAACTGACGAAATACATTATGTGAAAAAAAGTCATAAAAATGTTTTTTTTATTAATTTTTTGTTTTAATTTTGCAATTGTAATAAATTGATAAAGAAACGGGTCATGTATGGCTGTCAGAGAGCGTTGCTTTCCGGAAGTTATTTCGTGACCGGTGCTGATTAATGATTCGTGATGAAACGCTTTTCAGCAGAAAAAGCAAGATTGTTTTTATAAGAGAGATTTTATTTTTGATTTTAAGGTTAAAGGATAACAGCCCATTACTTTTATTCCTGTAATATATATTTATTGTAGTCTGTGCGGGCGTCAGCCATTCATTACGGCTGTTATGCCTGGTGGCGTAGCATTGTCTGGCGGTTCATTTGCTGATTACGGTCGGCTTCGGGCCGCAGTGGTTTCATTGTTGAAGAGGCGCAGATTAATTACACATTATTATATAGCATAATATAGCATAGCATTTATAGCATAGCATTAGTAAAACTTTTAAGTAAATAGCAATATCATTTAGAAAGAGAAATAAATAGAAAAACCGTGCATGTATTTGTGCTGTTGACAATAAACAACAAAATTTCTAACCAAAAGAGAGAGTATTTTATGAGAAAGCGTATTTTATTGCTTTTGGCAACCTTCTTCATGATTATTGGAGAGGCCTTTGCCCAGAACAAAGTAAGCGGTACGGTAACCTCTCAGCAGGACGGAGAGCCGGTTGTCGGCGCCTCGGTCATGATAGAGGGCACCAAGACCGGCACTGTGACAGATGTAGACGGACGGTTCACGCTCAGCGTGCCGTCAGGCTCTAATCTTGTCGTGTCTTATCTCGGCATGAAGCAGAAGGTCGTCAAGGCAGCTGCGGGAATGACCGTGAAGCTGGAGGCTGACGACCGTGAGCTCAGCGAGGTAGTGGTTACGGCCATGGGTATGACCCGCGACAAGAAAGCACTTGGCTATGCCACCCAGCAGCTTTCTGCCGAAGACCTCAACACGGCCGGAACAACATCGCTGGCCTCTGCCATGCAGGGCAAGCTGACCGGTGTTGACATCAGAACATCATCAGGCGCGCCGGGTGCCTCGGCAAACATCACCATACGCGGTGCACGTTCCTTTGACGGCAACAACTCACCGCTGTATGTCGTTGACGGCATGCCGGTATCATCAACTCCTGACTGGTCGACAAGCGAGACCAACTCTGTAACGGGTGCCGACTATGCCAACCGCTCTATCGACATAAACCCTGACGACATTGAGAGCGTCAGCGTGCTGAAGGGACAGGCCGCCTCGGCCCTCTACGGCATACGTGCCTCTAACGGCGTTATCCTCATAACCACAAAGCGCGGAAACAAAAACACCTCAAAGCCGGTGATAACCTTCTCCACCGACCTTTCTGCACAGACGGTCAGCAACAAGTTTGACCATCAGAAGGTATATGCACAGGGAAACAGCATAAACTCCTACAGTCCTACATCATCAATGAGCTGGGGTCCGAAGATTTCCGAGCTTCCCAATGACCCGGTATACGGCGGCAATGTTGCCAACAGCTACACGTCAAACGGCGCAGACCTGCACCAGGGACAGTTCTACAATCCCAAGTATGCCTCAGCCGGACTCGACGGCTGGGTGACACCGGAGGTGCACGACAACGTCGGCGACTTCTTCCGCACAGGATTCACGCAGAACTCCAATTTCGGCATCAGCCAGAGCAAGAACGGCGTCAGCTATGCCTTCGGCATCAGCGATACCTATCAGAAAGGCATTGTGCCGTCAACCGGCATGACGCGTACGGGTGCGCGCGGTGCTGTTGACTGGGAGGTAAACAAGCAGTGGAAGACCGGTTTCTCGGCTAACTATTCAGCCGACAAGATTACCAAGGCTCCGGGTGCCAACAGCGGTATTATAAACGTTGTGTACGGTGCGCCGGCAGAATATGACCTTAAGGGAGTGCCAAACCACGTTCCCGGCGATCCCACCAAGCAGATTTCATACCGCTCAACGTCTTTCGACAACCCTTACTGGTTTGCCGACCACGACCAGTTCTATGAGCACACCAACCGTATCTTCGGCAATGCCTACGTAGAGTTCCGCCCGAACATCAACTGGGGCGAGAACTACAACCTCGTGTTCCGTGAGCAGGCAGGTATAGATATGTATACCACCAACTACCGCACCATTGCCGAGATAGGCTCAGCATATAATTCTGACGGTGAGGTGGTTGACAACGGTGTAGAGCGCAACGTGTTCAACAACCTTTTCACGGCGCGCTTCAACGCCACATGGGGCAGCGACTTCAAATTCGGACTGCTGCTCGGCTCAGAGTTCAACCATGACAACCAGCGCGTATGGAACTATGACGGCACGAACCTCGCCTTCTACGGCCAGGCCACTATGAGCAACACGTCAAACATCGTGACTCATGACAACTACCGTGAGCAGGAGCGCACTGTCGGCTTCTTCGGACAGGCTGACCTGTCATGGCGCGACATGCTCTATCTGACCGTTACGGGCCGTAACGACGTGGTGTCTACCATGCCGCGCGGAAACAGAAGCTTCTTCTATCCTTCTGTCTCACTGGGCTGGATCTTCACAGAGCTGCCGGCACTGAAAGACAACAAGGTGCTCACATACGGTAAGCTGCGCACATCGTTTGCTGAAGTGGGACAGGCCGGACATTATTATACAAACTATCACTACGTGCCTGCCTACGGCGACGGCATGTATATGTACACTCCTATTGCTTATCCTATCAAGGGCGCATCAGCCTACGCACCTTATTATGTTAAGTTCGACGAGAACCTGAAACCGCAGAACACCAAGAACTGGGAGGCAGGCATTGAGCTCGGCTTCTTCGACGACCGCATACACTTCGACTACACCGTCAGCTATCAGGACGTGAAAGACCAGATCTTCGACGTGCCTACGTCAGGCTCTACCGGCTATCAGTATCTCCGCACGAATGCCGGCGAGATGACAACATGGGCACACGAGCTGTCGCTCTCTCTCGGCATTCTGAAGAGCAAGGACTATGACCTCACTCTCGGCGCCAACTTCTCGCATGTTCACAACTATGTGAAGAAGCTTGCCGAAGGCGTTGAGAGCATCTTCCTCGGCGGATTCGCTGAGCCGCAGATACGTGCGCAGGCCGGCTACACATATCCTAACATCTACGGACTGGCCTTCAAGCGTGCCGACAACGGCGAGCTGCTGCTCTCTGACGGTCTGCCGCAGGCAACGGCCAACAGCCAGAACCTCGGCGAGTGCGCGCCTGATTTCAACATGGGCTTCAACCTCTCCGCGCGCTACAAGCGCTTGTCACTGACAGCCACACTCGACTGGCAGAAGGGCGGAAAGATGTATAACGGCACGCTTCTGACAATGAACTACTTCGGTGCTACCGAGGAGTCGCTGCCTTATCATGAGGGTACGATGGTTGCCAAGGGCATTGACGAGGCAACGGGCGAGGAGAACACCGTTGAGGTGAGCAAGCAAGACTATTGGATGGCTTACCACGATGTTACCGAGGCCGGCATCTACGACACGTCGTTCCTCAAGCTGCGCGACGTGACCCTTTCTTACCGTGTGCCTAAGTTCTGGGGCATAGACCTGTCGGTATATGCTTTTGCGAGAAACATCCTTATGTGGTCTAACCTGCCTGATCTTGATCCGGAGAGCTCACAGGGCAACGACAACATGAGCGGCTATTTCGAGCGTTTCTCTGTGCCTAACACGTCAAGCTTCGGCGGCGGGTTCAGACTGTCGTTCTGATTGCGATGTTTAAAGGATAAGAAATTAAACACACAAATTTTAACATAACGTTTTAATAATAACGAAAATATGATAAAAGCTAAATATATTCTCGCATCGGCTGCTGCCGCCATGCTGCTGTCTTCATGCAGCGACGACCAGCTCGACAGGATAAACACCGACGAGCAGCACCCGTCGTCAGCGCTGATCAGCGGCGAGCTGTCTATAACGGATGCCGAGGTGTCAACAATATACAACACTGTAGACCAGAGCTACGCGTGGTATACGGCATCATATACCGAGCAGGAATGCGGAACGGGCAACAACCAGCTGAAGAACATCGAGCTGAGGCTGAAGTCGGAAATGGCATCCAGCTCTACGTTCGCAAATGAATGGAACCAGACATATTCGAATCTCTTCAATCTGAAAGACATTATCGGCAAATGCGCTGCCGGCGGCGTGAACGGCGGCAATCATGCCCTTCTTGGCATGGCGCAGACAGTGGCCGCACTCAACTGGGGCATACTGACTGACTTGCACGGCGACATTCCGTGCTCGGAGGCCCTTGGCGGTGCCTCGGCTCCGAAGCTCGACAAGCAAAAAGATGTATATGACCACATCTTCGCCTTGCTCGATTCTGCCGTTGTCAATCTCTCAGCCGGTTCGGCAAGTGCCAAGCTGTCAACACACGATGTGTTCTTTGCTGGAGACATGAAGCAGTGGATAGGACTGGCTCATGCCCTCAAGGCACGTTACAAGCTGCACACCATAGGCCGTGACAACAGCGCGCTGCAGGAGGCCCTCAATGAGGCGCAGACAGCAGTCAGCGGCGGGTTCACAGGTGCCGTGCTCGATGCCTTCAAAGGCGATGGCAAAGACAATGCGTGGTCGGCTTATCACTTCAGCCGTTATTACACAGCCTCTTCTACCACTGTTTACAATCTGCTTGCAGAGCGTTCAGACCCACGCAGCGACGTGTATAACTACAACGGCTTCGGCCCCGGCCCGGGCGCAGGCGCAGAGACGCCGGGCGACCGCACGCAGGCCCAGGCCACGGAGACCATGAACTATCCTATGTGGCTCGACAACGGTGATGCCACGATGCACATCTTCAGTGCCTCGGAGCTTTATTTCATCATCGCTGAGTGCAAGGCACGCCTCGGACAGGATGCTTCGGCTGAATTCAAAGAAGGCGTAGAGGAGTCGGTGGCCGACATACTGACGGCATCGGCCGTTGACAATGATTTTGTTGATCAGCTTGCATCGGCATACAACATAACCTTCGCAGACAAGACAACTTCGTTGTCAGCAAAGATTAGTGCCGTGGCTTCGGCCTACGCAGCCTCTCTCTCCGCACGTTACGCTGCTGCTCCGCTGAGCGAGATTCTCATTCAGAAATATATCGCGCAGAGCCGCGACGAGCAAGTAGAGACTTACAATGACATCCGCCGCTGCACGTTTGTTGACGGCTCTTATCCTGTCAAGCTGACAAACCCTAACAACACGCAGAACGGCGGCCGTCCTTACTGGCCTAACATGCTGCCTTACGGCGAATCTGACGTTACCAACAATCCTAATGTCACGGCTGCATTTGGCAGCGGTTCTGATGCCGGTGAATATATTTTCAACAACAAGGTGTGGTGGGCAGGCGGCGAATAAGCCGGCACATCTTTTTAATATAAAGTATAGCGAATTTATATAAACGCAAAAACGAATTCATGCCGGCAGGTTCTTATGAGCTTGCCGGCATGAATTCGTTTTGTGTGTTAGTAGTATTCAGCGTAGCGGCCGCAGATTTGGGTATTAATATACATAGGCTAAAAGTGCCCCGGAGACGCACCCTTAGCCTATGTAGAAGTCGTTGACCACGACGAGCGTGTCGCTGGCGCGTGTCATGGCCGTGTAGAGCCATTGGTAGTCAGTGCTTTTTGATTCGTGGCTTATGCGGCGCGGAATGTCAAGGAACACCAGTGGCCATTCGCCGCCCTGCGACTTGTGGCATGTGATGGCATATCCGTAGACGGCACGCATGGCGTTCAGATAGGGGTCGTCGCGCTGGTCTTCGTCAAACTGCTGGTTTTTCGGTTTAATGTGCTTTTCTTTCTCGCGGTAGTAGAAATCGATGAACAGAGCCTTCTGCTGGCGCTGGCTCAGGTTGGTGTATATGCTGTAAAGGAGCTCTTCAATGAGCATGGTGTTGAAGGTGGCGCCGGTGGCCGTTTCCTCCACCTCTACTTCAAGAAAGGTGAGGTTGGCCCTGCGCGTGCGGTTGCCGACAGACACCACCTTTACGAGGTCGCCGTTCATAAGACCGGTCGTTATGTTGTTCTGTGTGACGAGCAGCAGCTCGCCGGGCATCAGCCGCGGCGAGGTGAACCCAAGCTGCGGGCGCACGGAGTGAGTGATGAGCATACAGCTCTTGTTGGAGCCCGTTATGAGCGTGGTGGCGTTGTAGCCGTGTCTCTTTATCTCGTCGACATACATCTCGTCGAGCTCGCGCTGGCTGTTCACGATTTTGATGTGCCTGTATCCGCGGAACGGAAACTTGCCCCATTTCACTGCCGGCGGGTTGAGGCACAGGCGGCGCATGCGGTCGGCAGCCTGTATGATGTCGTTGTCGCTCTGCTGCCTGACAATCTCTGTCAGCGTGGCCACGCTGACGGGCAGATGGTAGTTGCTTGTTATGTAATCAGGTGCCAGTGCCGGCGACGTGGTGCCCGTGACCGGCGGCAGCTGGCATTCGTCGCCTATGAAGATGAATTTTCCGAAGGGGTCAAACTCGAGCAGGTCTTTCAGCAGCTGCCCGGAGCCGAAGATGGCCTGTGGCGGGTTCAGTTCTTTCGTGTCGCTGATCATTGACGATTCATCGATGATGTATATCGTCTCAACGGGCGATTCCTCGAGCGGCTCGAAGGCAAACTGCAGCAGCAGCTGCCCCGTGGGGTCGACGCCGTTGTTCTTCTCTATGGTCTCGGTCATCTTGTCGAGGTCCTGGTTGAAGCCTTTGTAGCTGTATATCCAGCTGTGCACGGTGCAGGCCGGCTGTCCTATCTTGTCGCTGAGCACCTTGGCAGCCCTGCCCGTTGACGCCAGGGCGACAAACTGCGAGCCGTCCTTATATCGCATGGCTGCCGACAGCGTTGCGGCGTTCTTGAATTTCTTGCTGTTCGTAAGCCACGCGGTGAAGACCTTCATCAGCGTGGTCTTTCCCGTTCCGGCATAGCCTTTCAGTATGAATACGCCATTGCGGCCGTTGCAAAACTCCTGCATGGCCTTAAGGGCTTTCTGCTGCTGCAGCAGCAGCGTTATTTCTTTCTTGCTGCCGGCATTGGCGCTGCCGGCCTGCTGTGCCTGTGCGGCAGGTGCAGCCTGTTCTGTGTTGTTGGTTTCTGTGCTCATTTTTGTCAGTATTATTAAAAGCAGGTGATGATACAGAAATGCAAAGTAAACAAAAAAAGCTTTTTTTTACAAAAAAATAAATCAATGTTTTTATTTTGTTTTGTCATGCGTTTAATGTAATTTTGCACATATTTACATTATGTTATAAATATGTTTGATATTATGTTTGTCTGGGTACATTCATTGCATGAGAACATCTATATAACAGAAAAAAATATATTTCAGAGCATACAGAAAAACAATCAAAGAATAAAACCAAGAAAAAGTATGATTCTATTTTTCAGAACACCTTCAAAAAGTGTTATTGCCACAGAAATTGACCATCAGCCTTCAGAGAGTGAGACCAGCGAGCTTTGCTGGCTCTATGGCGACGCCACGCTTGAAAACGAGAAGTCGCTCGAAGGCTTCTTTGTGGGCCCGCGCCGCGAAATGATTACTCCGTGGAGTACGAATGCCGTTGAGATTACACAGAACATGAATCTTAGCGGCATTTCGCGTATTGAGGAATTCTTCCCCGTTGACTCCAAAGACGCGTCTCACGACCCTATGCTGCAGCGCCTTTACGACGGCATCGGACAGGATGTGTTCACCGTCAACCACAAGCCGGAGCCGATAAAGCATGTTGAAGACCTCGAGAAATACAACGAGGAAGAGGGACTGGCACTCAGCGACGACGAGATGGCCTATCTGCACAAGCTGGAGAAGGAGAACGGACGTCCGCTGACCGACTCAGAGATTTTCGGCTTCGCGCAGATAAACTCTGAGCACTGCCGTCATAAGATTTTCGGCGGTAAGTTCATCATCGACGGCAAGGAAATGGAATCATCACTTTTCAACCTTATAAAGAAGACCACTCGCGAGAATCCCAACCGTGTCATCTCGGCCTACAGTGACAACGTGGCCTTCTCGCAGGGACCGGAGATAGAGCAGTTTGCGCCTGCTGACCAGTCGACAGCCGACTGGTTCCAGGTGAAAGACATTGAGAGCGTTATCTCGCTGAAGGCCGAGACGCATAACTTCCCGACCACCGTAGAGCCGTTCAACGGCGCTGCTACCGGCACCGGCGGCGAGATACGCGACCGCATGGGCGGCGGCACAGGCTCATGGCCTATCGCCGGCACGGCTTGCTACATGACGGCATACCCGCGCCTGAAAGATGACAACGGAAAGACTGACGTTGAACGCGACTGGGAAGACATCATGCCGGTGCGCAAATGGCTCTACCAGACACCGGAGCAGATACTCATCAAGGCGTCAAACGGCGCCAGCGACTTCGGCAACAAGTTCGGACAGCCCCTCATCACCGGTTCGCTGCTCACCTTTGAGCACGAGGAGAACGGCGAGAAGTATGCCTACGACAAGGTTATCATGCTTGCCGGCGGCGTCGGCTACGGCAAGAAACGCGACTGCATGAAGAAGGAACCGCAGACGGGCAACAAGATTGTCGTTGTCGGCGGCGACAACTATCGCATCGGACTCGGCGGCGGCAGTGTGTCGTCTGTTGACACCGGACGCTACAGCAACGGCATTGAGCTCAACGCCGTGCAGCGTGCCAACCCGGAGATGCAGAAGCGCGACTATAACCTTGTGCGTGCACTCGTGGAGGAAGACGAGAACCCTGTTGTCAGCATTCACGACCACGGCTCGGCAGGACACCTGAACTGCCTCAGCGAGCTCGTCGGCGACTGCGGCGGCGAGGTTGACATGACAAAGTTGCCTATAGGCGACAAGACTCTGTCGGCAAAGGAGATTATTGCCAACGAGAGCCAGGAGCGCATGGGACTTCTCATCGACGAGCGTTATCTCGACCATGTGCAGCGCATTGCCGACCGTGAGCGTGCGCCGATGTATGTCGTCGGACAGACAACGGGCAACGCACACTTCGACTTCGTGCAGGGCGACGGCGTGAAGCCGTTTGACCTCGACGTGGCGCAGATGTTCGGCCACACGCCGAAGACGGTGATGGTTGACGAGAGCGTGACGCGCCGTTATGCTGACGTTACATACACTGAAGACAAGATTGACGAGTATATTAACCGCGTGCTCCAGCTGGAGGCCGTGGCCTGCAAAGACTGGCTGACGAACAAGGTAGACCGTTCCGTGACGGGCAAGGTGGCCCGCCAGCAGGGACAGGGACAGATACAACTGCCGCTCAGCGACTGTGGTGTCGTTGCCCTCGACTACCGCGGCCGGAAGGGCATAGCTACCGCCATGGGACATGCTCCGCAGGCCGGACTTGCCGACCCTGCTGCCGGCAGCGTGCTGTCTGTTGCCGAGGCACTCACCAATGTGGTGTGGGCTCCGATGGCCGATGAGGAGACGCCGCTGAGCGCCGTCAGCCTGTCGGCAAACTGGATGTGGCCGTGCCGCTCGCAGAAGGGTGAGGACGCACGACTGTATGAGGCCGTGCAGGCTCTGAGCGATTTCTGCTGCGCACTGCACGTCAACGTGCCTACGGGCAAAGACTCGCTGAGCATGAGCCAGCAGTATCCAGACGGCGAGAAGATTATCGCACCGGGAACGGTTATCGTGTCGGCAGGCGGAGAGGTGAGCGACGTCAGAAAGACGGTGTCGCCGGTGCTCGTCAACGACAAGAACTCATCACTTTACCATATCGACTTCAGCTTCGACGAACAGCGCCTCGGGGGCAGCGCCTTCGCGCAGAGCCTCGGCAAGGTGGGCTCTGACGTGCCGACGGTGAAGAATCCTGATTACTTCGTTGACTGCTTCAACATGGTGCAGGAGCTTATCCGCCGCGGATGGATAATGGCAGGTCATGACATTTCGGCCGGCGGTATGATTACCACACTGCTCGAGATGACATTTGCCAACACCACAGGCGGTATGCACGTCAACCTGCACGACATTGCCGGCAGCGACATCGTGAAGGAGCTGTTCGCTGAGAACCCGGGCGTAATCATCCAGGTCAGCGACAGTCATAAGGATGAGCTGAAGAAGCTGCTCGATGACAACGGCATTGGATATGCAAAGATTGGATACCCTGTTCCAGGCAGCCGCGAGATTGTTGTTGAAAAGGGTGAGTGGAAACATTCATTTGACATTGACAGCCTGCGCGACAAGTGGTTCAAGACGTCTTATCTGCTCGACCGCCGTCAGAGCCTTGGCGGAATGGCGAAGAAACGCTATACCAACTATAAGAAACAGCCGGTAGAGATTAAGCTCCAGAAGGGCTTCAAGGGAACGCTTGCAGCCTTCGGACTTGATGCCGGCCGCCGCAAGCCGACAGGCATCAAGGCTGCAATCATCAGAGAGAAGGGTACCAACGGCGAGCGCGAGATGGCGTATGCCATGTATCTTGCAGGCTTCGACGTGAAAGATGTCATGATGACAGACCTTATCTCCGGCCGCGAGACTCTTGAAGAGGTCAATCTCATCGTGTTCTGCGGTGGATTCTCCAACTCCGACGTGCTCGGCTCTGCTAAGGGATGGGCAGGCGCCTTCCTTTACAATCCTAAGGCCAAGGAGGCTCTCGACAAGTTCTATGCGCGCGAGGACACACTGTCGCTCGGCATCTGCAACGGCTGTCAGCTGATGGTTGAGCTCAACCTCATCAACCCAGAGCACAAGCATCGCTCACACCTGTGCCACAACACGTCGAAGAAGTTTGAAAGTGCCTTCCTCGGACTGGCCATCCCGCAGAACAACAGCGTGATGCTCGGTTCGCTGAGCGGTAGCAAGCTCGGCGTGTGGGTAGCCCACGGAGAGGGACGTTTCTATCTGCCTGAGCCGGAAGACCACTATAACATTGTTGCGAAATACAACTATGCTGAGTATCCTGGCAATCCTAACGGCAGTGATTACAATGCTGCCGGCATCTGCAGTGCCGACGGCCGCCATCTGGCAATGATGCCGCATCCGGAGCGTGCCATGTTCCCGTGGCAGAACGCATGGTATCCGGCTGAGCACCGCATGGACGAGGTTACGCCGTGGATAGAAATCTTTGTCAACGCACGCAAGTGGGTAGAGGCAAAGACAAAATAAAAACTGATGCGGCCTTTGGCCGGTTAGCAATATTTTGCTTTTAATATAAATGCATCAATAAGCCGGTCGGCAGGGCGAAGGCCCGTGCCGGCGGCTTGTTCTTGCTTTTTTTGTTTAAACAGTGTTTTGATATTACTCAAATCTCTTTATCCGTATTTCTGAATGAATAATGAAAAATCAGTGAACAGTGCAGACATCAGCTACTGGACATTGTTCAAGACTTTCTTCAGCATTGGCATAGTGACCTTCGGCGGCGGTTATGCCATGATACCGCTCATTGAAGAGAAGGTCGTTGACCGTTATCACTGGCTTGACAAGGCACAGTTTCTTGACCTCATAGCCATTGCGCAGAGCTGTCCGGGCGTGTTCGCCATTAACATCAGCACTTTTATAGGCTATAAGTTGCGGAAGGAACGCGGAGGGGCATGGTGCGCGCTGGGCACGGGCATGCCGTCGTTTCTCATTATTCTGCTCATAGCCATGTTCTTCCATCGTTTTCAAGACAACCCAGTGGTGGCGGCAGCCTTTGCAGGCATACGGCCGGCTGTGGTGGCACTCATTGCCGTGCCTACCTTCAATCTCGCCAGGAGTGCGAAGATAAACTTGATGAACGCTTGGATACCTATAGGCGGCGCATTGCTTATATGGCTGTGCGGCGTGAACCCTATATACATTATAATAATAGCCGGCTTGGGAGGATTCTTCTACGGACGGTGGCATGACAAGCAGCGCAGGGCGTAGCCTTTGCCGTAAGTTCATGAAAAAGACGTAAACACGATATGATATTCATTCAACTCTTTATAACGTTCTTCGAGATAGGCCTCTTTGGCTTCGGCGGCGGCTATGCCATGATTTCACTCATACAGGGCATGGTCGTTACGCGCTATCACTGGCTGTCCATGAGCGAGTTTACGAATGTCATTGCCGTCAGCCAGATGACGCCAGGACCGATAGGCATTAACTCGGCAACATACTGCGGCTATACGGCTGTGCACAACGCCGGCTTTTCTGAGCCGATGGCTGTGCTGGGCTCGGCCATAGCCACGCTGGCGCTGATGCTGCCGTCGGTAATTCTGATGATTGTAATAAGCAAGATGTTCATGAAATACATGCACACGCCGGCCGTGCAAAACATCTTCAAGGGATTGCGGCCGGCTGTGGTGGGGCTGCTCGGCGCTGCCACGCTGCTGCTCATGAACGGCGAGAACTTCTCAACGCCCGACAACCCATGGCAGTTCTGGATAAGCATAGCGCTCTTCGCTGCTACGTTCTTCGGTACGATGTTCTTGAAAATAAACCCTATACGCATGATTGCTTATTCTGCCATTGCCGGAATATTGCTGTTTTATTGACATTTTCGTAATGCTTGACTGACGACAGAAAATGAAAATGACACACTCTGCCAAACTTTTTTTTAAGGCATTTTTGCTAATGGTGGCCGTTGCGCAAACGCCATCTGTTGCGGCTTCGGCGGCCGACATGTCATCTGAAGATACGCTTGCTTTTGTGCACGATCCAGTGGCGGCCTTTGAAGACGGCACATATTATCTCTTTTCTACCGGCCGTAACATTCAGCTGCTCACCTCGCATGACATGCGGCACTGGTCGGTGCCGTCGGAGGCCATACAGACCGTTCCGCGCTGGACACACGACAGCGTGCCGGGCTTTGACAGACATGTGTGGGCGCCCGACGTGATACGCTGGCACGGCAAGTGGTGGATGGCCTACAGCTGTTCTACGTTCGGCAGGAACACGTCGGCGATAGGGCTTGCGCGCACGTCGTCACTCGCCGCCCGTCATTGGGACGATATTGGATGTCTGATTTGCTCGCACGGCTCAGACAATTTCAATGCCATCGACCCTAATTTTGTAGTTGACGATGATGATAATATGTGGCTGGTGTTCGGCAGCTTCTGGGACGGCATACAGCTTGTCCGTCTGAAGAGCGTGCTGACGCCTTACGCAGAAGGTCCCGACGGCATTGGCTGGCTGCACGGTGCTGACGAGCGTCTGGCTGTTGACAGCACCTTTTCGCGCATAACCATAGCCCGCCGTCATGAGCTGCGCCGCGACGGTAAGCACCGCGGGGGCGCCAACCCTATAGAGGCGCCGTTCATCTTCAGGCATGACGGATGGTATTATCTCTTTGTCAGCTGGGACTACTGCTGCCGCGGAAAGGAGAGCACCTATCGCGTGGTAGTGGGACGTAGCAGAAGCATAACTGGGCCGTATATTGACAAGAACGGTGTTGATATGCTTGCGGGCGGAGGGACACCCGTCATCAGCGGTGACGGAAAACGCTATGAGGCAGCCGGCCATTGTTCGGTGTATAACTTCAACGAAACAGACTGGTTCTTCTGCCATGGCTATGACCTCACGCAGGGAGGCAACAGCACTCTCATCAAGCGCCGTATAAAATGGACAGACGGCTTCCCCGTGCTCGAATAGTTACTTTTTATTTCTTCCCACCGTTTTTCTTCTTTATTGAGCTGTATTGCGACGGTGCGATGCCGTATTCACGGGTGAAGCAGCGGGTGAAATATTTCGGGTCGTTGAAGCCGGCCTGCGAGGCTACTTGCGTCACGTCGCCGTAGACGGTGCGCTGCATGAGTATGCGGCGTGCCTTCTCGAGACGGAAATGACGAATGTACTGGCCGGGTGTCATGCCGCATTCCTTCCGCATTCTGCGCGCGAGCTTTTCCGGTTTTATGCTCATAAGCTGGGCGAGACGCTCAATGCTGAACGTATGGTCGCTGTATGAACGTTCCATTATGCTGTCGGCTTTTTCCATGAACGGCATTTCTTCTGTTTCTGCACCGGCAGCAGGTTCTTCTTTTGTTTCTGCTGGTGTTTCTGCCGTCTGCTGTGAATCATCTGTCGTCTGCTGTGAATCATCTGCCGTCTGCTGTGAATCATCTGCCGTCTGTTGTGAATCATCTGTTGTCTGCTGTGAATCATCTGCCGTCTGTTGTGGCGTGATTGCCGGCTGTGATGGCTCGTTATTTACGGCTGCGGCAGGAGTCTCAGGTGCCGTTTCTTGCTGTGGCTCAGACGGTGTGGGGGCATCTGCGGATGCTTCAGATTTAGTAATATCAGATTTCGCAACTTCCGATTTTTTGTCCACACTTTTATGTTCTTCAGCAGTAGCGTGCTCTGTGGTTACAGTGGTTTCAGTGTTTTCGTTTTTTTCAACTGTTGCTGCAACTGCTTTATTCTTTCTGTGCGGCATGATGGCTGCTGCGTGCCGCAGCAGAAGGCGCAACACGGCTTTCATGCTGACATGACGGCGGCGCAGCTGCCGCCGGCTCCAGATTATGAGGCCGGCAAGCGCGGCTATGATGAGCAGAAACCACCATGTCTTGTATATATGCGGTCTGACCACCACTTCAATGCTGACAGAACGTCGGTGGGCGGGATTCTCATCCTGCATGTACTGCACCTCAAAGGTGTAGCTGCCCGCAGGCAGCATTGAGTATCTCACGCTGTGCTCGCCTGCCGGCAGTGTTATCCAGCTGTCTTCATAGCCGCGCATGCGGTAACGGTATACGCCCTGTGAGCCGCTGCCGTAGCTGAGTGACGAGAACTCAATCGCGAAGCTCTTGTTTGCCTCGGTGAGCGTGATGCGGCGGGCTATTGATATGTCGGTGTCTATGATGTCGCTGCCGGCGAGCGCCGGCTTGTTGTCGACGGTGAGGCCGGTGAAGCGCAGGTTGCCCACGTATGGCTGTTCGCGGCACTCGCCGTAGATGGCTGTGACACCCTTGTCGGAGCCGAGATAGATGATGCCCTTCGGACTGCGCACGGCCGAGTTCCAGTAGAACTCTGACGAGACGAGGCCGTCGTCTTCGTAATAGTTGACGAATACCTTTGTGCGCGGGTTGTAATGAGACAGTCCGTGTGCCGTTGTTATCCACAGGCTGCCGCTGTTGTCGTATGTGATGCCCTTCACGACATTGCATGCAAGTCCGTCGCGCTCGGTTATGTTACGGTAGCACTCGCGGCCTGTAGAGTCGTGTTCCTGCCGGTATATGCCATAGCCGTTGCTGCCCACCCACAGCGTGCCGTCTGTCTGCTGGCAGAAACAGCTTATCTTGTCGATGATGCCGCTGCGCGGACTGTCAAGCTTGTTTTTCAGCCACTGCCATGCGAACACGCCGTATCCCGACGGCCGCGACTGCAGGTAAACCTTCACCATGCCTTCTATGCAGCCTACATAAAGAGTGCCGTCGCGTGCCACGAGGCTACCCACGCAGCCCGACACGTTTCGGCAGCCCTGAAAGGGCTCTTCGAGCTTTTGCTTTCTGAAGCTGTAGAAGAACAGTCCGCTGTTTGACCCTATCCACAGCCCGTCGTTGTATTTGTCCCATGCCAGCACGCCTATGAAAAGCAGCTGCTGTGCCTCTTTTTCTGTCAGCGGCAGTCGCACGGTGGCACCGCCGGCGAGTGGTATCGCGCACAGTCCGCCGCCCCATGTGCCTATCCATACGCGTCCGTGGCCGTCGGGCTGAAGTACCGACACCGAGTTGTGGGGCAGGGCTCCGTTGTCCTGTGTGTAGTGTGTGAATGCCGTTGACCCTTTCCGGCGCACGCTGAGGCCGCCTTCCACGCAGCCCACCCACAGCGAGCCGTCGGCGCCGGCATACATGGCGTTGACGGTGTTTGGACCGAGCGAAGAGGCATCGGCAGGGTTATGAATGAAATTGTCGAGCAGCAGGCGCCGCGGCGTAAGCTTTGTTATGCCGGCGTTCTCAGTGCCTATCCACACCTGTCCGTTCTTGGCAAGAATGCAGTTTACGAAGTTGCTGGCCAGGGCTGCCGGCGCCGACTGCATGTTCAGGTGCGCTGCCGGCTGCATGTGGCTGTTGAACACGTCGACGCCGCCAAGCGTGCCGGCGAGCAGTGTGTTGCCGGGCCCTTTCGACAGTGCCATCACCACCTCATGCGAGAGCAGCGGCTTGTGCAGCGTGTTGCCGTCGCTGCACACGAGGCCGTCGGAGGTGGCTATACACACGTGGCCGCAGAACTCGATGATGTCATTGATCTGCCGGCCGGCAGCAGCCGGATAGTAGGCTGTTATGTTTATGTCGTGCACGAAGTCGCCATTGATGGTCATCTTGTGCAGCTGTCCGCTGAAGGCCGCCATGACGCTGCCGTCGTTGAGCACGTCGCGCATGACGGCATCGCCGGATGTGATGTTATGCGGCACTCCGGATACTGACGTGACGGTGCCGTCGGCAGAAAACTGTATGCAGTAGATGCCGCGCTGTGTGGCCAGCCAGAGATGTCCGGTGTGGTCGCGGTAGACGTGCAGTGAAGGCTCGGCAAGCACGGTGCGCAGACGGCGTGACACGGCAGAGTCGGCACACTGCGGCTCTGTGGTGCGCAGCGTGGTGAGGTCGACGACAGCAGTATATTCATCCATCGACACCCAAAGGCGGTGGTTGAGGTCTTCAAACATATTGCGGCAGGAGTTGCTCTTCAGCGAGAGCACCGACTTGCCGGCCACCATTGGCAGGTAGCTGTAGCCGTCGAAGCGGGTCAGTCCGCTGCCGCGCGTGGCCATCCATATAAAGCCGTAGCTGTCCTGATAGATGTAGTCGACAAAATTGTTGGGCAGTCCGCCGGCCATGTTCAGCGTCGTCACGTTGTAACGCGTTGAGAAGTCGTCGGCTTCAGAAGGCTGGACGTCAATGAGCATGACTGCTGTCAGGAATAATATAATATGGTAAAGATTGTTTCTCATGCGCATACATTTTCTTGTCAGGCAAAATTTGCTTATGCGTTCTCTTTTATTGTCTGAAAAATAATAGATTAATGCAGTTATTTTCTATACAAAAATAAAAGTTTTGTGGCATACGGCCAAGAAACCGCGTTTGTTTTTTCGTATAAAAAACGGGCGTTTGCCGGTGCGCATTGAAATAATTTTGTTTTTTTCGGGTGCAAAGGCTGAATAATTTTTATATTTTTGTAAGCAAGAACTGAAGGACAAAAACAAATAGGAATAATAAACAAGGAATAATAAACAAGGAATAATAAAAAGATGAAGAAACATTTACGTTCGGTGCTGCTGACCGTTATGCTTATGGCAGCAGTCAGTGCCGGTGCGCAGAAATATGCGGGCGGCGACATATCACTGTTGCCGAGCTATGAGGCCAACGGCGCAAAATATTACGACAACAACGGAGCGGCTGTCAGCGACGTGGCAGCGTGGCTGCATGACCAGGGGTGGAATGCCGTGAGGCTAAGGCTGTTCGTTGATCCGGAGAATGCCTCGGCCGATGCCAGAGGACAGGGTGTGAGGCAGAGCCTTGACTATATACGTCCGCTTGCCAAGCGCATAAAGAACCTCGGCATGGCGTGGGTGCTCGACCTGCACTACAGTGATACGTGGGCTGACCCGTCCAATCAGTGGACGCCGAAGCGGTGGCAGGGACTGGCTGACAACGTGCTTGCCGACAGCATTTATGCCTACACTGCCGGCGTGCTGCAGACGCTGAAGGCCGACGGCTGTGCACCTGACATGATACAGACCGGCAATGAGATCAGCTACGGCATGGACTGGGGCACATCATCATCGGACGCGAAATATTGCTATCCGTCGTCATCGAAGGCCAACTGGGATCGCTTTGCGCTGTTGCTGGGCAAGGCCGTGCAGGCGTGCCGTGACGTGTGTCCGCAGGCTAAGGTGATTGTTCACACCGAGCGTGTGTCAGTGACGCAGCAGAATGACAACCGCCAGTATGCTGCGCTGACAGGCTTCTATGACAAGATGAAGAGCTACGGCATTGACTACGATGTCATTGGCTTGAGCTATTATCCTTACTTCCACGGCGCTATGTATGAGCTTGAAGGCGCGATAGAACGGCTCGGCTCATACGGCAAAGACATTATGATAATGGAAACGGGCTATCCGGCTCAGTGGGCAGTGGGCGGCACAACGTATGACTATACGCGTACGTTCCCGTATACCGAGGACGGACAGAAGGCTTACACAGACTCGCTTGTGAATATGCTTAACAAGCACAGCAACGTGAAGGGGTTGTTCTGGTGGTTCCCCGAGGCCAATGAATTCGGGCTCGACTGGAACACAAAGCGCGTAACCGACCAGTGGTATAACGCCACGCTGTTCAACAATCAGAACGGCAGGGCGTTCAAGGCTGTCGGCTCGCTGAAGAATTTCCTGCAGACGAGCACCGGCATCAAGGCTGTTGGCGCCGGGGCTGCCACGTCTGCCGGAGGTGCCGCCTGGTATACGCTCAGCGGGCGTAAGATGAAATTAAAGCCGGTTGAAAAAGGTATCTATGTGAACGGAAAAAAGAAAGTGGCAGTGGAGTAGCGGGATTACTTATCCGCAACATACTGATGCAAATACCGCGTTAGCTTTTCCGTCTTCCATTGATAATGTGGAAGACGGAAAAGCTAACGCGGTATTTATATTCGCGGCAAATAGTCAGCTTGTTGTGCGTTACTTTTTGCCTGTCGGCAAGACTGAAATAAATAGTATATCAATAATTCATACATCCCCAATCATTTGCAAGAACCGCGCCTTGTGCCGGCTGCACGCGGACAATTTATTGCTGATAGAAATGCAGATGTCATTTATTTACATATTACTTGTCGTGTGTCTTTTTTTGTCAGCCGGCCGTTGAGTTATTTCCTTTCTTTTTCTATCATGCTTGTGATTTTCTCGCCGGAGAAAGCTGATTCTATGCCGTGGCAGAACATTTTTCCGGTGGCAAGAAGTGCGTTTACGCTTCCTTCGCCGAGCGGCGTGGCCATGGTGAGCGTGACCAGTGGCGACAGGTCATCGTCTGTCGGCATGGACGATGATGTTATGAGCGTGCCGCGGCCGGCATACTCGGAATTGAAAATGACGGTAGGTATGAATGTGTCAGCGGGACTGAGGCTTGTCTTGAAATATCCGCGCAGATGGTCGTTGTGTTCCCATTCGCGCAGTACCAGGCGGGCTGAGCCTGCTGACAGCGCCCACCACGGTGTGCCCTTGTAGAGGTCGTATGTCTTGTCGGCACAGTGTATCTGAAGGGTCTTTTGCACGCCGGTGGCTGCTGTAGTGTGTGAAAGCAGACTGCTGACGTGAGAGAACAATCCTTTCTTTGACTGGAAGGGACGGAACATGCGCCATGCGTCGGCGGCGTGGCCGAGTGTGGCGAGAGATACGGCACTGATAAGAATTTTGCCTTTGTGCTCTTCAAAGAAAGTCTCTATGCGGCTGTTGCTCCACAGTGGGTAGTCGTGGCCGGTTAGCGAAATGAGAAAATCATAGCTGTCGTTTTGCAAGGCGGCTTTCAGAAGAGCTGCCTGTGCAGCCACTTCGCTGATGGAGCAGGCTGTGACAGCCGTGCGCCGGCTGAGGAAATGGCAGTTGTGTGATGTTATCTTTTCCGTGAACGGGCGCAGGTCAGTGTTTTTGTCAACATGGATAAAGCAGTCGGCACTGTCGGGCAGACTGTCTGTGAGCCGTTTTAGTTGTATGGGATCGTCGTTGACGGTTATCAGAAAGGCTAATTTCATAATGCGATGATTTTTTAATTGTGTTTTTTAATTGTGTTTTTTAATTCTTATTCTTTCTTAATGCGTTTATTATGAATGTCTGGCATTCGTTCAGAATCTCAACGTGTGCAAGGCGCATCACAGCATAGTAGAGTACGGCGGCCATGGCAATGCGGGCGAGGAGCAGCAGCCAGAGGCTGGCGATGGATTCTGTGGCGAAATGTGTGACAGTCATTACGGCAGCCGCTGCCAGCGCAAAGGGCAGTGTGTCAGCAAAGAAGAGGCCTATGTGATAGCCGGTGAGATGCCACACCATGGCGTGCCACACGAAGAGCCATGTTATATTTATAATGGTATATGCCCACACCATAGTGTGTATGCCGTTTGACCAGATGGCGAGCATGGTGACAATCTCTGTGAGGCCCAGGCATGCCGTGGCAATCAGATACATGCCGGAACGCCCCTTGCTGACAACCATGTTTGACAGCAGCGTGAACAACGGCATGGTGGCGCCGGCCAGGCACAGCGTCTGCAGGTAGCCGGCTGAGGTGAGCCATTTTGTGCCGATGGCTATGACGATGAACTCGTGGGCGACGAGTCCGAAGCCGAACAGCAGCGGAAACGACAGGAATGACGTGAAGCGCATCATCTTGCGGAGGGCGTTGAGCTGACGTTCGCTCTCGCTGCGCAGGTCTACGAGCACAGGCTGTGCAACCTGGTTAATCATGCCCTGGATGAGGCTGAAGCATTTGAAGTCCCACTGATAGGCCTGGTTGTAGTTGCCGGTGTCGCGGGCCGTAAAGTAATGCCCGAGCAGAAAGTTAAGAATGTTGTTGTTGATAATGGTCGTTATGTTTGACACAAGAATCTTGCATGAGAAGCGGAACATGTGCCTGACCGGTTTGAATGATATGTTGCGCACCTCAGGCCGCCATTTTGAATAGTGCCACACCATCAGCGTGTTTACGGCTACGTAGACCAGTCCTTGTGTGGCCAGAGACCAATAAGCCATTCCTGCCAGGGCACATGCAGCACCCGTCATGCTCGACGTGACGACGGCCGTCATGGCTGCCTTGGCCTGCTGGCGGGCCATCATGTGTTTGAACAGCCATGCGTTCTGTGCCGTTCCCAATGATGCGAGCACGATGCTGAGAAAGGCATAGCGGCACAGCGCAGTGAGACGCGGCGTGTGATAGTAATCAGCGATGAGCGGTGCGGCAACGGCGAGTATGGCGTAGCCGGTGAGGCCGGCTATTATGTTGAACCAAAACACAGAGTTATAGTCAGTGTCACGCGGATGGTCGATGTTGGCAAGGGCTGTCGTGAAGCCGCTGTTCTGTATTGTTGTCGCAATGAGTGAGAAAACGCTTATCATGGCCATCATGCCGAAGTCGGCATTGTCAAGCAGGCGCGCCATGACGATGCCGAACACGAGGCCTACGGCTTGCTGGGTGATGTTGCTCATGCCGCCCCAGAAGAGCCCCTTCGCTGTTTTTTCTTTCAGTGTCTCTGCCATTGTGTGTGAAAAATTCTAAGTTTAAAACGCCTTGTTTAAAGTGCTGGTTTTATAATGCTGGTTTTGAAATTAGTCTTAAATCATTTTTTTATGCTTTTATTTAAATGCTTTGATTAACGAATTAAGAAATATGTTGCAAGAAATATGTTGCAAGAATAATGTCGCAAAAATATGAACAATCTTTTTCAAGCCGGACATAATGCAGCTCTTTACATGCAAAATTACATTTTTACGGCCTATAATCAAAATAAAAAGATTACTTTTGCCGATGCATGGAATGTATGCGGAAAAAATAAAAAACAGGAAAGGTTTATAAATGAGAATATACTTCTATCACACGCAGAACATACAGTACATTCTTTCTGAGCATGAGAAAGGGCATTTTCCCAGTCATATGCTCTATGGTGCTACTTACCTTGAGAAAATGGGTTTTGATATTGTATGGCATCAGTTTATTCCGGGCGCGTCACGTCTGAAGCGGATGCTCACCACGTCATGGCGCATTTTAAAGCTCGGCAGGAGCATTGACGCTGTCTACGCTACGCACTATACCGGCATAGAGCCGATAATCTTTCTCAGGGCACTTCGTATCTTCAGAAAACCGGTGATAATATGGCATCACCAGCCTGTGATACGTCCGAAAAGCAAGTTACGGGATATCCTCGGCAGGCTTTTCTATCGCGGCATTGATGATATGTTTTTCTTCTCTCAGAAGCTAATCGATGATTCGCTTGCCACTGGAAAAGTGGATGCAAAGCGTTTGCATCTTGGCTATTGGGGGGCTGACCTCAGCTTCTATGATGCGTTGCAGGATGAGATGCCGTCCCGGAACGGTTTCATCTCCTCAGGTAAGGAATGGCGCGATGTTCCGACGCTCATCACGGCCTTTAACCGCATGGGGGCGCCGATAGACATATATCTTCCGGAGGAATGCTGCGGATTCAGCTATAAGAAGCAGCTTGAGGGCATGAAAACAGCCGAGAATGTTAAGGTGTATCTCGGCAAGAAAATGTGGATTGCCGAGTTCGCGCGTGAGGTTAACAGACATTCATGCGTGGTGATATGCTGCGAACCGAAAAAGTATACCGTCGGGCTGACAACGCTCGTTGAGGCCATGGCACTCGGGCTTCCTGTTATATGCAGCCGTAATCCTCAGTTCCCTGTTGATGTCGACAAGGTGGGGTGTGGCATCTCTGTGCCGTATCATGATGTGGATGCGTGGTGCGATGCCATTGACTTTATGATGTCGCACCGTAAGGAAGCTGCTGCCATGGGAATGCGCGGGCGCAAACTTGCCGAGCGCGTCTATAATGATGTGCACTGCGCTGAGATTGTAGCATCGGTTCTCAGAAAATATGACAGAAAGAAATAAGTAACTGGTTAAAATTAGTTTATATTATTTTCATAGTTATTGATAATGTCCACAATGTAGGGGCCTCTGCCCCGTGCCGGCCCACAAAAAAAAAGTCCGTCATTCTAAAAAAATAGAATGACGGACTTTTTTTTATTTCACGTCTTTTTAAACAATTCGCTTAATGCAGAAACAGCTGTCTGCCGGTATCTCAGCCGAAAAGGCTTATTTCTTCACTCCGGCCACCTCGCTGCCGTTATACGCCCATTTGTAGTATGATGCGCCGTTGACGAAGCCTGCGCCGAATGCTGTGAATATGACGTTGTCGCCTTTCTTCAAGTCTTTTTCATAATCCCACATTACGAGCGGCATGCAGGCGGCACTAGTATTGCCGTAATGGCGTATGCTGACCAGAACCTTTTCCATCGGCATGTTAAGGCGTTTTGCAACGGCCTCTATGATGCGCAGGTTTGCCTGGTGTGGGATAACCCATGTGATGTCGTCGTTGGTGAGATTATTCTTCTTCATCAAGAGCTCACAGTCGCTGCTCATGGCAGTAACGGCGTAGCGGAATACCGTGCGTCCTTCCTGATATGTGTAGTGAAGGCGGTGGTCAACGGTGAAGCGTGACGGCGGACAAACGGATCCGCCTGCTTTGATGTGAAGGAAAGGCAGCCCTTTTCCGTCGGTGCGGAAATATGAGTCGACGAGACCTACACCTTCCTCAGTTGTTCCCTCTACCATAACAGCTCCTGCGCCGTCGCCAAATAGCGGGCACGTAGCGCGGTCCTGATAGTCGGTAATGGAAGACATCTTATCTGCGCCGATAACAATGATGCGCTTGTAACGTCCGCTTTGTATCATTGAGCATGCAACGTCAAAAGCGTACATGAAGCCGCAGCAGGCGGCTGAGAAATCAAATGCGAATGCATTCTTCAAGTTTAGCTTGCCAAGAACGATCGAGGCCGTTGAAGGATGTATGTAATCAGGTGTTGTGGTGGCCACGATGACGGCATCTATTGTGTCAGGGTCAACGCCGGTCTTCAGTATGAGCTGTTTGGCAGCCTTGCGCGCCATGTATGACGTGCCGAGGCCTTCCTCTGTCAGAATGCGGCGTTCCTTGATGCCTGTGCGGGTGGTTATCCACTCATCGTTAGTGTCGACCATGCGCGACAACTCGTCGTTGTTGAGCACATAGTCGGGCACATAGCCTGCGACACCTGTTATTATCGCATTAATCTTCTCCATTATTCAGCTGCTTCCTTAACGATGGCAACTTTACCTCTGTAATAGCCGCATGTAGGGCATACGGTGTGATATACATAGTAAGCGCCGCAATTAGGGCATACTGCCAATGTAGGAGCTACTGCCTTATCGTGTGTTCTTCTTTTAAGTGTACGAGTCTTTGACTGTCTTCTTTTAGGATGTGCCATTTTTCTTTAAATTTTAAATTTTTTATTTGTTTTTTTCTTTCAGTTTCAGAAGGGCTTTCCAGCGCGGGTCCACGGCGTTGTTCTCATTGTCCATGCCGCTTCGGGCGGCCGAATGCTCATCGAGCAGTCTGATCATTGCAGGGTTGCATTTTCCAGGTGCGTGCACGTGCTTGATTGGAACGTTGAGTGCTATGAGCTCATAAACGAACCATGCCACATCGAGTATTCCTTCGTTCTCGGCCACGGTGACAAGGTTGTCTTCTTCTGTGTTCTCCTCTCCAAACTTGGCAGCCAGCCGGTCATCGGCCGTTACAGGCTGCTCCATATCGTCGAGACAGCGGTCACAGGTGACAACAACATATCCCGACACGTGAAACATAAACTCAAAGAAATCAGCCGTGCGCGAGCAGTCTATGTGCAGGGAGAAGCGTCCCTTGTGAAACTGCGGAGCATCGACGGCTTCGAAAAAACCGTCGTCAAGCACTGTGTCTATGGCTGTCAGCCCTTCCGGCAGTGACTTGAGGTCAATTCTCAATGACTCTTTATCGTACATGATGCTTATATTTCGGGGTGCAAAGTTACAAAGAAATTCTGATACCCCGTAATTTTTTCAGCACAATTTGTTTGTGCTATAATGATGAATTTCAGCCTTAAGCATGTGTTTTGACATGCATGGATATGCTCGTGTTTTTTATATTTGATGCCTGGAGCTTATTTCATGCACGGAAAAAGTTATTGCAGGTTGCCCGCTGCCGGCCGCGTTTTGCTGTCGAGGCGCATTATGCTGTTGCGCTGCACGTTGATGACGCCCTTAACTGTTTCAAGTTTTTTCATGGCATTCTCCGTGCCGGCGCCGTCGGGTAATTTAACGGCAATGGCGTTGAAGGTTTTATAGTCATATAGCAACTTGCATTTCATGTTGCTGACAGCTTTCATCAGAGCGTCCTTGCCCACTGACGCGTCATACCATATTATAAGAACGCGCGTGTCTTCAACCTGTTTGTTCTCACCGGCCGTAACGGGGCCAGGCAGCAGAATGCTCCTGCGTGACGAACATGACATGACGGTGAGTGTTATTGCTATGGCCGGCAGTATGTTTATAATGACGGCACAGGATTTAAAGATTTTCATAATTCAGATGTTGTGGTAACTGTATCAACAATCGTCTGTATGCAATCTTCTCGCAAATAATGATAGTTCTCTGGTTACAAAGAATGATTACCAGGTATTTACTGTTTTTTTCCGTTGACCTGACAGCTCAGCTCAAGTCCGCGCTGTTTGCAGAATTCGTCGAGCCGCTGGCGGTTAAAGGTGACGCGGCTCTTTTCCGGTGCTTTCACGTCGATGCTCATCTTTTGTCCTTTTATTTCCCATGACGCGCTGACTGGTCCGAGCGTGCATGCCGTAGTGGCCTTGACATACGTGAGTCCGTCGGGTATGCGCGGGTCAATTGTAATACTGCCGGCATGAATGTTTATACCAGCCATGTCCTTTATCAGATGGTTGTTGATATGTGCCATCATGAAGCTGTTTCGCGTTCCGCCGCGGTCTGGCAGCCACTGCTCGGTAAGCGTGGTGTTGCCCTGTACGATGGCATATCCGTAGCCCGGTGCATCGTGGTGGTTCAGCATTGCATAGAGCAGTTGTTCCTTGTTGTTGTCGATAAGTACCTTGAAAAGATAATATGTACCTATTTCGCCTGTCGACAGTCTGTTGTGATGCTGCTTGATGTTGCTGACGAGGCTGTCGAGATAAGCCTGTTTCTGTCCGTCAGGGTAGAGTCCCATGTCAAGACATACTGCCCATGCGGCCTGGCTGGCCGGCTTGAAGCGTGCCAGGAAGGCATTCTTTATTTGTGCTGCAAGCTTCTTCATGCCTGTCAGCTCAGCCCATTTGTAGTAGTGTGCCGTAGCCATCAGCGCCGCCGGCGTATTGGCCGTTTCTCCCTGCGCTTTCCCCGGAACATAGTCATACCTGTCGCCGATGCCGTTCTCAATTATTCCGTTTACGGCCTTCGATGACAGATAGCTGACATAACGCTTCATCTGTGGCATGTAAGCGTTGATGAGAGAGTCGGAACCGTAGAAGTCTTTGTACATATACGGCAGTGCCACTATTGCTCCGCCCCATTCCGGCGATTCCTGCCATGCCGAGCCGCCGAGCATGCCGTTGCTGAAGTCAGGCGCCATGTCGGGCACGGAGCCGTCGGCATGCTGTGCGTCGGCAATGTTTATCATGGTCTGCTCAATCATGTGGCGCATGTCGAAGTTATACATCAGTCCCGGCGCGTTCAGCCACAGCCGCTCGAGCATCTGAGTCTTTCCGCTGTGCGGTGTGTCTGTGAGCAGACTTGTCCAGTTGCTGCGCACGGCATTGCCAATCACCTTATATATATTGTTGAAAAGCGGGTTGGAGCATTCGAAAGAACCGGTCATGTCAGCGCCGTTTGAAACCATGCACGACTGTATGTCTTCTATCACCGGCAGGCCGCTGGGGTTCAGTTCGTCCTTCGTGACGGCGCCCTGCACCTCAATGTATCTGAAACCGTAGTAGCTGAAGTGAGGATGGAATATCTCCCGATGTCCACTGCCGTTTTCTCTTGCCGATTCGTCAACGAACACGGAGCGTCCGTTGCCTCTTAGTATATACAGATAGGTGTGTGTGCTTCCCGTTGCCGTTTGTGAGACGTGTCCCATGTCGAGCGTTTCGCCCACTATAATCTTCACAGACTGTCCCCGCTTGCCGTTGAATGTTATCTGTGGAAAGCCGCTGACGTTCTGTCCCATGTCGAACACGTTGTTGCGCAGTTTTCTTGCCACCGGCCATGTGGCAACCACCCGGCATGGCGCTGTCAGCTGGCGGCGCAGCACCCCTTTCGGTGCCGGCTGCACCATTGCCGGATGCCACGGGCTGACAGATATGCCTGTTTCCTGGCTTGCCGTAGGCGATTCCAGCCGTGCGTCATAGTCCTCGCCGCCGAACAGACTGTTGTAGACAACAGGGCTGAACTGCACGAACCAGCTGTTGTCACTGTCGATGGTCTGCCTGGTGCCGTCGTTATATTCAATAACGAGATGGAAAATCATTGTCTCCGGCCCGAAGTGTGTGGTGAAGGGATGATAGCGGCTTCCGTTTTCATTGTAATATCCGTTTCCGAGAAGAACATATACGAGGTTTGACATGTCTTTCAGCTCGTTGCGTTTTCTCTCAGCCGTTACTGCCTGCATGCTGCTGTCTGTGCGCATCTTGTCGAGCACGTTTGTGACGCCGGCTATCAGCCCGTTTCGTTCCCGTTTGCATTTCAGATATGGCGTCATGTCGATGGTGTTGTAGAAAACGGTCTTGTTATAGTCGCTGACGGCAGGCGACAACACATCATCGCCAATCTTGCGGTAGTTGACGTACAGCTCGTAGAAGCCGAGCCCCGATATGCAGAGTGTGGCTTTCTTTATCGGTTTCGGACAGGTGAATGATTTCCTGAGCCAGATGCTTCGGCTGTCCTGTATGCTGTGGGAACCAGCCGTGTTGCCTATCCATGCTGCCTGCCCGAACACGTTGTCGTTGTCGTCGGCTGATGGATTTCCTTTTGCGTTTGCTACGGCTGCTGATAACAATATAATAAAGGTAAGAATAGTTTTCATTTCGGTATGTAAAAAAACAGTCTGCCCGGGCAAAGTTCATTGTTGGTTGGTTTTGCGCGGGCAGACTGAAATGATGATGTAAGTGTCTAAAAATATATGGGGATGACTGCCTTGCCGGCAGTTTCTTGTATCGATAAGCAGAGTTAGCGTGCTCTTACGCTCGACTGCAGTTTAAGGTTCCGCAGTGTGCATATTCTGTTCAGAACATCTGTGTTTATCGTAGTGTTGGCAGGGTCGGCAGTTACAACCTCTATGGAGAAGATGCCGTTTTGTATGCGCCAGCTCACGCTGACGTCGCCTTTCACGGTTTTCACAGAGCCTTTTGCCCACTGCATGTTTCCGAGCAGACGCGGGCAGATAGTAATCTTGCCGTTGCTGACGTGTATTCCTGCTACGTCCTGCACGAGGAAGTTGTTGATGTGTGCAAGCTGGAAGGAGTTCATCACTCCGCTTGTCTTCACATCCCACTTCTCGCCGAACGAGTTCATGCCGTTGTCTGTCTGGTTGCCGTATCCAGGAACATCATAGTGGTCGAGCATTTTATATAGCAGTGCTCCCTGGTCGTTGTCGAGCAGTGCCTGGAATAGATATGTCGTTCCCACTGTGCCTGTGGTGAAGCGGTTGAGGTGCTTGCCGATGTCGGCGACGAGTTTTTCAAGGTATCCCTGCTTCATACCGTCAGGATAAAGGCCCAGTGTCAGGCTGATGGCCAGTCCAGCCTCGCTGTCAGGTTTGAACTTCTGAATGAAAGCCTGCTTAATAGCTTTTGCCTTATCGGTCAGGCCGAGCAGAGTGGCAAAGTAATAATAGTGTGCCGTGCTGACGAGTGCCGGATCAGTGTTCTGTGAACTGCCGTCCTGCAGCGGACCGTAGTCTTGCCAGTCGCCTAGTCCGGAGGTGATGATGTTTCCCTGTGCCTTTGACTCCAGATAACTGAAATATTTCATCATCTGCGCCTTGTACTGGTTGACGAGCTTACTGTCGTTGTAGAAGGCCTTATACATATAAGGTATTGCGATGATGGCTCCTCCGAACTCCGGCGATTCTTTCAGCTGTGCCGGCATTCTGTTCAGGAACAGCGGTGCAACGTCGGCGATGCTTCCGTCAGCATTCTGTGCGTCGGCCAGCAGGCGCATTTCGTTCTCAAGTGTTTTCCTGACATCATAGTTATACATCAGTCCGGCCCCGTTGAGCCATATCTGGTGCAGCAGTGCCATCTTGTCGCGGTTCGGATTGTTCGTGAACAGGCTCTTCCAGTTGCTCTTTACAGAGTTGTCAATCATCTTGTATGTCTGTGTGAGCAGCGGGTTGGAGCATTCAAACGAGCCAGTGCGCTTGCCTGTGTACACGTAGGCAGCCTTAAGGCTGTTTATGACCGGTAAGTTGTTGGGATTGCTTTCACCCTCCATCACAGCGCCTTCCACTTCTATGAATCTGAAGCCATAATAGCTGAATCGCGGGTGCCATGTCTCAGAGCCGTCCTTGTCGTTGGCAGAGAATTCATCCATGAAAGTAATTTTAGCTTCCGGTCCGCGCAGCTTGTATGTGTAGTAATGCGGTGCGCCGGTCTGAGTCTGGTCTATGTGTCCGCCTGCTGTAAGACGTTCGCCCACAATCAGACGTATGGTCTGTCCGCGTTTTCCGGTGACGGTGATGAGCGGGAAGCCCGACATGTTCTGTCCCATGTCGAACACGTTGCTTGACACTGTTGTCACTACGGGCTTCGTTTCCATTATGCGCATAGGCTCCACGATTTGCCGTCTGAGCTCACCCATGGGCGATGATACCATCTTTGCCGTTTTCCATTTGTATTCTTCAGATGTCACCGTTGAGTCAGGTGCTTCAAGAGATGCGTCGTAATCCTCACCTCCGTATATGCTTGTGTATGTGGCCGGGCTTTTTCTCTGGAACCATTTCTGTGCATCGCTGCAAATATTCTCACGCGTGCCGTCCTGATATTCTATCTCAAGTCTGAACAGCAGCATCAGCGGTCCGAAGTTGCGAATCGGCTTCTGATAGCGTCCGCCAGGCTCGTGGAAGAACGCGTTGCCCACAAGCACATAAATCATATTTGCTGCTTTCTTCAGCTGTGCGCGGTCAGTGGTCATGGCGTGCCAGTGCAGCTTTCCGGTCATGTCAATAACGTTGTAGAACACCGTTTTGTCATAATCGCTCCATGCCGGCGACAGAATGTCGCTGTTTATTTTCTCGTAATTCAAATATACTTCGTAAGCTCCCAGTCCGCTTACGTAAAGCGTAGCTTTCTTAACCGGCTTATAGCACATGAAGCTTCGTCTGAACCATAAGCTTTGTGCTGCGGTTGCGCTGTTTGCATCGTCCGTGGCTCCAATCCATCGTGCAGAACCAAAGTCACTCTGTCCCTCGGCATACGTGCCCAGTGACAGCAGTAGAAATAAAAAGGTTATAATCTTTTTCATTTTCAGATTCATTTTTAGATTTTCTTTTCCGGCATCATTCCTTGTTTTGCCAGAATCTGAATTATGCTTACAGTTGTTAGGTCTATTGATGTTGCAGCAAAGATACAATATTTTTTTTCTTATAAAGTAAAAATATTTGATTTTTGCATTTCTTTACTGTTCAATAATCCGTTCCGTTATGTGCAGTGTATTCACAAGAGTAATTTCCTTATATGAAAACTATGCTCATGAGCATGCCCATTGTAACAATTATCTGCAACAATTATCTGCAACAATTACCCGCAACTTCTTGCGGCAACATTCGCTGAAAGCATATATTTTTCAAAGAAGCATATATAATATATAATAATGTGTCATTTCAGCCAGCCTTGACCGACCGGCTGTTTATTCCCTGCAATTGTTCTTTGAATTTAATATTTAGTAATGTTTCTGATTTTGTTTTCCGCCGTAAAAGGCATATTATACAGCTGTCGCAGCTTAGTATTCTGTCTTATCAGCTTTTGCGGTCCACTTTTCGAATGTCTTTATAGCCTCCTCGCGCATCATCATCTGCATCGGCTTGTGCCTGTCAGCGGGCGCAAGAGCTATTTCCTTGTAAATGAAATCATCGTCAAAGCCTATCGCAGCCGCATCCTTGCGGTCGTTGGCATAGAAAATGCGGTCAAGGTGTGCCCAGTAGATGGCGCCGAGGCACATGGGGCACGGCTCGCATGATGTATAGATGTCGCATCCGCTGAGGTCGAAAGTCTTCAGCTTGGCGGCCGCTTTCCTTATGGCGTTCACTTCTGCGTGAGCCGTCGGGTCGTTGTCGATGGTTACGCTGTTTGAACTCTCGGCGATGATTTCCGATCCTCGCGCGATGACAGCCCCAAAAGGGCCTCCGCCATTGTCGACACTTTTTGACGACAATTCAATGGCGCGTCTCATCAGTTCTTGTCTGTCCATATTTTATTTTTTGTTTTCTTGATTTGCTCTCTTCGTTACGTGCAATGCTTATACCGTGTTTTTATTGATGAACCAGCTGTTCAGTTTCGCAAAAATAGTAAAAATCAATTGAATAGTCAAAACAAGATGCAATAATAATTTTTAAAACCGTGTTTTCTCAATTCATGTCAAGTGTTTGCTGTACCAAATATGCAAAATCTTTAATTTGTTTCATATATTTTTTTGTAGTATGCACGCTCTTGCCACGGTACACAACGAACTGAATTATATTTGGTGGTCAAACCTTCATGGCAATGTTTAAACATGCGGAAGTTGTTTTTGTGCTTTACTAATCCGGTTACAGGGAAAATGCCAGACTGTTGATTGTTTGCTGAGATATTTTAGATTTTATATTCTTTGTAAAAAATATTCCGAAGAAATTAAAGAATATTAACTAAAAAACGGCCTCAGAAAAATTTGCTTTCATTCGATAAGAATTTCTTGTACTTGTATAAAATGTGCATAAAAATATAACTTATCGTTGTTTTATATGTTTTGCACTCGTAAAGCAATGAGATAAATTTCTAAAGTATTGAGATAA
Source organism: uncultured Prevotella sp. (assembly GCA_900314195.1). Classification (GTDB taxonomy): domain Bacteria; phylum Bacteroidota; class Bacteroidia; order Bacteroidales; family Bacteroidaceae; genus Prevotella. The sequence continues at coordinate 33,482 of OMUH01000051.1, forward strand.
TTTTTTATTTCATTGCTTTACGAGTCGTAAAACAATGCTTTATTTTTCTGATTTTATTACAGAATGTGGCGTTTTTGCGGTTTTGTTTATGTAATAAAATTACAAGTGCTTTACTGTCAGTGATTTATAAAATGCACGAGAATGCCGTTCCACACGACCAACTTCTCGTCAGTTCGTTTCTGTGCGGTTTTTGAAATTCAGTTTGTCAATATTTTTCTAACTGTGCCGGCTTTTAATGTGCCGGCTTTTGATTTAATTTTTTGATTTAATTTAAAATGTGTAACGGAAAACAAAATATGTTGCAGTTAATCACGTTATTAAAAGTGTTAATAATTATTCTACTTTTTACATACTTCCTGCAACC
>OMUH01000011.1 GCA_900314195.1 uncultured Prevotella sp.
TGTATATGCGCCTAATGACAAGCAAGAATATAATCAACGCGTAGGGGCCGTGCCCCGTGCCGGCCCACAAATAATGTTCGACCGATTAAAATCAGCAACATGCCACATCAACAAAATAATGTTCGACCGATTTTAACATTAAAACCGAAACATCAAAACGCATACGATTATTTTCAGCGGTTATGACAGTTTTTGTGGGCCGGCACAAGGCGCGGTCCCTGCAAGCTGCAATATGGAATATTGCATTGTCTATGCAAAACACCAAAGTATTCTTGCAAGAAAACCACATTGCCTCAACTAAAATACCACAGTATTCCTGCAGGAATACCGGCGCAGACATTGACAGGCGGCGCGACAATCCACAGCAATAAAAGATTATCACGCACGTGATAATTTCTTATCATGCGCGCGATAAAATTTTATCACGCGCATGATAAAATCCTCATGGGCTGTTGCCCGCTGTTGTTCAACGATTGCAAAGCACAGTTTGCATGTGTGCGAACACGGAAACCAGCCCTGCAAAATGGTAATAAATAATTACGCAAAAGTTTGCGCAATTAAAGTGAAAAAGTTAAATTTGCACATGTTTCAACAGTTATTATTTAATAAATAAAAGGATTCCTAATTCAACTATGAGTGAAAAAAGAGTTTATACCTTTGGTAACGGTAAAGCCGAAGGAAGAGCAGATATGAGAAATCTGCTCGGCGGAAAGGGTGCCAATCTGGCAGAGATGAACCTTATAGGCGTACCTGTACCTCCCGGTTTCACAATCACTACTGACGTCTGCACCGAATATTACGAAAAAGGAAAGGACGATGTTGTAGCCCTTCTGAAGGACGACGTTGAGAAATCAATGAAACAGATTGAGGACATCATCGGCAAGAAGTTCGGCGACGCTGAGAACCCGCTGCTCGTTTCAGTTCGCTCGGGTGCACGCGCCTCCATGCCGGGCATGATGGACACCATTCTGAACCTCGGTCTTAACGACGAGGTCGTTGAAGGGCTGTCAAAGAAAACCAACAACCCTCACTTTGCATGGGACAGCTACCGCCGTTTCGTACAGATGTACGGCGACGTTGTTCTCGGCATGAAACCTGTCAACAAGGACGACATCGATCCTTTCGAGGCCATCATACAGCAGGTGAAGAGCCAGCGCGGCATCAAGCTCGACTATGAGCTGAACGTCGATGAGCTCAAGCAGCTCGTAGTGCTGTTCAAGAAAGCCATCAAGGAGCAGACAGGCCAGGACTTCCCGAGCGACCCGGTAGAGCAGCTATGGGGTGCCATCTGCGCTGTCTTCGACAGCTGGATGAACGACCGTGCCATTCTATACCGCAAGCTCAACGGCATTCCATCAGAATGGGGCACCGCAGTATCGGTGATGGCCATGGTTTACGGAAACATGGGTGACACATCTGCTACCGGTGTTTGCTTCAGCCGTGACGCCGCTACAGGCGAGAACATTTTCAACGGCGAATGGCTTATCAACGCACAGGGTGAGGACGTGGTATCAGGCGTGCGCACACCGCAGCAGATAACCACTGAGGGCTCACGCCGCTGGGCAAAGCTACAGGGCGTCGACGAGGCTACACGCGCATCAAAATATCCGTCACTCGAAGAGGCCATGCCTGACGTTTACAAACAGCTCAACGAGCTTCAGGACCGCCTTGAGAAACACTATCACGACATGCAGGACATGGAGTTCACCGTTCAGGAGGGCAAGCTGTGGTTCCTGCAGACACGTAACGGCAAGCGCACCGGCACGGCAATGGTGAAGATTGCCATGGACCTGCTCCGCGAGGGCGAGATTGACGAGAAGACAGCCATTGAGCGCTGCGAGGCACAGAAGCTCGACGAGCTCCTGCATCCTGTCTTCGACAAGGATGCACTGAAGAAGGCCAGCGTGCTCACACACGGCCTGCCGGCATCACCGGGCGCCGCAAGCGGACAGATTGTGTTCTTCGCCGATGACGCCGCAAAATGGCACGCCGACGGACATAAGGTTGTGATGGTACGTATAGAGACATCACCTGAAGACCTGGCCGGCATGTCAGCAGCAGAGGGTATCCTCACAGCACGCGGCGGAATGACCTCTCACGCTGCCGTGGTGGCACGCGGAATGGGCAAGTGCTGCGTATCAGGTGCCGGAGAGCTCGTCATTGACTATAAGGCACGCACAGTCACCGTAGGCGAAAAGATTCTGCACGAGGGTGACTACATCTCTATAAACGGCTCAACCGGACAGGTTTACGAGGGCGAGGTCAAGACCAAGCCTGCCGAGCTCACCGGCGACTTCGCAGAGCTCATGAAGCTGTGCGACAAATACACCAAGATGGTTGTGCGCACGAATGCCGACACCCCTCACGACGCTGAGGTGGCTGCCTCATTCGGTGCTGTAGGCATAGGCCTGTGCCGCACGGAGCACATGTTCTTCGAGAAGGACAAGATAAAGGCTATGCGCGAGATGATTCTTGCCGACAACACCGAAGGCCGCAAGAAGGCACTGGCCAAGCTTCTGCCGCTGCAGAAGAACGACTTCTACGGCATGCTGAAGTGCATGGACGGCAAGGCTGTCAACATCCGTCTGCTCGACCCGCCATTGCACGAGTTCGTGCCGCATGATCTGAAAGGCCAGCAGATAATGGCTGAGGAGATGGGCAAGACCGTCGAGGAGATACAGGCACGCGTGAAGGCTCTTGAGGAGCACAACCCTATGCTTGGTCTGCGCGGCTGCCGTCTCGGCATCACCTATCCGGAAATCACCGAGATGCAGACAAAGGCTATCCTCGGCGCTGCCATCCAGCTGAAGAAAGAAGGCAAGAACCCTATACCGGAAATCATGGTTCCGCTCGTAGGCACATACAAGGAGCTGGAGGCTCAGAAGAACGTCATCAAGGCAGCTGCCAAAGAGGTGTTCGACGAGGCCGGCATCAGCTTCGACTTCAAGATCGGCACGATGATTGAGATACCGCGTGCTGCTCTCACCGCTGACAAGATTGCAAAATACGCTGACTACTTCAGCTTCGGCACCAACGACCTCACACAGATGACCTTCGGCTACAGCCGCGACGACGTTGCCGGTATTCTCAACACATACATTGACGATAAGATTCTTGAGGTAGACCCGTTCCAGGTGCTCGACCAGGAAGGCGTTGGCCAGCTCATCAAGATGGCTGTCAAGAAGGGCCGCGAGACGAATCCTGACCTGAAGTGCGGCATCTGCGGCGAGCATGGCGGCGAGCCGTCGTCAGTGAAGTTCTGCCACCGCGCAGGCCTTAACTACGTCAGCTGCTCTCCGTTCCGCGTGCCTATTGCACGCCTTGCAGCCGCACAGGCAGCAATTGAGAATGCATAAACTTAAATAACTGTTGAATAAAGTGTTTCCCCGGAACCGGCTCTGACGGTAAGCGCAAGAGAATGCGCGCGAATGTAAGCCAGCACGATGCTCGAGACGCATGAAGCAGACGCACACACAAAACGGTAAAACAAAACAAAAGTTATTTCCGGCCGGAGTCTACGGCTCCGGCCGGAATGACATCAAGAAAAATAGAATGCCACTTTCTTTGCGGCATTCTATTTTTTTTATATTTTTGTGAAGTATATTTTATGGCATATATTTTTGTGACATATATTTCGTAACATATAAGAACAGAAAAACAGAACATACAGAACATAATGAAAAAATCAATTCTTTTGCTTGCCATAACGGTTATAGCGGCAGTCATGCCCTGCGATGCACGCTCTGTCAGCGAGATGTGGCTGTCCATGCCCGACAGCCTGCTGCCCTATCTGAGCAGCAGCCAGCGCACGGAGCTCACCGACCTGGTCAGCATGGGCGTGAAGCCGGAAGTGCAAAACAAACTGCACGACAAGACGTCGATAGACACGCTGACGGCATCATACATGCGCGTCAGGCTGTCTGACGTGTCTACGCTGGAGCTGAAGATGCTGCCGGCCGGCAGTGACAGCCTGCTGTGCATGGTGACCACCGTCAGCGGACCGGAGAAGGAAAGCGACATTGCCTTCTATGACACATCATGGCAGAAAACGACGGTCAGCATAACGCTGCCGGCAGTAACAGCACGTCCCGACACGATGAGCGTTGAGCGCTATGACAGTCTGCAGCGGCTGCTAGAGCCGCAGATGACATGGTGCAGGCTGTCACCGGCAGACAACACACTGACAGTGGCACCGTCGGCACCGCTGGTAAACAAGAGCGACCGCCAGAAGCTAAACGCCATAATGAAAGAACGCACACTTGCATGGGATGAATCGCTGAAAACATTCAAATGACGTTCAGACATCATTCTGACACCCCATAAACACCGTTCAAACAACATCTGAACGAACAACATCCCCTGGCCTAACAGAATTAAAGAATAAACCTGACCTTGAAACTTAAAACATTGTTTACCCGCCGGAAGTGCATACAGATGGCTGTGCTTCTCGTTTGGGCCGTTGCCTGCTGGGCGTTCTTCCAGTTTGCATACAAATATCATTTTTTCTATCAGGAACAGAATCAGATATTCCTGCTGTCGGCCGACTGGCTGAGCACATATTTCTCCAAGCCGGCATGGCTGTCGTGCATGGCCGGCGACTTCATCACGCAGTTTTATTATTATCTCTTTGCCGGACCGGCACTACTCACGCTGGTGCTGCTCACCACCGGCGACCTGTGCCGCCGCGCACTCGAGAAAGCAGGCCTCCAGGCATGGGCAGCCTTTGTGCCGGCCGTGGCCGTCATGACGCTGCTCGCCGTGCTGTGCTTCAGCGAGACCTACCGCCTGTCGAGCGTCATCAGCGCCGGAGGCGCCATGCTGCTGTTCCTGCTTACCTATACCGGCACAAAGGGCAAGGGAGTGCCGGCAGCACTGGCTGCACTCATCGGCACGGCAGCGACATTCTGGATGTTCGGTTACGCCGTTTTTATATATGCGCTGCTGACAGCGATGACGGCCGTCATCAGGCACCGGAGATATGCCGCAGCGACATGCACGGCCGCCATAGTGCCGCTCTTGCTCATACCGCTGACAAGGAACTTATATCTGCTTGACATATCCGACCTGTATGCCTATCCTGGAATCGGGAAAATCGGCGCGCCGTCGTTCGACCTCGAGAGACTATTCGAGGTTGACAACCTCTATTACTGGCAGCGCGACAACAAGGTCATTGAAACCGTTGAGCACACACCGCGAAGCAAGATGACGCTTGAGATGACTTTCTATTACAACCTCGCGTCGGCACGGCAGGGACGGCTGGCCGACAACCTGCTGAAGATACAGCCCACCGACCTCGGGGTGTTCGAACGCATAGGGCCGCAGACGCCGATGACGAAGATTCTGCGCATGAACGAGCTGTACTTTCTTCTCGGCGACATGACCTTCGCAGAACGCGCGGCAATGATGAAGAACGTGTTCTCACCCGGCAACAGAAACGTGAGAATGATGAAACGGCTGGCAGAAACGAGCCTCATCACCGGCGACAACCGCACTGCCGAGAAATATCTGCGCATCCTAAGCAAGACCATTGCCTACCGCAGATGGGCCGCGGAACGCATGCCGGGCAGGCAGACAACAGCCGTCAGGGAATGGCTGCGCAACAAGCGCATGTACATAAACCGCACTGACACCATACGGCTCACCGACAACGCGCATTACATAATGAACGAGCTCGTGGAGTCCAACCCGCGCAACGACGCGGCAGTCAACTACATGCTCTGCTCTGACCTTATACTAAGAGACATGAAGACCTTCTGGGATGACTACAACACCTTCTGCATGAACACGCACTGTCCGCGCACGGAACGCATCTATCAGGAGGCACTGCTCATCTGCCTCGCGGCAACACACGCCCCGCTGAGCCTGTGGGGACAATATGTTTCTGACCGCTCGCTCGCCGAGCGCTTCGCCATATACAGTACGCAGCGAGGCAGTGCCGCCTACAAGGACACCTACTGGTATTATTACGATACCCATGACAAATAATGACAGGATGAATAAATGAATTTGCTCAAAAAAATCATAAGACTAATTGCCGCCGGCACATGTCTGGCCGTTGCCGCGGCATGTTCTGACAGCGTGCCAGGCAATGCCGTCAGCAGCGGCACGCTGCCCCATATCTTTCCGGATTATACCAATGTCACCATACCGCGCAACATCGCACCGCTGAACTTCATAGTGCGCGGCGACAGCATTGACGCCGTCACCGTAGCCGCCGGCGGCGAGGTGATAAGCAGTCGCGGCGACGCCAAAGCCGTCTTCGACCTCGGCAAATGGCACGACATGCTCGGCGAACATGCCGGCAAGGACATCACGGTCAGCGTCTACACGCGGAGCGGCGGACGGTGGACACGCCATAAGGACTTCACATGGCACGTGGCCAACGATACCATTGATCCTTATCTTACATACCGCCTTATCGAGCCCGACTACGAGGTGTGGAACAATGTGGTCATTCAGCAGCGATGCCTTGAGGATTTCTCTGTGCGCAACATCGCCGACCATAACATGCAGGAGAACAGATGCATGAACTGCCACATAGCCGGCTCGCAGCTGCCGTCACGGTCTATGCTCTACGTGCGCGGCAAAGGCGGCGGGGCCATACTGAACAACAACGGACACCTGCGGCTGCTGAACCTGAAGGCTGACATGCCGGGCGACAGCATGGTGTCATCAAGCGTCTACTTCGACTTCGCACCGAAAGGACAGTTCATAACATTCTCTACAAACCTCATCATACCCGCTTTCTATTCCAAGCCCGGCAAACGCATGGAGGTCTACGACGCTAAATCTGACGTTTACATCGCTGACCTGACACATAATATTATATATACCTCTCCGTTGCTTGCCGACAGCTCACACCTTGAGACATTCCCTACATTCTCGCCCGACGGACGGTATATCTACTATTGCAGTGCGCCTGCGCTGCCGCTGCCACGCGACCTCACCAGGCTGCGCTATGCTCTCGTACGCGTGCCCTTCGACAGCCGCACGGCAAGGATAGGACGGTCTGACACTCTGTTCACGGCACGCAGCGTGTGCATGCCGCGCGTCAGCCCCGACGGACGATACATCGTGTTCACCGTGGCCAACTACGGCACCTTCCCCATCTGGCACCGCGAAGCCGACCTGTGGAAGATGGACATCACAACGGGACGCATAGACACCATGAAGGCCGTCAACTCAAAAGACTGCGACACATGGCACAGCTGGTCGGCAAACAGCAGGTGGATGGCTTTCACATCAAAACGCGACGACGGACTGTACGGACGTCCTTTCTTCTGCTACATAGACAGCAGAGGACACGCGCACAAGCCGTTTGAACTGCCGCAGAGCGACCCGGCCATATATGACGACATGCTCAAAAGCTTCAACATTCCGGAACTGATGCGCGGGCCGCTGCCTTTCGGACCGGTTGACATTCAGAACGTAATGCGAAGACAGGCCGAACTGTTTTTGTTGAAAAAAATATAGCTTTGCTGCCAACCGGTATGATACTTTTTTATTATATTTGCACTTGCGGCGTTTTGGCAACGCCGAAGATGCTTTTAAATCTTTCCCCAGGCGTGGGGGCAATTCTCAATTTTCATGTTTAACAATTAATTTCTTTATTTTTTTGAGTCAGACAAAGCTATGCGACACTTCCGGCAACGAAGCCGACGACCTGAAGATTATAGCGCCCGCAGCCGACTGCGACGTGAAGTGTCTCGGACAACTGGTGGCAGTGCAAATCAACAACGGCGATGCCGAAGGACTTGAGGTTACGCTGCGCACACTGAAAGAGCTGATCTGCTACACCGAAGGCGGATATGACTACCGCCCGCTGATGACACAGACGCAAAGGGCTCTGAACAAACTGAAACGGAAAGCTGTGGTCATTAACGGACAGTCCATGCAGATTAACATGCACGACGGTACTGTGAACGGACTCACACGATGACTTCTTTTTAAACTGATAAAAAACGGATTACGACTGTTTTTGCGACACGCAAACACGTAATCCGTTTTTTTTGTTAACCACGACGGCCACATTGTATACCTTTTGCTACCTTATTCTTACCACACCTGCCATCCGCTTTCTGCTCTGCCGCGATAAGACTATCTTTGCAAACGTCTGAACATGATGGCTGCTGCGGGGCAACACCACTTGCCGATGCGCATTTTTCCGGCCGGAACACACCAGCTAATCTGACAGATTAAACTTTGACATTGAATAGACGAATCCTCCATGTCAAGGAAAAAGGCTGACCGACAAAAGCCTTGAATAAAATACTATGTAAAACAAAAAAAAACAACGACATGAAAATCACAATTGAAAGAATTGCCATGCGTGACAACTACACCATCGGCAGAATGATGATTGACAACAAATATTTCTGCGACACGCTGGAACCGCCGTCGCTGCACATCAGCCGCAACATGCCGGCCACGCGGGTGAGACAGATGAAGGCTGCCTGCCGCCATGCCATTGCCATACCGGCAGGCACGTATGCCATGGTGGTGACACGCTCCGAGAGATTTCACCGCTGGCTGCCGCTGCTGCTTTGGGTACCGGGATTCACCGGGGTGCGCATTCACGCAGGAAACACGCCGGCCGACACTGCCGGATGCCTGCTCGTCGGGCTGAACCGCGCAAAGGGATGTCTTGTCAACTCACGCTGCACCCTCGAGACGCTGATGAACCGCATCACAGCTGCCCTCGACAACGACGAGGCTCTGTCTGTAACGATTACGGAATAATAATGACTTTTTTAATATATCAATAGTCCGGTAACTTTTTTAGATAATTGTATATGCGCCTAATGACAAGCAAGAATATAATCAGCGCATAGGGGCCGTGCCCTGTGCCGGCCCACAAATAATGTTCGACCGATTTTAACATTAAAACCGAAACATCAAAACACATACG
>OMUH01000052.1 GCA_900314195.1 uncultured Prevotella sp.
GATTGGGGATGTGGTCAGGGTATAGGAACAATGGCTGTAATCGAGAAGTTCCGTCAGCATGGCATGCTTGGCAAACTTCGAAAAGTTGTTCTTGAAGAGCCTTCTGATGTTGCAAGAGATAGGGCTGTCATACATGTAAAAAAAGCGTTGGAAGATAATAATGCTGATGTTATTGCTGTCTCAAAGTATCTACCATCGGACAATGGAGACAATAGCAATAGTATCACTTCTATAAGTGTAGAACAGCCAACTGCGATTCACATATTTTCTAACATACTTGATATTGAAGCAGTGAGCTTGAAGGGCGTTTCTAAAATGATAACCTCCTCAGGTCAAAAGCATATTGTGCTTTGTATTGGACCTGCCAATGTTCTTAACGAAAGACGAATATTATCTTTTCGCAACTATTTCGTAGAAAATCATATTCATATCTTTACTAAATTTAGAGAGACTAATTTCGGTCTTCATCCTAACCGTAAAGTATATGGTTGCTTGATTAATAGTTTTAGTTATAGTCTTTCACAAACGTCTGAGATTCTGCATGAATACAAATATTTTGCACCTATTCAGTATTTTGCATCCTTTACAGACACGATAACAAAATCGTCCCTTAAAGAGAGTGCGTTTGAAATATTAGCTCCTTTTGATATAACTGCTCATAAGAATTTGTGTCCAGTCTATGCATTAATGAGCAATCTGATTTCACGAGGGTGTCCAACTTTAGCAAGTAAAAAAATACTGGATTATGTGTCTAATATGTCCGATACTCAAAAAGCAAAGAGTCTTAACGTCATTGCACGTATCCAGAAGACATTTATTGAAGCAATAATTTCAGAACGACTGGATACAAGCAAACAGGAATGGAAGATTCTCATCATGGAGGACAATACTTCTGTTGCAAAGATTTCTATAGAGGATTTTTCTGAGACTTACCATAATCTCATTGCTATGACCAAAGATTATGATGATATGGTATTGCCTAAATTGTCTGTTTGCACCAAAGATAATGCGTCATATAGAACAGAATATGATGCAATTATTGACATATCAATAGATAAACTATGTAATGCAAAAGAAGTTGCTTTCTCTAAATTTAAGGTTTTAAATGATTGCTATTTTATCGTGCGCTCATCAGAAAGAGTGTATGAAGACAGAATCTTTTATACAACTGAGCGTATTAACTATAAGCCATTTGTAGAAAAAGATAGTCACGGAATATATCATAAGATTGAAGATAATTGCTCAAGACTCAAGTATTTCTTAAATCTCATCTTTAGGAAAGAAGATTTCAGACCTGGACAATTACCTATATTAAACAGGGCACTTCAATTAAAGAGTGTTATAGGTCTGCTCCCAACGGGTGGAGGTAAGTCTTTGACTTATCAACTTGCAGCTATGTTGCAACCATCTGTGACACTTGTTGTGGATCCATTAAAAGGTTTGATGAAAAACCAATATGATGGGTTGTTAAATATTGGCATAGACTGTATATCATACATCAATAGTGACATCACAAAGAATTATGAGGAAGGCAGAAAACGTGAACTTGCATTGACGGGTTCGCAAGTTCAAATAATGTTCTTGTCTCCAGAACGTTTGAGTATTTATCGCTTCCGAGAGGTTTTGCGTTCTATGCGAGAATCAGGTGTCTATTTCGCTTATGGTGTAATAGACGAGGTTCATTGTGTATCTGAGTGGGGACATGATTTCCGTCTTGCATATCTTCATCTTGGCAGAAACTTATTTAATTATGTACTTCCAAAAGAAGTGGAAGGAGAAGATAACCATATATCACTGTTTGGCCTAACAGCAACAGCATCATTCGATGTCCTCGCTGATGTAGAACGTGAGTTGTCTGGTCCGAATGCATATTCTTTAGAGGATGATGCAACTGTTAGGTATGAAAACACAAATCGTCTAGAGCTTCAATATAATGTTTATGAGGTTGACGCAAAAGACATTCAAAAATCGAAGGATGTTGATTGTCTTAAGGAAAACACCTTGTTGGAAGTTATTGATGATGCTACTCGAAAGATAGTTGAAATACAAAACGAAGATGCAGTTGAGACTATCAAAAAACGTTTTATAGAGCGAGAGAATTTAATGGACTCCGACAAGGTTAGTCATATATATCATACAGACCTTAGTGTTGACGTGGAGTCGGATTGGTATAATCGCACCTATACTGATACTGCAGGTATAGTATTCTGCTTGCGGGCTAATAGGGAATATAAAGCAAATGTGTATAACTGCGTTCCAACTGTAGAAACCACTCTTCGTAATCATGGGTTAAGAAGCATTTCAACATATAAAGGTGGTGATGATACAGCCTGCCAAGATTCTTTTCTTAAAGGTAGGACTAACATAATGGTTGCGACAAAGGCTTTTGGTATGGGTATCGACAAGTCTAATGTGCGAATGACATTCCACTTGAACTACCCAGGTTCCTTGGAGTCTTTTGTGCAGGAGGCTGGACGTGCTGGGCGTGACAAGAAGATGGCATTAGCTACAATTATGTATTCTCCGAAGAAATTTTGGGTGAAAAATGTAAAGACTGATAAATGGCAAGAATTTTCTGCAGATTACACGAATAACAAATTCTTCTATGATAGCAACTTCCTTGGTGAAGAGTTTGAATTGTTTGTCATGGAACTACTTATGAATAATCTACAAGTAAAGATTAGTAATGAGGAGTTTTATGACATAGACAAGCCGTGTATTGTAAATTCACAAGGCATTGTCAAGTTTATAAAGCGATATGAAAAGGGACAAATATTAACTTATTATATATCATACGAAGAAGACGAGAAAGTCCTTGATGAATATAATAAGTATCTTTCTGCAAAAAATATGCCTGTATTCAATACATATAATGCCAAAAATTTAAAAAATAGTCGTGGATATAGCTATATCCGTGATTATGGTTCTGCTGTTTATAAGGATGCCATACAGAAGGCTATTTATAGAATGTGCGTTGTAGGCCTAATTGATGATTTCACAGAAGATTATTCAAAACGAACGTTCCGTATCACGACTATCTGCCAAGACGAATCTGAATATTACAAGCATCTCAGGTTATACTATCGTAAATACTATTCTACCGAAAGGGTTGAAAGTATGATGGGAGAGGTTAGGAAGCTTGCCAATACCGAAGGAGTAATTATGGCTTGTTTGAAGCATCTTACATCTTTTATTTATAAGAGTATTGCCGATAAGCGAGCACGAGGAATCCTTGATATGGAGCAGTTCTGCAATATGGCCATTAGCTCAAAAAAGGATTGGAAGGAAACAAATGAGGAGCTCAAAGACTTCATTTATTATTACTTCAATTCTAAATATGCGCGTGAGGGATTTGTTACATACGATTCCAACTTACAACAGGATGTGCCTTTCTCATTGAAAGATGACACAAGCCACGATATTTATTCAGAAGATAAGATTACAAGTTTTGAACTTGTGAGAAAGTATATGAGAGTCGTGGATGCAGAAATCGTAAACAACGACTCGCAAATGGATAATATAAAACATCTTCAAGGTGCAGTTCGATTGATACGTCGTGCCATTGCGGAAATGAATCCTGTATTAAACCTTCTCAATGTATTCTGCATCCTATATCTTGGACAAGAGGCAAACGAAATGCTGGAAGATGAACTCTACAATGATTATAAAGCTGTGTATGAACAGTATATGGATGAAGGTAAGTCAGCCCTGATAGATGAATTTACGCAACTTCTTATCAAGCATGCTGCTCTAAAAGATAAAGAATACATAAACAAAATCCAGTTGGCAATCCAATTGGAAGAACATGTAAAAGCATTTAGTAACATCAAAAATAAATATACAGAAAAATGATTGACCAGAGAATCAATGACTCCCTGAAGGAGTTGGAGCAAGGTCTTAAAAATATCGACTCAGCTCGAAA
>OMUH01000054.1 GCA_900314195.1 uncultured Prevotella sp.
ATAACACGCACCAAATATTTTCCAAAGTTTTTTTCATTTTTCTTTCACTTTTTCGTCTTTCTTGACAAATAAAACTATTGCCGTGGGCGTGCACATAATTATATTATAGGGATAGTGGGGTGAACGAGGATTTTATGTAGATAATGGGTTATCGGAGAAATTTGGACAACGGGGTAATTTGAGGATATAAGTTTATTATGGGTAAGGTTAATTTGAGCTGATTAGATTTGACGTTTATCAGGGATGATTTGTCGTTATAAGTTGAATGGGCATGCGGGCATTTTATTTTGGAAAATGGACAATGGAATGGATGAACTGGAAACGGAAATCTGAATTTTTCTTACATTCAGTTTTTCAAAAATGGCAGGAAAACGCACTGCCCTACGGCCGGCCGTGTGGGAGGGCATTCTCGCACGGTTTATTTTTCACTGATAATCAATGTGTTGTAATTTCATTACAAAAATAAAACCGTAAAACAAGCCTTTTATGTAATAAAATCAGAAAAAGAAAGCATTGGTTCAGGGGTCGTAAAGCAATGCTTTGGAAATTTATCTCACTGCAACAGAAATTTATCTCACTGCTTTACGGCCGATAAACATGCAAACAAGCAAAAAATAATGGTTTTATACGCGTTTTATGCAAAAGGGATAGATTCCTGTCTTGCGGCAGGAATTTTTTCTGAGGCCGTTTTTTTAGTTAATATTCTTTAATTTCTTCGGAATTATTTTTACATATCTCTATATTCTCACAACAACATTAGGACCAAAGAGGGTGCACGGTCCGTGCGAGCAGTGAGCATTAGAATACATTCTGTGTAGCCACGGATTGATACATGTAAGCAAAAAACAGAATGACACGACGAAAAAGATGAAAAAGAGATAATTTGTCAGATGCTATGTAAAAATATGTGTATTTTTGTAAATGATACAAAAGGAAAAAGGCAATGGCACAAAATTTGCCAATCTACCTTAAAAGCAATTCTCTGATTGAAACAAGAAAAAAATTGTCTTAATTTAATTATTGTCTTAATTATTGTCTTAATTATTGTCTTAATTATTTAAACAACTATTAAAACCGGTAACAAACATGCAAAAGAAACCGAAACAACAAAACGGCCAGAAGGGCACACCGCCGTCATCGTCATGGTTCAACTGGAACACACTGTTCATAGGAATATTATTTCTTGCACTTTTGAACGGTCTGTTCTACCCTGCACTTACGCCACAGGTAGAAGACACTGACTATGGAACTTTCATATCATACGTAAACAAGGGGAAGGTCAAGGCAGTCCAGATAAAGGAGAGCGAGATATATTTCTCTGTTAAGGGGAAAGACGGCAAGGACATTACATATAAAACTGCCGAGGTGAATGATCCGGAGCTTGTAAACCGTCTTTTAAAAGCCAAGAGTGCTTCGAAAGGTGGAAAAATAGAGTTCACAAAGACTATACCAAAGAAGAATTCGCCCATCATTGACTTTCTGCTGTGGTGGGTATTGCCAGGCATAATCTTCTATTGGATACTGTCTTACGGTTCCAGAAAGATGATGAAAGGTCTCGGCGGCGGCAACAACTTCCTTTCTGTAGGCAAGAGCGGTGCTAAAGTATATGCCGAGAGCGACATCAAGACGACATTTGCCGACGTTGCCGGCCAGGACGAGGCGAAAGACACGCTGAAGGAAATAGTCGACTTTCTTCATAACCCCGCCAAATACACTCGGCTGGGAGCCCGTCTGCCAAAAGGCGCACTGCTGGTTGGTCCTCCGGGAACAGGAAAAACACTTATAGCAAGAGCCGTTGCCGGCGAGGCGAACGTGCCCTTCTTCTCCATTTCAGGCTCAGAGTTTGTCCAGATGTTTGTCGGCATGGGTGCCGCGAAGGTGCGCGACCTGTTCAAGCAAGCCGCCGAGAAAGCACCGTGCATAATCTTCATAGACGAGATAGACGCCATCGGCAAGAGCCGCGACCAGGCAATGGGGAATGACGAGCGCGAGCAGACCCTCAACCAGCTGCTGACAGAGATGGATGGCTTCGATGCCACAAAGGGCGTTGTCATTCTGGCAGCCACCAACCGTCCGGAAAGTCTCGACAAGGCATTGCTCCGCCCAGGCCGCTTTGACCGCCGCATCATCATGGAGCTTCCAGACCTTGAAGGCCGCAAGGCTATACTTAAAGTACATTTGAAACATGTCAGGCACGGCGACATCGACTTCGACAAGGTGGGACGCGCCACAGCCGGTTCCAGTGGTGCCGACATCGCGAACATAGTCAACGAGGCCGCCCTGCGCGCCGTCAGATCAGGCAAGGACGAGGTTGAGACGGAAGACCTTGAGGAAAGCGTCGAGACCGTTATCGCCGGCGAGCAGAAGAAGGGCGCCGTCATCTCACCTGAGGAGAAGCGCATCATAGCATACCATGAGACAGGACATGCCATGGTGGCCGCTTTGCAAAGTCATTCAGCGCCGGTACAGAAGATAACTATCATACCGCGCACCAGCGGCGCATTAGGCTACACCATGCAGGTGGACAGCGGCGAGAAGCACCTCATGAGCCGCGAGGAGATGCTGAACCGCCTTGCCACGCTTACCGGCGGCCGTGCCGCTGAGGAAGTGATGTGCAACACCTGCACGACAGGAGCCTCCAACGACATAGAAAAAGCCACCCAGATAGCCCGTGCCATGATTACCGTATACGGCATGGACGACAATTTCGGAATGGTTCAGCTTGAAAGGCAACGCAACCGCTATCTTGGCGGCAGCACAGAGATGGTATGCTCTGCCGAGACTGCCAACGCCATTGATGCCGATGTGCAGAAATACGTCAAGGAGGCACACGCGAAAGCCGTAGAGATAATAAGCAACCACAAGAAAGAGATGGACGAGGCCGCCGGCATATTACTCCAGAAAGAGACCATCACCGGCGAGGAGTTCATGTCTGTGCTTAGAAAATACGGTGATGTATGACAGTGAGAACGAACAAACGGCAGTCAGGCAAGGTGACTTATGCCAGCTGCCGCCATTTTTTACAAAATAAAAGAACGAGATTATGTCGGTATTCAATATATTCAAACATGACAAACGCAGCAACCGCAATGTAGCGCTTACGCTGTCAAGCGGCGGAGCGCGCGGTCTGGCGCATATCGGAGCCATAGAAGCCCTCATCGACAACGGTTATAAGATTACGTCATTGTCGGGCACCTCTTTCGGCTCAATAGTTGCGGCCATGTATGCCACCGGGCACCTTGAGGATTTCAAGCAATGGATGCTCAGCATTGACAAGAAGCAGATGCGCGAATATACAGACTATTCCTTTTCACTATATTCAATTGTGAAGGGCGACCGCATAATAGAGCAGCTTAAGAAAATTTCACCCGACACCGACATTGAAGACCTTCCTGTGCCGCTCAGCATAATAGCCACAGACTGGCGCACTGGGCATGAGGTGGTGTTCAACCATGGCTCGCTGTGGCACGCCGTCAGGGCCTCAATGTCAGTGCCGGCATTCTTCGAACCGGTGAAGGACGGGGAGCGGATACTCATTGACGGCGGCATCACAAACCCTTTGCCCCTCGACCGTGCGAAGCGCACCAAAGACGACTTGCTTGTCGGCGTCAACGTAAGCGGACATGACTACGGCGGCATCTATAACCGCAAGAAAATGGCACATGAATGGGCCGCCAAGAAATCACTGCCCATCAGCCTGCTGTCGAGGCTGCTGTCAAAAGATGCAGGATACATCATGAACTATTACACCATGATAAACCAGACCGTGTCTATAGCGATCTCACAGAACGCAAGCCGGAACATAATAATCTGCAAGCCCGACATACTTGTAAACATCTCAATGCGCCGCTACGGCGGCAACGACTACGACAAGGCCGCCAGTATAATAAAAATAGGCTACCGGAAAATGTCGGCAGCCATAAAAGCATTCAAGAAATAACACCGCTCAGAGCATGAGCACCCTGACCTCGGCATTCTGCATACGCGGAATCTCATTCATCGGCTTATGATAATACACGCTTTGCACGGCTTTATTTATTATGCCGTGACCTACAGCGACAACGGTTTTACCGGGGTAAGTCACCTTTAACCATGTCAGGAAGTTCTGCGCCCTCGACTTCAGATGTGCGATGGTCTCAACATCATCAGGCCAGTCGGCAGGGTCTTTCGGCAGGGCTGGTATATATTTGCCGGTCATGCTTCCCCAGTCGCGTTCTCTCAGCAACGGCGTTGTCACAATCTCCGCGCCATGCGGTGCCGCGATTACAGCACATGTCTGTTTGCTCCTGTTCAAATCACTTGACACGAAGACATCTATTTTCTCATTTTTCATTTTCTCAGCCACCTGACGTGCCTGTTCCTTTCCGGCATCGTTAAGCTCACCCTGAACCTGCCCCTGCAGAATATGCGCAGCATTATCGAAGGTCTCGCCGTGTCGTACAAGATAAAGTGTTGTCATAATTATTTGTTTTTTCGGATATTAAAGCAAAAAATATGCCATTAGTAAATTTGTGTCAAACCTTTTGTGTAAATTTGCCGTACAGGATTGTGGAATTATACAACAATTCCTTCCAGGACACACATTAATAAAAATTAATATTCGAATACAGATATTCGAATAATTTTTGAATATTCACATCAAAGAGAAACAAGATGAAGATTATCCAAAGTTCATTCTTCCGGGCCATTGTAGCCGCAATTGTCGGTGCGCTGCTCGTAAAATACCGTGATCAGGCCGTCGAAAAGATAACAATAGCCATCGGCGCGCTTTTTCTTATATCAGGCATAGTGTCAGTGGTCAGCTATGTGCAGCAGAGCAAGCACAGCGATGACATACAGCTGTTCGACGCAGACGGCCGGCAGCTTCTCGGCCAGAAGCCTGTCTTCCCTATAGTAGGCATCGGCAGCGGTGCCCTCGGAATAATCCTTATGCTTATGCCGTCGACATTCATAAAAGGACTGATGTACTGTTTTGCGTTCATTGTCATCATCGGTGCCATCGGCCAGTTCGCGTCACTCACTGCTGCAAGACGCTATGCCCGCATAGGCTTGTTCTATTGGATTATGCCGTCGCTGTTGCTGCTGATAGGCCTGATTACAGTTATTTACCCACAGGCAATAGCATCGGCACCGCTTTTCGTACTTGGCTGGTGCCTGCTTGTGTATGCAGTCGTTGAGACATTGAATGCACTGAAGATTTATTCTTGCCGGAAGAAATACATGCGCAACTATACAGAAATTAAAAGCCCGTCAGACAACACATCTGAGCAGTCTGACACCGAGGCAAAAAAATAAAAATAACTTCTGCATTTTTTCCGTTAGAAGATGTCCGCATGCGCAGGCCGCAGTCTGCATGCGGACATCTTCTAACAGTTTGAAAGCGCATAATCAAGCTCTTTCGTTCTTTACAAGTCCGGAAATATAATCACACAATATTCCAATACCCTTTACATTCTCTCCGCCCTGCGGAATTATCAGATCAGCATAACGCTTTGTCGGTTCAATAAACTGCTCATGCATGGGCTTCAGCACTTTCAGGTATCTGTCGACGACCATTGACACCGTACGCCCGCGGTCAATAGTGTCGCGCTGGATGTTCCGAATAAGCCGTTCGTCAGGGTCACAGTCAACGAATATCTTCAAGTCCATCATCTCACGCAGCTTTTTGTTAAGCAAAGTCATAATACCCTCAATGATTATTACCGGCTTCGGCTCCACGTGTATTGTCTCCGGCAGGCGGTTGCTTAAGATATAAGAATACGTGGGCTGTTCTATGGCTATTCCGTTACGCAAGTCATTGATTTGCTTGATAAGCAATTTCCAGTCGAAGGCGTCGGGATGATCAAAGTTTATAGCCTTACGTTCCTCGTCAGTAAGTCCGGTTGTGTCGTTATAATACGAGTCAAGCGGCACGACAGCCACATAATGCGGCGGCAGTGCCTCTACTATTTTCTTCACCACAGTAGTCTTTCCGCTTCCTGTTCCGCCCGCAATTCCTATAATAGTTATTTTGTCTTTCACGATAACATTATTTTTAGCAAATAATTCTTAGCACATATATACCTCAAGAAATCAGCAGCCCTTCCCGTCGATGCTGCATGCCGGACCGTCAAGCGGCTGCTTGCCGTCCCACTCAACAAGTCCGACGTCGGCCGGGTCAAGAGTAACCGTACCATCCTCAAGGACAAAGCACGGTATGCCGATATCACCTATTGCCTTTGAATGTTCAAAGACAGGATTATGATCTCTCAAAGACATGAATTCATGCATGAACCTCACATCTGTGCCTATGTCTATAATCTTAAAACGGCTGTCACCCTCTACCTGACGGTCTACGTATTCACAGTACGGACACGTCTTCATACCATAAATTTTTATCATGACTATTTTATGTTTAATTTATAACCAAAGAAAAGCATTATCGTCATTTCCTATCCTTATGTCTCAGCGTAATAACATTAATCTCCGGCCATGCACCGAGCCGGAAAGGCACAGTGCCGCCTACGCCAAGGCTTACGTAAAGCATCGAGCCATTCTCGACATACTTTCCTCCCCACTCCTTATACATGAACATTGACGGCGACAGACGTCCTATTTTTATCTGCCCGGCATGAGTATGTCCGCTCAGTGTCAGTGCTATATCAGTTTTCCCGAGCACCTCACGCCGCCAGTGCTCTGGGTCATGGGTAAGCAAAATCTTGAACATGCCGTCTGGCAGCCCCTGCATGGCTTTTTTCAAATCGCCGTAATCAGGAAAAGGCGGCCGGGAACTGTTCTCCACGCCTATGAGCGCAATGCCGCCGGGCAGGATGACATGCTCGTTAAGGAGCACGTGCCACCCCATCTTCCGCATCAGATACTGCAGGATATTCTGGTTGCGCCTTACATTATGCACGCTTTTGTCGGGCATATACTCACAATAATCATGGTTGCCCATGACAGCATAGACGCCGTCACGTGCCTTCAGGCTCGAGAACGCACGCCGGAACGGCAGCACCTCATCTGCCGACACATTGACAAGGTCGCCGGTGAAGACTATAAGGTCACATCCCTGCTTGTTGGCCTTATCAACAAGTTTGTCTACAAAAGAACGGTTTCTGAGATATGTCCCTACATGAATGTCAGAAAGCTGAAGAATGCGATAGCCGTCCATGTCTGCAGGCAGCAGCGCACTTTCACACTCCGTCTGTCTGACAACAATATGCCGCCATCCGAAGAGAAAGCCATAAGCAACCGCCAACAACAATGCTCCGCTGACAACGAGGCCTGCCACCAGACCTACAGTAAGCCAGAAAACAAGGAATAAAACGCCGGGGGCAACGATGACAAGCATCAGGCCGAACATAAGGCGCATGTATGTGTTATGACGAAATATAGCCATGGACGTCGATTTTTTTATTCCCTCATTCGTTTTTAAACATTCTGTCAATAAAAGACAGACAAAAATAACTGTTGCCTTCCTGGAACACATTTTCCGGTTCCGTTAAAAAGAACAGCACATAGACGTAAAGCAAAATTGCAAGCTTTTAAAACTTCTGAAAACAATCTGCCCTATACCCTATAATGCAAACTTAGTCATTTTTTTCATACTTGCCGAATTTAAGACAAGATTTTTTATCGGAAAAACAGCAAAATTCAAAACAAAACGTCTGTACCATGCAAAATTGTTATATATATGTCACACACGTTGCACTTATAAAACAAAAAGGCCAGAAGGCAGAAACATAAAACATGTTTCTGCCTCCCGGCCTTATTAATAACAGATTTGCTGAATGTCAACAAGTCTTTAAAATGATTACTTTTCCTCTTCCTCCTCCGGCTCAACAGCTCGGAAATCAACAAGGTCGTCAGCATTGAAAGCCTCAACGTATGCGGCCTTGCCGATAACCTCTTCCTCTGCCATGCGCACATATACATTAGCACTCTTGGCGAACAGCTCCGGAGCAGCCGACGCATCGCCGATGATGAGCAGGCTCATGACAATGTCTGCCGTCATATCATAAAGTCTGCGTGCGAGGAAGTCATGAACATCCTGGTTGCCGGCAGCCTTTACCTTTTCTACAGCCTTTTCAAGCATCGGCACGAGCTTCTCCACACGCTCCTTCAGCGGCTTCATATCATCAGAGGCCTCTTTCTGAAGCAGTTCATTTATAATCTCAAGATAAGTGCCATTGGTAACATATCTGATGGCAGCCACAACCTGCAGCTGCGTTGTGCCCTCGTAGATAGAGAAGATACGTGCATCGCGGTACAATCTCTGAGCCTTATATTCCATGATGAAGCCGGAACCGCCGTGAACAGAAATAGCGTCGTAGGCGTTCTGGTTGGCATATTCTGAGTTCATACCCTTGGCAAGCGGCGTGAAGGCATCGGCAAGACGAGAGAAGCGCTTCTGCTCCTTGCGCTCATCCGGCGTAAGCTTACGGTCGCGTGCAATATCCTCAAGGCTCTTGCTGATGTCAACGAAACGGGCAGTCTGATAAAGCAGCGAACGACCTGCATCGAGCTTTGCCTTCATGCGTGACAGCATGTCATAAACAGCCGGGAAGGTGATAATCTTCTTTCCGAACTGCTGACGCTCCTTGGCGTAAGCAAGAGCCACGTTGTAAGCCTCCTGCTCAACACCGACTGATTGTGCCGCAATGCCGAGGCGGGCGCCGTTCATCAGTGCCATGACATACTTGATCAGTCCGAGACGCGTGCTTCCGCACAGTTCTGCCTTGGCATTCTTGAACACCAGCTCACATGTAGGAGAGCCGTGGATACCAAGCTTATTCTCAATGTGTCGCACTGTGACACCACCGTTCTTTTTGTCATATATGAACATAGACAGTCCGCGGCCATCATGAGTGCCTTCCTCAGAACGTGCCAGCACGAGATGTATGTCAGAATCGCCGTTAGTGATAAAACGCTTCACACCGTTCAGCCGCCATGTACCGTCAGCATCCTGCGAAGCCTTCAGCATGACGCGCTGCAGGTCAGAGCCGGCATCAGGCTCAGTGAGGTCCATTGACATGCTCTCGCCGTTGCAGACACGAGGAATATACTTCTGGCGCTGCTCCTCAGAGCCAAACTCATAAAGCGTGTCTATGCAGCTCTGCAATGACCATACATTCTGGAAGCCGGCATCAGCAGCAGATATAATCTCACTTGCCATTGAGAACACCGTGTTCGGAATGTTCAGTCCGCCGTAGCGGCGCGGCATGGAGATGCCGTGAAGTCCGGCCTTGCGGGTAGCATCAAGGTTCTCGTATGTCTTGCTGGCATACTTCATACGTCCGTCAACAAGATGCGGGCCTTCCAGGTCAACGTCTTCTGAGTTCGGCTCAATGATATTGGCAGCCACATCGCCGGTTATTTCAAGCAGATGCTTATAGTTCGCGATAGCGTCCTCGTAATTAACCGGAGCGTCATCAAACTGGTCTTTCTCAGCGTAGTCGCGTTCTCTGAGGTCAACGACACGCCTCATCTCGGGATTGTTGAGATAGAACTCAATCTCGGGGTGGTCTGTATAGTAATTTGCCATGGCTTTATTTACTGTTCTTCTTATAGTATTTAATGAGTTTCGGCACGACCTCTTCAACGGTACCGTTGATTACATAGTCGGCAATCTTGTTGATAGGTGCATCAGGATCAGAGTTTACCGAAATGATTATACCGGCATCCTGCATACCTGCTATATGCTGTATCTGTCCTGATATGCCACAGGCGATGTACACTTTCGGATGAACCGTAACACCGGTCTGTCCTATCTGCCTGTCATGGTCAACCCATCCGGCATCAACGGCGGCACGGCTTGCGCCGACCTCACCGTGCAGTTCCTTTGCAAGCTCGAAAAGCATGTCAAAGCCTTCCTTGGAGCCCATTCCGTAGCCGCCGGCCACAACGATTGGCGCACCCTTGAGGTTGTTGCGCGCAGCCTCTACATGGCGGTCAATGACCTGCACAGCATACGACTCCGGAGACACATATTCTTTCACATCAGGATAGCTGACCTCACCTTTGGCCTTTCCTTCATAGAAAGCCTTCTGCATTACGCCTGAGCGCACGGTAGCCATCTGCGGACGGTGTTCCGGATTTACAATAGTAGCCACGATGTTTCCGCCAAAGGCAGGACGAATGGCATGCAGCATTTTCTCATAGTGCTTTCCCGACTTGCGGTCGTCATAATCACCAATCTCAAGCTGCGTGCAGTCTGCCGTCAGACCGGATGTCAAGGCTGCCGACACGCGCGGACCAAGGTCACGGCCTATTACCGTTGCACCCATGAGCGCAATCTGCGGCTGCTGTTCCTTGAACAGCTTCACCACGATGTCTGTGTGCGGTGCCGACGTATACGGGAACAGCCCTTCACCGTCAAAGACATACAGCTTGTCAACGCCGTAAGGCAGAATCTGCTCTTCAACCTTGCCCTTAATGCCTGTTCCGGCAACAACGGCCTCCAGGTCTACGCCCAGCTCATTGGCCAATTTGCGACCTTTGGTAAGAAGTTCCTGCGACACTTCCTGAACGTCAGTGCCTTCAACTTCACAATATACAAATACGTTGTTCATATCTATCTAAAATCAGCCAATAATGTTTTTGTCTAACAATTCCTTCACAAGTCCTTCAACATCTTCGTCAGACGATGTGAGTGTTTTGCTTTCCTTAGCCTGGAACACAATGCTCTTCACCGCGCTTACCTTAGTAGGCGAGCCGGCCAGTCCGCACTGGTTGTAATCAGCGCCGCAATCAGCAATGCTCCACTGTCCGAGCGTCAGATACGGACGTTTCTCATAGAGCTCTGCCCATGGCTCATCGCCTTTGCGTTCCATAGGACATGTGGCATATTTGTATTTCATTACCAGCTTGGCGTTGCACGGACGTGCCTGAGCAGCAGAGCCGTTCACGGTGATTACCACCGGCAGCGGTGCCACTACAGTCTCCACACCACCGTCGATGTGGCGGCGGATGACAGCCTTGCCGTCAGCGATGCTCATCACCTCCTCGGCGTATGTAACCTGGTTCAGTCCGAGCTTCTGTGCCACCTGCGGACCAACCTGTGCGGTATCACCGTCAATGGCCTGACGACCGCCGATGACAATGTCAACATGGCCTGTCTCCTTGTCTATTTTCTCAATAGCCTTTGCAAGGAAGTATGACGTAGCCAACGTATCGGCACCTGCGCTCTTACGGTCAGTAAGAAGGTATCCGTCATCAGCGCCGCGATATAATCCCTGGCGTATGATCTCACCTGCACGCGGTGGACCCATTGTAAGCATTGTCACTGTTGAGCCGGGGTTCTGCTCTTTTATGCGCAGAGCCTGCTCCAAAGCGTTAAGGTCTTCAGGATTGAAGATGGCAGGAAGGGCCGCACGGTTCACGGTGCCCTCAGGCGTCATGGCGTCCTTTCCTACATTACGGGTGTCAGGTACTTGCTTTGCAAGTACGACGATTCTCAACTTCATACGAAAATAATATGTTATTATAAATAGTTTGCTTTCTGAGGCAGCAACCGGCCGTCATGAATGTTCCTGCACATTGGCCGCGGCCGTTCTGTCAGACAAAATAATGTGACACAGACCATAAAGCCGTCAGTCCCACATTATAAAATAATACTCTATTATAAAAAATACGCCGCAAAAATAATTATTTTTTATCATAACGGCAAATAAAAGGTTGGAAAAGTGACATATAAGCAGTGTGCCTGCAAGCAAGCAGACCATAAGTTTGCACAAATATGCCAATTTGAGCAAAGAAAAAAATCACAGCAGCGGCGAGAACAATCTTATGATGCTCTGCCACAGCCTGCGGGTGAAAGGCTGGCGTCGTGAGCGTGACAGAACCTTTGTTGTCAGCAGCACGCACTGGGTCTGGTCATGCAGGAAAACATTCTTTATTCTTTCTGCCACCTGACGGTCATAGAAGAAGGCATTAGCCTCAAAGTTATGTTCAAAGCTTCTGAAATCAATGTTAGTCGAACCGCACGTGGACACCATGTCATCACAGACCATCAGCTTGCTGTGGTTGAAACCGCCCTTGTACATATAAACTTTCACTCCGGCCCCGGCGGCTTCGCGCAGATAGCTTTTCGATGCTGTGTCGATGAGCCATGAATCGCCTTTCAGCGGCGTCATCAGCCTTACGTCAACGCCGGCAAGCGCAGCCGTGCGCATTGCGAAGAGCACCTGCTCTGTAGGAAGAAAATACGGGGTTTCCATATATACATAGCTGCGGGCCTGCAACAAAACCTTCACATATCCCTGCATGATGTTTGGATATGCCGATACAGGACCTGACGTGACCACCTGCAGCAGGCAGTCGTTGTCGTCAACCTCATCAAGTGCCGGATAGTATCTGCGGTTGGCGATGAGCGTTCGGTCACAGAAATACCAGTCAACGAGGAATGCTCTTTGCAGTGCATACACGCCGCGGCCGGAAATCTTCATGTGGGTATCGCGCCACGGCTGCGTGCCTGTACCCTTGACATATCTCAGAGCGAAGTTCATGCCGCCGATAAAACCGGTGCGCCCGTCAATGACGCACACCTTCCGGTGATTGCGGTAGTTGGCCTTCGACGTGAACGCCGGAAACTTAACCGGCATAAAGGCATGCACATCGATGCCGGCATCGCGCATTCTCTCGAAGAAGCTGTCGTGCACCTTCCACGACCCCACATCGTCATAGATGACCCTTACCTCCACACCGTGCAGCGACCGTTCTATCAGCGCATCGGCAATAAGGTTGCCGAGGGCATCGTCCTCAAAGATAAACGTGTCTATATGTATATGGTCGTTAGCCAAAGCTATCTCATGGAGCAATGCCGGAAAGAACTCATACCCCGACGTGTATATCTCTACCGTGTTGCCCTTGAACGGCAGGGCCATGTCCTGGTTGGCAAACAGCCGTGCCAGCGGCACGTACATATCGGGTATGGCCAGTCCTTTCTGTTCGGCAAACTCAAGCATGGACCGTTTTGTCAGCTGATCCATTGAACGCTTGCTCATCAGATGCTGCCGGCGGATGTTCTGGCCGAAAAAGATATACAGCAATATGCCTACCACCGGCATGAACCACAGCACGAGCAGCCAGCCGAGAGTCTTCTCGGGCTGGCGGTCATCCATGATCACTGCCACCATAGTGGTAATGATAACCACCATATAAACAGCAAGAACAAGCCAGTGAAGATATATCATTATTTATTGAATTGATTTTTTCCGGCATTACACAGTGCAGCTTGTGCATCTACTTAAAGCCAACGAGCTTATGCGTCTGCAGGCTGAGCCTCCATTTCGGATGTCGCTTGATGTATTCCGTGCATTCTGCCGCGATGCGCATGTTATCCCCGGCATTGCCGGTGTCAAGAGGCTGAAGATAATAATAGCTTGCCTTGATGCCATAGTCATCTATATTCCCGCTGCCGCTGAACAGGCACTTCAGCTCATCGCACCTTCTGACGGCCGGTCTTGTCTTCGGCGACACCGTCAGCCAGTCGATGCCGTCAGGCGGCGGCAGCGTGCCGTTGCTTTCCATGGCAACCTCAAGGCCGAGAGAATGCAGTTTACTGATAAGCTCTGCATCGGCTTGCAGCGACGGCTCACCTCCCGTCAGCACACAAAGCAAGCGCTGCCCGGCGGACGGCAATGAGACATTACTGTGCAAGGCCTCTTTTTGCAAGGCCTCGCAGATGTCAACAGCTGTCATCTCTCTGAACGTGCTGAAATCGGTATCACAGAACGAACATTTCAGATTGCAGCCGCTGAAACGGACAAAGAGGGCAGCACGTCCACTGTTACGTCCCTCGCCCTGCAGACTGTAAAATATGTCATTTACGCGGTAGCTCATTCCTCAGATGTGTATGTGGCAATATTGTCGCGGCTCTCCTCCACCGTTGCCTTATAGCACGCCGGAACAGTGTCGACGATCCACCGGGCTATATTCTCAGCCGTAGGATTGAACGGCAGCACGTCATTAAGGTTCTGATGGTCAAGTGCTCCGTGGACGAGAGCCTTTACGTGTGAAAAATCAACAACCATCCCGTCAGCGTTCAGCTCGCGCGCCTTGCAGAACACGATGATACGCCAGTTGTGGCCGTGCAGCCGCGAGCATTTGCTCTCGTATGACAGAGTAAGGCTGTGAGCTGCCGACACCTCAAATGATTTCTGTATGTAATACATTATATATTATATATGAACAATTCTTTTATTTGAATAATTCTTTGGCTATGACATTATTAAATTACTTCCCAACAGCTTGGCAATGCTGTTGCGCAGCTTCGTGAGCTCGGAATATTTCTGCATCATCTTCATAATCTCGTCATTGTCCTTGCATGTTGATATGCTGCTGTTTATCTGCTGCATGGCGTTGTTAACATATTCCATACGAAGCGTCAGCACAAGCCTCAGCGTATTGTCGCGAAGGCGCTCCGGCGTCATCTCCACCTGCATGCTCTTTGACAGCTGATAGCGGTCGACGCTGAGTTCAACAGCCAGATGACTGATGCGGATGTCTGCATGATGCACGAAATACTGCTCGGCAGCAAATCCCTGTTCCGCCAGATGACTGTTGCAGTCGGCAAGGATGGTATTGAAAAGGTCGTTATGAAACTTCAGTCCGTCGCTGCCTAGGTCAACGGCTATATACTGTGCCACAGGCAGCGTCACGTCAGCGCCGTCGGTATTCTTTACCGTTATCGGTCTTTCGCCGTAGCGCACTACAATCTTTATCAGTTCCCATTCCACCTGCTCGTTTGCCGTCATCTGGTGTGCGGCCGGCACGGGCTTGCTCTGCGGCTGTTCCGGCTGCTGTGCGGCAGCCGCATTTCCTGCCGGTGCGCCACCGGGCTGCTGCGGAGCCTGTGTGTCACGGGCTGCCGCGGCAGCCTCGCGGTTTGCCTCACGTTCCTGCTCACGCCGGCGCTCGTCGCGGTTCTCGCGTATCATCTCATTCATCTGCATGAAGAGCGTCTGCTCACCGATGCCGAACAGCCGCGAGCAGTCGTGTATATACGTGTCGCGCAGCACATTGTCTGTGACCAGTGAGACGCTTTTCAACACAGAGTTTATGCCTTCCGTGCGCTTCACGGGGTCATTGACGCCGCTGACGAGCAGTTGTGTCTTGAACTGGATGAAATCTGTTTCATGCCCGCTGATATAGGCCTGCATCTCATCGGCCGTATGGCTGCGGGCGAACTCATCAGGATCCATGCCGCCCGGCAGGAGCAGGATGCGCAGGTTCATGCCCTGGACAAGTATCTCGTCTGTACCCTTCAAAGCAGCATGGTGTCCGGCCTCATCGTCATCATATATCAGCGTAATGTTGTTCGTATAGCGTTTCAGCAGCAGTATCTGCTGCCGTGTGAGTGCCGTGCCCGAGCCTGCCACCACGTTTTCTATACCGCTCTGATGCATGCTTATGACATCGGCCTGTCCCTCGACAAGAAACACCTTGTCAGCCTTGTGTATTGCCGTGCGGGCCTGATAAATGCCATAGAGCTCGTTGCCCTTGTGGAAGATCTCGGAGTCAGGCGAGTTGACGTATTTCTGGCTCACGCCCTTCGTGCGGCTGTCGAGCACGCGCGCAGTAAAGCCCACCACACGTCCGCTGCGGTTCATCCACGGAAAGACCACACGGCCCGCAAAGCGGTCAATGAGCTGTCCGTGGTCATTGCGGTAGCACAGTCCCGTGGACACGAGGTAGCCGTCATTATAGCCTTTCCGTTTTGCTTCAGCCGCAAGCCGGAGACGGTCAGCGGGATCAAAGCCAAGATGAAACTTGGCTATCATGTCATCGCGGAAGCCGCGCCCGCGGAAATAGGCCATGCCGACAGCCGTACCGTCAGGGTCATTATGAAGAATGTCCTGGAAATATTTCGATGCCCATTCGTTGATGATGAACATCGACTCCCTGTCGTTTTCATGCCGGCGTTCTTCATCGGTGAGCTGGCGCTCCTCAATCTCTATGTTGTATTTCTTTGCAAGACGGCGCAGTGCCTCCGGATAGCTGATCTGTTCTATCTCCATAAGGAAGCCGGCCGCGTTGCCGCCTTTCCCGCACGTGAAACAATGACATATACCGCGCGACGGCGACACATAGAACGACGGCGTACGATCGTCATGAAACGGGCACAAGCCCTTATAGCTTGCGCCGGCCTTGCGCAACGACACATAATCGGACACGACGTCGACGATGTCGGCCGTGTCCATTATGCGCTGTACTGTGAGCTTGTCTATCATAGGCCCTTACCTGCCTTTCCCTTTCAGAAGATATGCAGCCAGCGGACTTTTCATCTGCCTCAGACCACGTGCTATGCTCTCGGCATTCATCTGCGCGCCCTTCAGCGACGTGTGCGTGTGGTCGTGGTTGAAATATTTCATGGCCTTCTCCTTGCTTCCGCAGTGCTTGTCGAGCCAGTCAGCCGACAGGTTATGCAGGTCAAGGAACGGCACACCGGTCTGCTCGACCACTTCTCTGTACCATTTGCCATAGCTGTCATTACGGCGTTCCACCTTTCCGCCAGGCCATTCATTGCGCGGCGTGAGGCTGACGAGTATCGGCGTAGCCCCTTTCTCACGGGCATCATCAATCATCTTCTTCAAATACCATCCGAAGCTGTAGACAACCTCATAACGGCCGTCCTTCTTCATCTTGTACACGTGGCATGTGTCGGCGGTGCCCGGAATAACGCCGCGTTCTTTCTGATCGTCAATAGGACAGATGTCGTTGTGGCCGAATTCAATCAGCACGTAATCGCCTGGCTGAAGTGCATTGTACACCTTCTCCCAGCGGCCCTCACGGATATATGAGCGCGTGCTGCGTCCGGCCTGCGCGGCATTATAGCAAGTCACCTTGTCTTTGTCGAACACCGTATAGGCCTGTGAGCCCCAGCCCCACATGCCGTCCTTATCCTTGTCGCGGTTCTTAACGGTAGAGTCGCCAGTTATCCACACCACGGGCTTGCCCTGCTCACGCTTAACCGGCCACACAGGCAGCGCAACGTTCATCATCATGGCCTGCAACGGCTTAAGGTCGGGGTTGCGGCTTGCCATCAGTCCCTCGGCGGCAGAACGGGCATTCATCTCAGCGCCCCAGTAAGAACTGTGTATATGGTCGCCGAAGAAATGATATTTCTCTTTCCAGTGACTGTAAGAATCGAGTTTCTCTCCGCTTATCTCGTTAAGATCGACAAAGGGCACTCCTTCTTCGGCAGCGACAATGGCTGCCCAGCCGGTCTGCGGCTTACGAACAATCTTATGAGTCACTTCGTCATAGGCATCACGCGGCGTCAGCGACATAAGTATTGGATGGGCGCCCTTTGCACGGCACTCGGCAATATACCGGCGCAGATAACCACCGTAGGTGTAAACTGTTTCCTTCTTGCCCGTTTCCTTTATGGTAACCATTATACTGTCATTGCCAGTACCCG
Source organism: uncultured Prevotella sp. (assembly GCA_900314195.1). Lineage (GTDB taxonomy): Bacteria > Bacteroidota > Bacteroidia > Bacteroidales > Bacteroidaceae > Prevotella. The sequence continues at coordinate 17,405 of OMUH01000054.1, forward strand.
GCATCACGGCACGCGCACGCCCGGAATCATACGGTCCGTTGTCATTATGTCCGATGGAAATAATCACCCAGTCGCCCGGCTTAAGGGCTTCGCGTATGGCCGGCCACAGCTGGTTATAGAACGTGCGGGTGGACATGCCGCCGAGAGCCTGGTTCTCAACGGTTATCTTGTTTGCATTGAAATACTGGCTGGCATAATAGCCCCATCCCCACTGTCCGTTGCTGCCGTTGCCCTTGGTGCCGTTGCGCATGGTACTGTTGCCCACCAGGAAGAGAACAGGATTTGTACCCTTCCGGGTGCTCCCCGGCGCCGGCCTCGACATAAGAGCCTGCGCTATTGAATCAGGCGTATTGTCTATTACTTTGTTGACATCTTCTACAGGATCAGGAAGATTGTCAAACCCCGTCTGCGCCACTGCCATTGCAGTGCCCGCAGCAATCATTGTCAGTGTAGTTAATATTCGCTTCATGCAAATTAGTTATAATTTCGTTTTGCTTAAATTGTTATTCTGAGAATAAAAAAATATAAAAATCCATATCCATATAGTATGTTTCTATAGCACGTATTCTTTATTAGGTGTCGTTAACTAACAATATATGTCTGCATATATACCGGCATCATACATCAACATTCTACATTAACATTCTACATTAAATATGTGCAAAGTTACAAAATTTATCTGCCTGACGACCGTATTTTCTGACATATTTTATATGTCAAAAACGCAATTTTATGCAGCCGGTCAGTAATGCTGAAATTAAGATTATACATCAATCTTTCAAATTAATATCTGAAGTCACCTGACAGTGATAGCAGCTTAACGCCTTCTGCAAGGAAGATTTTATGAAATAAATGTTATGAAATAAATGTTATGAAATGTGGACACATATAACAAAATACTCATGTGATTATATCCAAACAGTGGACAAAATCATCAATTTATTTTTATCCCACTTTTCAAAAACAGAGAGAAAAATGGAAAAACAGCAAAACAGTGCATTTTTTCAAATACATAAATCATAAATTCAAACACAAAAAATGACAGAAAGTGGTAAAAATATTGACATGTATCAAAAAATGCACTTTTTTGAAACATTATATATATAACCGAAATCAAAAAATTACTAACTTTGCAACAGAAATAAAAAAAAGGAAACAAAGTTACAGCATTAAACAATAAGGGGTAGTTTTAACAAACTTGATTCAATTTATTTGCATTTAAACATGGAAAATCTTTTGAAACATCTTTTCTCAAAACACATTATTTCGAAACACATTATTTCGAATTTCATCATTTCGAAACATATTACAGCATTCGCTGCACTGCTGCTTGCGACGACTTGCCAGATTGCCAAAGCTGATAACGGCAACATTGGAAGTACGACTGGCAACAACCGGCAATACATTGAGAATATTGACGGCATGGCTCTGATGCGCACATATTATGACACTGAAAACCATCGTCTGCCTGACGGTGTAAAAGCCTATACCGTTACGGACATCGACTGGGACGATGCTTCAGACGACATGACAGCCACTCTGAACAGCGTCAGCTATATCCCTGCCGGCAAGGGCGTACTGCTCATCATGGACAAGGAATCAGAGACCGTAAGAAACTACATGAACGAAAATGACCTCAACAATTTTGAGGAGATTACGAACATGCCGCTTGACTTTGACAACGGCTACGTGCCGACAGAGGCACAAAAGGCTGAGGCTGAGAACACAACAAGTCTGTTAAGGGCCGTCACAGACGGCAACGATGCCGACAGCGCTTATTTCTACCTCGGCTCACGTTACGACACGGAAGAGTGGAACGACCCGCGCACCGACAAGAACGGAAACAATAATTTCATTGGCTTCTTCACTACCAATGACGCCGCAAAAATAAACGGCGACGGACACAACGCACGCATGGCCCTGTCAAGATATGACATAACCGGAAGCATGGTCATAGATGACAAGACAAGCGACGGACAGGCACCGGGCGTAAAGCTTAATTTCGCCGGCAGCAACGAAGTTACTGCAATAACCTCTGCAAAGGCCGGGAATGGCTCTGAAAAGGACAACCACTACTACACTCTCGCCGGCAACCGCGCATCAGACAACATCCACGGCCTGTACATCCACAACGGAAAAGTCACTATTCTGAAATAACACAGCCGGAAATGGAAACCGAAAACACAAGCAACGGATTTCCTTGTATCCGATGACAGCAAAGCCTCTATTCATCAATCATATAACGACTTACAGAAATACGTGTTATCCACGTAGCAAAGAGATCAGACCTCTTGAGAAGAGACAGTCTAATCTCTTTGTGTTTTTTTACGCATAAACAACATCAAACATGAACGACATAGAAACACATCCCTTCGAGCCATGGCTGCCGGCAAACGCCAAGCTGCTCATGCTCGGCACCTTTCCGCCGGCACCGAAACGCTGGGCTATGGAATGGTACTACCCTAATTTCACCAACGACATGTGGAGAATATTCGGACTGATTTTCTTTAATGACAAGAACAAGTTTGTTGACACTGAGCATCATACATATTATCTCGACAGTCTGAAAGTATTCCTGCAGCAGAAAGGAATAGCTATCTTCGACACATGCCTGCGCATAATACGCACAACAGGTACGGCATCAGACAAAGACCTTGAGGTCGTCGAACACGCCGACCTAGACGGAATGCTGCGCAGCTTGCCGATGCTGAGAGGCGTTGTAGCAGCCGGACAGCTGGCAACGAACATATTCGCAGAACATTTCGCCATAGACACGCGCAAAATGAAAATGGGCGACAGCAGGCCGTTCACGTTTGAGGACAGAGAACTGAGGCTATACCGTATGCCGTCAAGTTCAAGAGCATATCCAATGCAAATAGAAAGAAAAGCCGAGTTCTACAGGCAGATGCTGCAAGAGCTTGGCATTGCCGGTGAATAAAGTCTGTAAAGAAAAAAGATTGGCTAAGCCGTAGGCTCACAACAATTTATTCACTATCTTTGCAATGAAAGGACTTTATTTAATGGATATTATTTAAAGTCAATGGAACAAACCTACTTATATGAAACATAACCTGCTAACCATAATATTGTTTCTGCAGTTGCTCATACCGTTCGGCATGAGCGCACAACCTTATTGTGACATTCGCACATTCAACATCTTCGACGGACTGGCTGCCAACAACATTGGTGCCATGTCGCAGGCACCCGACAACCTGATATGGCTCGGTACATGGAACGGCCTGTGCATGTATGATTCTTACCTCTTCTATACCTTCCGCGACAACGTCGGAGGAACAGACATGCTGTCAACGAACAGAATCATCAGCGTTGATGCCGACATATATAATAATGTATGGCTGAGGACCGTCGACAACTATGGCTATGTGTTCAGCACACGCACGTCAGAGTTTACACCGTTGTCGCCATTGCTCGGAAAGCATCTCGGCATAAAAGACCCTCATTTCGACAATATCGTCAATCTTGCCAACGGCGCCACATGGTTGTCACTTGACGACGAGAAAGGCATAGTGCGCTTCGCACCGCATGACGACAGCATGGTGACAGGCGACATGATGCTGCTGCCTGGCAGCAAGGGTCTTTTGTTTCTCGGCGCCTTTCTTGACAGCAACGGCAATGAGTGGATACTTACAAACAAAAAGGCCATTCTCTACGGAAAAGGATATGCCACAAAACGACCGTATCAGTATATCTGCGAATCAAATAAAGAAGTATGGCTTGTCTCCGCCGACGCGCACATGATGTGCCGGAACGGCCGCACACAAAAAGACATACCACTGCCCGAGGGCACTGGCGCCGTCAGGCAAATGCTTAAGACCGACGACGGGCGCATAGTACTGGCAGCCAACAACGGCGTGCTGATATATAACATCCGGACGAGGGCATGGCAGCACATCACACTGGCCTGTCCTTCTTCGCCGTCTGACAACTGCACCGGCATATATGTAGACACGCACAACAATATATGGGCATTCACAGACGCGCCCGGCATAACGCGTATAGACAGGAACGGCAACAGACAATGGCTGACGGCAACCGCTGACGCAGCCCTCACGACAGAGTGCCAGCGCAACTTCATAATGGAAGATGAGCACGGCACACTGTGGACGGTGCCCAGGAACGGCACCTTCGCATGGTTCAACCGTAAGACAAACACTCTCGTGCCATACACGCTGTGGACGGCACCAGGCAGCGTGCTGCCGACGATTAACAACTGGCTGATAAACGACCAGAAAATTCTTTGGGTATCCAATCAGCCCACGCTGACACAGATAAACTTCAAGCTGCATGATTTCTTTCTTGAGCGTATTGGCGGTGCCTCTATGGTAAGGGCCGTATTCCGGTTTTCCGCAACCGAATATGTATGCGGAATGGCCAACGGCATGCTTGCCATTGTCGACGTGACAGGCTCCACGCCTACACGCTATGTGACGCCAACGGGCAGCATAAGTCCCTCGCCGGTTGCCTTCACTAAAGGGAAAGGAATATATGCCATCTTCCGTGACCAGCAGAACAGACTGTGGATAGGAACGAAGGGAGAGGGCATCTACCTCTTTGCTAACGGAAGCGTCAGGCAGTTCCTTCCAGACAGGAAAAACAGATACTCACTGAGCGGACATGACATATACGACATAGCGGCCGACAACCGCGGGCGTATATGGGTTTGCACATACGGGAACGGTATAAACATGGTTGACGAAAACCGCCAGGGCATACGGTTCATAAACAACAATAACGAACTGAAATATCCACGTGGCAAATACAACAAAATACGTTCTTTCGCCCAGTCACTGTCATACAACGGCGAAATGGCCTTCGCCACCACCGACGGCCTCGTATCATTCTCACCAGACTTCACTAAACCGTCGGCAATACGTTTCTTTTATAACCACCATGTCCAGAACGACAGCACGACACTACAGACAAGTGACGTGCTGCAAGTGTATCGTACACAGAGCGGACGTGTCTTTGTTGCAACGCTCGGCGGCGGACTGCAGGAGCTCGCCTCTCAGTCGCTGCTTACAGACAAGCTGAAATTCAATAAAGTGACCGGAATAAACGAAGACGAGGGAAACATCCAGTCAATGATTGAGGACAACAACGAACAGCTGTGGATAGCACGTGAGTCAAGCCTCGACTGCTATAACCTCAGAAGCGGCCGCGTGAACGTATACGGCCCCAATGACTTTGACCACCGCATCGACTTCAGTGAAAGCAAGCCATATCATGACAAGGGCACCGATCGCGTTACGATAGGACTGAACCCGGGCCTGCTGTCGTTCCTGCCGGACAAGCTGACAAAGACAACCTATCAGCCAAAAATCATCTTTACGCGGGCGTCATTCACCGGCGACGACAAGCCGATGAACATCCTTCACCGCAGCGTGCTGAACATCCCATACAACAAACGCTCGGTGACGATATACTTCAGCGCCCTCGACTACTCACGTGACTTCCAAATGCACTATGCATACCGCATAGAAGGACGCGGAAACAAATGGATAGACCTCGGCAGCAGGAACTATGTGTCGTTCAACGACATTCCGCACGGCGAGATGACCATCATCGTGAAAAGCACCAATACACACGGCGTGTGGTCAAACAACGAGACACGCCTGCGCGTGAAGGTAGCACCGCGATTTACGGAAACAATATGGTTTGCACTCATTGTCATAGCACTCATTGCTGTTATCGTATATGTCATCCTGCGGCAATACAGCATTCACAACCAAATGGAACTGCGCATAGAAGGCGACAGGATGAAAACGAAGTTCTACGGCGACATGTCGCACCAGCTGCGCACACCGCTGACACTGATTGGCGGGCCCGTGAACGAGATGCTGAGGAAAGAAAAGCTGAGCCACCATGCACGCATGCTGCTTGAGATGATTAGCCGCAATGCTGCCAACATGCTTGAAATGGTTAACAGAATGCTCGACTACAGCAATTCGCGCATAATGGTGAATGACGGCAATGCTGCCAGTTTCGCAACACAGCATAACGGCAGCAACATTACCGCCGACAGCGAAGACGAGGCTATGACGACCGACAAGCCTTACACCATTCTTGTTGTTGAAGACAATGACGACCTTCGGCATTACCTGTACGACATTATGAAAGATGACTATAACGTGCTGCTGGCCGCCAATGGACAGGAAGGTCTCGACACTGCACGGAGCAAGATACCCGATTTCATTCTTACCGACGTGACAATGCCTGTAATGGACGGACTGGAAATGATACATCTTATCCGGCAAGACAAGACCATCTCACACATACCAGTCATTATCCTGTCAGCACGGGCATCGGTAGAAGACATGGAGCTCGGCATCAGCTACAATGTCAGCAGCTACATAACAAAGCCTTTCTCGGCCAACTACCTGAGAGCGCAGGTGGCAGCCGTCATATCAAGGCATAAGGCCGAACAGCACGACACACTGGAAATGCTGGCCAACAGCAGCTCAACACAAAATGACAATACCGGCATGTCAAACGATGATGAAAGCAAACACAACACAATAGACAGAATCAACAACACAATCAATATGACACCTGCCGGAAACGACAGACCGGCAAAGACGACTGAAGCAAATGCCGGCCGAAATGAAACAGGCAATGACAGCAAACACGGAAACAGCACTACCGACAGCGAGCACATAAAGGAAAATGAAAACAGCGGCAGCAACAGGAAAACTGAAGATGCGTCGCCGGCGGCAGAAAAGCCTGCTGAAGGAATTGCCGGCGAGGAATACGACAGTACACAGTCTGAGAAAGAAAGCAGTGACGCACGCCGCGACCTCGACGACACGGTGAAGCGCTTCATTGCTTATCTTGAAGCAAACATTGACAATGCCGACCTGCGCATTGACGACTTCACCGTGGCCCTGGCCATGAGCCGCAGCGTGCTCTACGGGAAAATAAAAACTGCCGTAGGACTGACACCGGTTAATTTTATCAGAACTATACGCATTCAGCACGCTGAGAAGATGATCACCGATACCGACAAGAACTTCACGATGATAGCCTATTCCGTAGGTTTCTCTGATCCGAAATACTTCTCTAAAGTGTTCAAGAAACTGACCGGCATGACACCAAGTGAATACAGGCAGAGCAAGCGCAGCGACAATAAACAATCATAGCAGCAAAGGCATGAGGCTGAGAATTGACAACGAATACACAGCATCGCAATTCCGTGATGCCGTTTACGCCGTAGTGGCAGAGATACCGCGCGGACGCGTGATGAGCTACGGACAGATTGCCGACCTGATAGATTCGCCGGGGCATGCGCGCCTTGTAGGGCATGTGCTGTCAGGGGCACCGCCCACGCTGCCCTGCCATCGCGTGGTAAACGCAGAAGGACGCACCGTACCGTCATGGCCGCAGCAACGCATAATGCTCGAGAAAGAAGGCGTGATGTTCAAGCAGAACGGACATGTCGACATGAACCGGTTCAGATGGCTGCCACCGTCTGCTGAGAATATCTGAGAACATTATATTTCTAAAACTAAAAAAAATAAAAGAACAATGGAAAAGAAAACTGTATTGATAACAGGAGCTACAAGTGGCATCGGTGCCGGCTGCGCACGCCGCTTCGCAAAGGAGGGATGGCGCGTGATCATCACAGGCCGCAACAAGGAACGTCTAAACGCGCTCACCGCCGAACTGAAGGCCAACGGCACACCTGTGCTGCCGCTGCTCTTCGATGTGCGAGACAGGAAGGCGGCGACAGAGGCCGTGAAAGGACTGCCGCAGGAATGGAAAGTCATCGACGTGCTGGTCAACAATGCCGGACTGGCGCTCGGTCTTGAGCCGGAATATGAGGGCAATCCGGATGATTGGGAAACGATGATTGACACAAATATAAAAGGACTGCTGACAATGACGCGCCTCATCGTGCCCGACATGGTAAAAAGAAACAGCGGACACGTCATTAACATCGGCAGTGTTGCCGGCGAGGCCGCATACGCCGGGGGCAATGTCTACTGCGCCACGAAGGCAGCGGTGAAAGCGCTCTCTGACGGACTGCGCATCGACGTGGCACATACGGCAGTAAGGGTTACCGATGTAAAGCCGGGACTTGTGGAGACACACTTCTCCAACACGCGTTTCCACGGCGATGATGCCCGCGCCGACAAGGTCTATGAAGGCATTGAGCCGTTGAACGGCGATGATATTGCCGATGTCGTGTTCTATGCTGCCAACGCGCCAAAGCACGTGCAGATAGCCGAAGTGCTGGTACTCGCCACACATCAGGCAAACGGAACTGTTATATACAGAAAGAAATGACCGCAATCCGGAAAACAGCACTGCTCGTTAAAACGCAACTGTTCCACCCGTAGAAAATCATTTCTCATTTTTTTACATGCCCCGGTCTGCTGCCGCTGTCAGCGACAACTGGCTGGGGTTAACCGTGAATTATTTTTCAGCAAATTCTTTAAAGCCTCGCGCTTCTCATTTTCATTTAGATCGTTAACTGTGAATTATGCTTCTGCCAAATCCGAGAATATGGTGTCTGTTATCTGCGTAAACGTAATAATAAATAAAGCTACTTCTTATAAAAAATGGCTTAAATAATTGTCAAATAATTATTTTTTTCATATATTTGTAAATATATAGCAGATTTAATGCATTTTCTATCGTTAATTACTAAAAATCGGAAAGATGAGAAAAATAATCATAACCTTTCTTGCCGTTCTTCAAGCATTTTCTGTCATGGCACAGACAGACAGCATGCCAAGTGACGCTGAGCTCGGCAACTTCCTGGCTGCATATAATGACGAAGCTTATTCAAAGGCCATTGCGCTGGGCAATTCCATTTCAGAAAGACTCAGCAAGTCAAACAATCCATACGCAGATTCTGTTTATAACGTCGTGCAACTGTATATAGGAAAGAGTTATTTCAGACTGGAAAAGCCACTCGAAGCAGCACGCACAGCCTACAATGCCGTTAAAAAGTTAAGAGAGATGGGGGTCGGTGAAAGCATGCAATGTTCCATTATGCTCGACAATGCCGGAATGTATTATACCAGTGCCGAAAAGGTTGACAGCGGACTGCAATGCTCATTAGAAGCTCTGCAGATTATAAACCGTTATCCCGACAAAGCCGTAACGACGGACATGCAAAGCACCCTTATGCACATTGCCGAAAGCTACTATTATGCAGGCAAATACCAGGAAGCCATCATATACGAAATTCGCGCGCTAAGCGTTCTCGAAAAGCTGAACGGCCGATATTCAAAAGAATATATGGATGAGATGCAGTATCTGACAGAATACTACCGCAAGGCAGGACAGGAGAAGAAGGCTTCAGACAACGAAGCCGAACTGCAAAAGATTCAAGACGGATATGACGACGGACAACGTGACCTGCCCGACGCTGACCTTCGCGACTTATCATCGGCTGCTGAATGCCACAGATATAACTATGAGGCCTATCGCTGTGCCGACTACCTGCTGTCACACCGGCTTACAAGCGCGTACTTCAGTCAGTGCTTCAAATACCTGCTGATGTGGTCGGTAGCATCAAGCGACATAACTGTCAGTATCGGCGAAAACGAAGCAAAAAACTTTTCATCTGATAAATCAAAGCCTTATTTTGCCGCATATCTTGCCGGATGCACGAAATATGCTCTTGAGAACAATGAAAAGACATTCACACCCGAAATGTTCAACAATGCAATGATAGACATGCTGAACTTCTACCTCGGGAACCGCGACCTCACCGGTGAGGTGAAATATCTCGAAAAATACATAAACGTATATAATAAGGACAAGAACAAGTTTTACGAAATGATTGAAAAGAACTTTCCAAACAAAAAATAATTAACCGCCGGCGAAAGGTTACAAAAAAGCGTTACTGTTCAGCGAATGTTATGGCATAATATAGAATGATTATATCACAAAGCACGGCAATGTACACGACATGTACCCGGCAAGCATGACATAATATAGAATAAATATATTACAAGCGGGGCGCGGACCTTGTGGCCGTCCGCAAACTTTTCCTGAATTCAATAAACTTAGCTTATACTGCTAAAATATAATGATGAATTCATGTTTTAATTGCGGACGGCCACAAGGGCCGCACCCTGCTTTGTGGGAATCATTTTGACGAACTTTTACAACAAACAGTCAGGCTATTTGCTAAATGCAAAAATCATTCATCTAATTTAACATAGTCAAGAATTACGTTTTTTTGTTAAAACAACATCTTTATATGCTCCTTTATATACTCTCTTCGATACACTTGAGCACATAGTCAAGGATTTCGGGCGTATGGCAGAGGGAAATGAAGTTGCCTTCAAACTGCGACGGACTTACATAGACACCGCGCTGAAGCATATTGTTGAAATAACGTGCAAAGCGTTTCTGGTCGCTGCGCTTGGTGTCGGCAAAATTCTCTGGGTTCTTGTCGTTGAAGAACAACGTGAACATAGTTCCGCAATGGTTGAGGTAAATGCCTTTGCCGGCAATTATCTCTTCAAGCCGTGCACAGAAGTCGTTGCTGCGCCGTTCGAGCTCATCATATATGCCGGGCTCGCGGAGATGCTTCAGCGTGGCTATTCCGGCGGCCATGGCCACTGGATTGCCACTGAGCGTGCCGGCCTGATAGACAGGGCCAACGGGAGCAAGCATGTCCATTATATCCTTACGCCCGCCGAAGGCAGCAGCAGGGAAACCGCCGCCGACAATCTTTCCGACGGTTGTCATGTCGGGCGTGATACCGAAGCGCTGCTGGGCACCGCCGTAGCTGAGCCGGAAGCCCGTTATCACCTCGTCAAAGATGAGCACAGCACCATGCTCACGGGTTACACGGCGCGCAGCTTCAAGAAATCCGGGCTTTGGCGGCACAACACCCATGTTGCAGGCTACAGGCTCAACGATGAGTGCGGCAACACGGTCGCCGTTCTCAGCGAAATATTTCTCAAGAGCCGCGCTGTCGTTGTAAGGCAGCACCACGGTGTATTTCGTAAAGCCGTCGGGCACGCCCGCCGATGACGCATTGCTGAGGCTGGCTGCACCCGAGCCGGCAGCCACCAGCAGATGGTCGGCATGGCCGTGATAGCAGCCTTCAAACTTCACGAGAATGTCGCGGCCGGTATATCCGCGCGCCACGCGTATGGCCGACATGGTGGCCTCAGTACCTGAGTTGACGAACCGCAACTTCTCCATTGACGGGAAAGCTGCACGCACCATCTCAGCAAGCTCACTCTCAGCCTCCGTGCACATGCCGAAGCTGCTGCCCTTCTCTACAGCTGCCACCGCGGCACTTGTCACGTCACGCTGATTATGGCCGAGGATAAACACGCCCCACGACATGCAGAAATCAATAAGGCGGTTGTCGTCTATATCGTAAATGCAGGCATCGCCGGCATGGTCGGCAAACACCGGCGTGGTGCCTACGGCCTTAAGGGCACGCACAGGACTGTCGACACCGCCCGGGATGACATTGCAGGCACGTTCAAAAGCACGTGCTGATTTTTCACGATTGTTTATTTTCATTTTGCTTGTTACCTTTCTATTTTTAATCTATCTTGGCGAGGGTCACACCGAAGCGGTCAGCCCATTTCTCCATCAGTTCAGCGGCATAATAGGTTATGATATAGCGTGCGCCGGCGCGCTTCATGGCAATAAGGCTTTCGAACACCACGCGCGGCTCGTCAAGCCATCCGTTCTGCGAGGCCGCCTTGAGCATTGAATATTCTCCGCTGACCTGATATGTCACCATCGGCACGTCAGGGAATTTCTCCGTGGCGCGCGCTATGATGTCGAGATAAGGCATTCCCGGCTTCACCATTGTCATGTCGCAGCCCTCTTCTATGTCAGCAGCTATCTCGTCAAGTCCCTGGTTGCGGGTGCGGTAGTCCATCTGATAGGTGCGGCGGTCGCCGAAGGCCGGCGCAGAGTCGGCGGCATCACGGAACGGACCGTAGAATGCTGAGGCATACTTGGCCGAATAGCCCAGTATGCGGCAGCGGCCGTGCAGTCCCTCGTCATCAAGTCGCTTGCGTATGGCCTCTATCTGTCCGTCCATCATTGCCGACGGTGCCACCCAGTCAGCACCGGCCTTGGCATATACGTAAGCCTCCTCGGCAAGCAGCGGCAGTGTGGCATCATTGTCTACATCATGGTCGTGGATGATGCCGCAATGGCCGTGACTGGTATATTCGCACAGGCATACATCAGCAATGACCACCTCATCGGGAAACTGCTGTTTAATGGCGCGTATGGTCTCGCAGATTATGCCGTGCTCGTTGTAGCCCTCAGAGCCCGTGGCATCTTTCTTGGCGTTAGGAATGACACCAAAGAGCAGCACCTTGTTTATGCCAAGGCGGCGCGTGCGGGCGATGTCTTCAAGGATATTGTCTACAGAGAGATGATAAACACCGGGCATTGACGGTATCTCTTCTTTCACATTCGTGCCCTCAACGGCAAAATAGGGATAGATAAAATCGGCCGAAGAAAGCGTAACGTCAGCATAGCGGTCACGCGTAGCCTGATCGGCACGGAACTGTCTGAATCTTTTCATTATCTTGTGTTTTTTAGTTGTATGTTATCAATTTTCTTTTATACTTATTTCTTTAATGATTATCCGCATTTTTCTTTAATGCTTACAAGTTTTTCTGCTGTGCGGCAAGCACGCTGTTGAGGTGAGCACGTGTGACACATCCCCGTGTTACGAACGTCTTGTCGGCAGGCAGACAGCCATATAACCTTACAAAATTGTCTATTGTGCTCGGCGACGTAAACACGATTGTACTTATGCCGTCGAGACTCACGGCACTGATGCCGGCCGGCATCACCGTACGATAGGCCGTCAGGCACTCAACAGCGTATCCAAGCTGGCGCAATCCGTCAGGAATGATATTAAACGCAAGGTCAGAACGCGGCACCACAACCCGTCCGCGGTCGTTAAACCCATGAAATGTCTCTATGACGCCGTAAGAATCATCATGACATGCAAGAGTAATATTCGTTGCCCCACTGTCATTCAGAGCCTCAGCAGTGACGTTACCTATAGCCACGACACGCGCGTTTGTCCATGCGCTTCCTGCGGTCTGCATGGCCTTCGTCCACCAGCTTACCGCATTACGGCTCGTAAACAGCAGAATGTCTGCGTCGCCAACAGTTGCGACGGCCTCTACCAGACGCTGCCAGTCTGCCGGCAAAGGATGTACGATAGCTATAAGCGGCAGATGCACGTATGAGGCATCCGGGCAGACAAGACCGGTGTAGAGCACCCCTCCATTCATATCAGACTACCTTGGGAGAATATTTGCCGCAGGTCCTCACGTCTCTTCAGCGCCGTCACGGCAAGGCGGCCCTGCATTGGATGCGTGGCAAAGGGCAGCACCTCGGCAATGCGGTTTTCCATGCCAAGGCGTTTCAGGGCACACGTGGCCACGATGACACTGTCTATGCTGCCGCCGTCGACCTGTGCGACACGCTCTTCTATGCACCCGCGGATGCTGACAACACGAAGGTCGGGACGCAGCCGGAGAATGCCCTCCTTGCGCAGCGGACTGCTCGTGCCCACCGTGCTGCCCGGCGGCAGCTCTGACAAGCGGAGACCGCCACGGCTGACAAGGGAATCGGTTTTGTCAAAGGCCTCATAAAGGGCAATGACCTCTATGCGGCGGTCTATGACTGCCGGCAGGTCCTTGGCCGAGTGTATGGCCACGTCGGCACGGCCGCTGATGAGGGCGGCATCGAGCTCGCGCGTGAAGATGTCGTCGGGTGCCTCGCCGTTGAGCAGCGACAGCTCATGGTGGCGGTCGCCGTAGGTGTCGGTGTATATCATTTCATACCTGACGCCGGGCAAACGACGCATTACCTCTTCTACCTGTATGCGGCTGAGACGGCTGCCGCGCGCTGCTATCCTAAGCTGTTGCATACCGGCGCCTCCTTTCCATTATGTCGTCAAGTACAGCAATCTCATCTTCTATGATAGCCTCAGCCTTGCTCACCTCGTCACGGCGCACGGAGATATTCTTCTGCACCCGCCGCTCAACGTCGTCGAGATTGAACAGACGCACATTGGACATAGAGGCCACTGACGGATCGATGTCACGCGGAAAGGCAAGGTCGATAGCCGTGAGCGGATGCGACACACTTATATCATCACGCCGTACAATGAGATGGCGGGCCGACGTGGCGCTGATCAGAATATCCGTTGAGGCAAGGAACGCCTTGCGCTCATCGAGTCCGAAAACGCTGATGCCAAGCGGGTCGGCAAGCCTGTGAGCCTTGTCTTTACTGCGATTGCCGAGGAACACAAGCCGGGCACCCTTGTTCTGAAGAAATTTAAGAATGTCGGCAGTAAGCTTGTTGACTCCAATTATCGTTATGCGCGAATCTTTCAGGTTTATGCCCTCTTCTTCTATGAGCTCAATGGCTGCCAGGCCGTGGCTGACGGCACCGCGGCTTACCTGTGTCTCGTTGCGCACGCGCTTGCCTACCTCAAGAGCACACTCAAAGAGCTTATGCATACCGGCCGGCAGTTTTTGCGATATTCGCGCCCGCAGATATGCATCTTTCACCTGCCCCTGCACGGCCCGTTCGCCGATGATTGCCGACTCAAGGCCGCATGTCACGCGGAAAAGATGTCGCGCCACGTCATGCGGCACGTCACCGTCGCCGTAATAGAGCTCCATGCGGTTACAAGTCTGAAGGAACACCGACGGACCACGGTCGCTGCCGCTGAAGCGGTCGAACAGCTGCTCACGCTCCTGCAATGAAGCAGTCTGATGGTCTACTGAATAAAAACTTATCATAATGCAATCTCTCTCCTTGCTAAAAATATCATATAATAAAAAGCCATGCCGGCTGAATCGGGCATGGCTGTGTAATCGGCTTCTATGAAGACTAACTATTTTTTGTTATGTTCAACATCGAAATCATCGTTCTCCTCACCATCATCATCATCGTCGTCGAAATCGTCGTCATCATCATCGTCATCAAAAAAGCCTTCATCATCAGCCATACTGTCGCCGTCACCCTTGTTGCCCTCGACAGGCACGCCGAGCCTGGCACATTCCTCCGTGTAAGCCTGCACCACCTCGTGTGACGTTATGAACAGCGAATTAAGTATGCTTTCTATCCACACACGGTCTTCATCTGAGCTTGGCGGCAGTATGCACGACATGCGGTCGTTCACTTCCAAAATCTCAGAATCCTTATCTATCCAATAGAAAACCGTTGACCCGTAAGGACGGCTGTTGACTGAGTTGACAGCCTTCTGCATGCACGACATGCGGCGCAGATCGTCAATGGGAACATTATACCAGTTGAGAAAAGCTATTGACAGCAAATAAGATTCGTCATCAACATTCACATTGAAACTGGCACCCTGATAAATGAAGTTTATCCAACCATTGCCGGCGTTCTCGTAAAAGCAGTTCAGCTCTTTCAGAACATTTACAATACGCTGGCGCGCCATGGTCTTATCGAAATCAGTACCCAGCTTGTCATACCTTTTCGGATGCCCGTCTTGCTTGTTATCAACATGAATATTCAGCCATGAATACACTTTCCGACGGATAAAGGACCACCACCCTGCGTCATTGCCAATCATATATAAAATGGCAATGGTTATGACTATATAAACGACAGTGGTAATAATCATAAAAAAATCAAGCGACTGCCATTCGGAAAGCAACAAACTGTACATTTTGTTTTTTATATTTAAAGGAGTGACTGAAAAAGCATGAAGACCATCTTATATTTCAAGTACACCTTTTCGACTCACTTCTTTTAATTCTTCTATATGTTTAATATGCAAAATTACTGTTTATTAATCAGACATGCAAAAATATCACATTCATTTTAAAAATGACTTTCAATCATTATCTTGTTTCTGTATTAACGGCAACCATTCTGCGATTCTTATTTTTTCATAAGCAATTGTCTCATGGTAAAAAAACACGCATGCGGACGTCCGCAAGGGCCGCACCCAGCACATATGACAACATCTACATTTAAAATGAATAAGTAGAAAATACAAGTCATGAAAAAAATAAGCCTTCGCTGAACCTTAGGCATTTATTTTATGCAAAATTAAAAAATAACTTCCGCAGAAATATGTGCGCCTGGCATATGCATGATGCAAAACCGGCCGCACGCTAAAATATTTTTGCGGTTCTTTACAATCAGCCGACATATTTTTGTTTTTCCACACCATAGGAGTGGGAAAAAGTAAATGTGCCGGCACTGAAAAATATCCGACTTCTTTTTTATCGGTTGAAACATTTTTTACTCCTGCACGTGAACAATTTCCTGCTGAAGAAAATGAAGATTACTTTTTCATATTAATAGATAATAACTTTTATTCAATCCTTATATTTCTCTTAATCCACAACTTGAATATCGGATCACTGATGAAGATGCGGTTGTCTTCTGTATCAATAAACTCTTTTGATAACAGTGACTTCTTGACCTGTTGCACGTTGGCAGAGGAAACAAGCTGATATTTGCTTATCACATCTTTGCTTGTAACCTTGGTTTCTACGCCGTCTGCAAGTGCGACGAGGAAGTTCAACTGCAACTCAGTCAATGATTCGACATCCCTTTGGAAGAAGACTTTGTTTTGCTCCAGCAAGTCCTTCACTGCCTCATTTATCATGCCATCTTCGACTTTCGGATTGGCTTTATACCATACTATCCAGGAGAGTTGCTGCACGTATGAAGAAAGATTTTCTGTTATCCCGCAAATTCTTTCTGCCTGCTGCTCGGTAATTGATTTACCGGTGTTATTGAATTGGCGTACTATGAAGGGTACCCATTCTTCTGCAGGGATTTTCTTCAAGAACATTATATCCCCAAACTTATACAACGGACAAAAAGCATCACTGAACATACTCTCCATCATGTGCATCTTACTGCCAAACATGCAGTATGTCGTGTTCTGATGGTGTTGCCATACAGAGCGCAATTTCTTCTGAAAGTTCAGTGGGTCATCAAAGAATCCTATTTGCTGGAACTCGTCAAAGCAGACAACAATGCGAATGTCCTTTTTCCTGGCTATTTTCTCTGGAAGCTGCAGAATATCTATGTCCGTTCCGTCTTTTGGATTCCATTCAAAGGATATTGAGAAATCATTCAGCGGATCTGAGCCAAATGAGAACTTAGGCATGATATTAGACAGGAACTTCTTGCCGTTTTCTATCCACTCTTCCAACTTAGATGAAGTCTGCCTGATAACCTCATTGGCATATAGATGATAGAAAGCGCTTTCAGATTTGCAATAAAACATATCTATGAGAACATATTTGACATCCTCACGTTGATTATTTGCTATTACTTTCTTTACCAGTGAAGTCTTCCCCCATCGTCTTGGCGAGATAAGCACAGTATTTATTCCATGAGTAAGGTTTGCCTCCAGTCTCTTGGATTCTTCTTTACGGTCTGTGAAGAAATTGCCTTCCACCGACTTACCAAACAAGAACGGATTCTCTTCCATATAGCAATACTTTAATATGCATTGCAAAGTTAGTAATAATTTTATTAGTAACAAAGCTATTACTTAAATTAACCATTTTCAGTCAACCATATTCAAAGAAAATTATTCTATTGAAAAAATTGTGGCTAATATGAATACAAGAATTAAGTCACGTAACGAACTAGTTGATGAAAAAACTTTAGCTTTGCAACAGCGTTTCAACGGATTCGATGCTTTCAATTATATTGACATTGCGAATAATGCAATTAGTATGTGATGATGACAGCAGACTTGCTGTCAGGTCTCCCATTTGGCTAATTATGTCTGACATTTTTAACTATTACTTTTGTGCTGGAACACTTTGTAAGTGTTACTAATAATCAGCGAATCAGCCAATTTTTATCAGTTAATTATATGTAATAAAAAATATTTTATTTTCATCTGGGACAAATCTCATTTGTTAACGATTTTAACTAAAAAGTTACCGGACTATTGAAAATCTAAGAATGAAGTTTTATGTAATGTTTTCGTTGATTTTCAGAATATTCTTCATGACTTACAGATATTTTCTGTATTTTTGCTATTGGATTTGGTACAACCATTTCCAGA
>OMUH01000073.1 GCA_900314195.1 uncultured Prevotella sp.
CCGATACTGCTTAGTAGGAGGTCCGGCTTTCCAGCCGGACACCAAGTGCTCTTCTCTTTATTCTTTTCGTCGGCTGGAAAGCCGACGCTCCTACTTATTTAAGCTTATTCTACGGATGTGAAAAGTCGGGAGCAACGTAACCAACGGAAACGATAGACACAGCCTCGTGGTCTTCATCCATAGGGAGCAATTGCATGACGGTTTTCACATCATAATTGCATACCAAGCAAGAACCAAGTCTACGGTCAGTGGCAACGAAGTGGAGATACTCCACAGCAATGCAGAGGTAGATCTCGCCATAGTTCTTATTGTCACCTGCGCACACCCAAGCAACGTTCAGGCTATTGATGCATAACATGAACATTGGCATTATAGCAGACCATGGTCGGTTATAGCACTGTCGCACCTTCTCTTTGCTCAATTCTGAAGTTACTAAAAAAACTTCTTGGGTGGAAGTTATGCTCCTACGGTGTCAATCGCACACAATCTATGACATGCTCGATGTCTGTTTGGTAGAACAGTTCATCTGTGTACTTGCGACGGAGAAGTACTCTTGTAGAAACAATGATGTTGACGTCCGCTATTCAATTTTTGACAGGTCGTTATCTAATATCTCCATTTCTACGCTTGAAACTTGGTGGTTCTAAAGTCTGCGTGAAAGTTTAAAATCCTGTATCATAAGTTTATGGACTATTTTTAATTTTTAATATCGAGCCCGTCGGCTGCCATACCACTAAAAGTAGAAGTACCTGCGTTTAAATCTACTTTTGCCATGGGCCTTAGGTATGATGTTATTATGTTTCTCCAATCACGATTTGTCATTCCGTCATATCGATGACCATATTCTTTCTGCACTTCTATTTGTATTTTACCTTCTGATTCCGCTGGATTATTATTACGTATATTTTGAATGAGTTTAAAAATGTCATCATCATACTCTAATCTTTTTAACTTGCGTTTTGGACATAGATTAGAATACTCTATATTGACATATTTTTCATACCAAACCTGAGCATCATCCATTTCATCAGATTCATATGCCTTTTGAAAATGAACATACAATTTGGCATATGTTAAGTGATAACGAACTATAGATTTCAAATCATCAGTTTGAATAGGTATAATTTTCATCCCTCTAACTTTGTTGCATGGATCTTGTGGATCATAGTAAGTCGAGTGTTTCCAGTCCCTAAAATTCCCGAGCACATTAATATGGAGATAGTTGGTTGCAAACACACAATAATTAGCCATATTATGTGTTCTTACAAGATTATTTCCTAAGTGCCTAGAAACAGGCTCCATTTCCATTCTTCTTTGATTTGTACTATCAGCGAGAGTCGCTTCTAACAAAAGTGAGTGCTCCGGATACTTATTTGTTCTTTTGTATTCCCACACCAAATCTGCTTCGCCTCCTGCTGCATGGGTTATAGGAAGCAGATTCGAATCCAAGGAAAGTTTCATATAATCTAATGCTT
This sequence comes from uncultured Prevotella sp., assembly GCA_900314195.1. Lineage (GTDB taxonomy): Bacteria > Bacteroidota > Bacteroidia > Bacteroidales > Bacteroidaceae > Prevotella. Next base: position 1,476 of record OMUH01000073.1, read on the forward strand.
TTCCTTGTTTATCGCTGACTTTCCACCAAATTATGCCAATGATGTACTCAAAAATTGTTGGGATATCAGCATTGTCCGTGACCAGACTATTAATTTCTTCGTCATTTCGTTTTTCAAAGTCATCCAATAATTTGAGAAGTTTTTCATCGGTAAATTGCTCATCTACTAATTTGGTGAATCTCTCATATTTAAGTTTATCTACTTCGCGATAAGCTTCTTCAAGTGTGGAGATATTTGCGCCTAATTGTTGGTTAATTCCATTGATAATCTCCTTCTCATCAAAGACTAATGATGGACATATATCTACTAAGCTACAATTATTGTATAATAACGTGCTTTTTTGAAAAGCTTGTTCATAAAGCTCATGAATAGCATTTTTAAAGAAATACTTGGGAACGATGTCTAGTCTAACTTCATCATTCTCAAAAAGGAAAATATTACTTAACCCTAAATATCGTCTGTTTAAATCAAGATAATCCTCCAAGGTCGCTTTTGCCTTATATAAATGCATAGTTATAAAAAAGAATTTCTTAAATTCTCTTTCACTATCAGTGGTCCCCTGTGGTAACATTTTCAGAAATTGTTGAGGATTCTTTTTTATTTTGGCGGTTTGGTGAACTTTAAACAATAGTTTCTTCCATTTTATCGCAATTGAGGGCTGGAATTTCTTTAGACAAGTCAGAAGATCTATAATCTTAGACCCATCTTGTTCCATATATACAGCGTACATATTTGAGTAGAGAGGAAGATATGCTTTGTCGTATTTTGCACTCTTCCTATTCATACCTACAGATAGCAGAAGCTCGGGACAAAAATCATTGGAGATGAATCTTTCTAAGCCTTCCTTATAATTAGTTTTATCTAATAATATATGGATAATGCTTTCATCCAAAGAACCTATTCCATTTCTAATATCTTTAATGACATTTAGGATATACTCAGTTGATGTGTTATCCATACACAGAGGCATCAAGTAACAGAACTCATCGTTTGATAAATAATCCAAATTGTCCAGAAGATACAATGCCACGATTAGTGGACGCACATAATGGTTGCCATACTTATTACTAACTTTTAAAAGCTGCTTTAAATAAATCTCAGAGTCTTTAGATATACCTAACTCATTTTTAGTCAGGAAATCATTGCTTTGTGAAATTGCAAGTAATCTTATACCAACTTCTGTAAGCCTATGTTCGCTATTAATAAAGCCCATGTCATAAAGCCCACTTGTCTTATTCCTTGCAGTCTTAAATTTTCCATTAAAATCTTCTCCTCCCTCCATGAATTTGTTTTCTACAAGCCAGTCATAATATTTAGTCTTTATATCATAGATATCATTCTGGCCAGGAGCAGCATTTTCCCATCCTTGCCAACCATACTCAGGCTTTTCCCAAAACTCTTTAAGAAGTCTTAGTTGCCATTCAGTCATTTTATTGAATTTCTGTGTGCGGAATGAAGTAGTTCCGAATTTCCAACAGAAAGATGAATATGGTATTTTTTTGTATTTTCCCATATCTTTATTGTCAATAGTCCGGTAACTTTTTAGTTAAAATCGTTAACATATGCGTGTCTGGCATTGAACCGGACAGCAATTTAATCTCTAAGCTCCAAAATCTCGCTAACGTCGCTTGTCCAAAGGGATGCGGCGTAATAAGGGAATCAACTCTATTAAAATAGTTAAGAATTAAATTACCGAAGTATTGTTATTGTCGAAGTTGAAGAAAAAGAACATTTCAATAATTTGTTATCAATACCTCATCAGAGTCGGCATGTTTTATTTTCTTTTGATAATTGCTATAATGATAGTCCATGAATAACTTGTGAACATTATAATCACGTTGTTGTATCCACTGAATTAGCATTGTATTCTCTTTGCCTTCATGTCTTAACACATTAGACAGTGCAAATTTAATCTTATTTTTTGAAAGTAGGTCTAACTTATTATATAAATCTCGTTCATCATTTTCTGTCCACCCTTCATTCTCATTATAAGTAGCTCTTGTAATCAAGTAAGGGGGATCACAGTAAACGAGACTATTAGGTGTTAGAATATCATATTTGAACCTCCGAAAATCTTTACAACTAAACATGCAATTCTGAGTCTTTAATGCATGGATAAACTTTATGAGTTTAGCTTCTATAACCTTATTAAAATCACGCTTGCCTACTGGCAAATTAAAATTACCATCTTCGTTAAATCTCATTTGATTGTTAAATCCGAAAACAATTAGAGCATAAAGAAGAATATAATATTCATTGTTTTTCTTGGGATAATTGTTAAACTTTTCTCGAAGTTTCAAATACTTTTCTCTATTATATTTTGATACTCCCAAGTTAGCTCCTCCACCATAATAGGCGAAGCTATGTTCTCTCGTTTTACTAAATCCGAAGTCATCAACTATATTTTCTAAACGACTTAATACTGTCTCTACTTTTAGTCTTCTGAATGTCTTAAGTAAGCCAATTAACGGCTTAAAGCTATCATTATATATTATCAAGTCTGCTTTTACATTCATACCTACATTGCATCCTCCACAAAACAAATCAACAAAAATGTCTGTGTTTTGTGGAAATAAAGGAAGAAGTTGGTCAAGTATCCTCGCTTTTCCCCCAATATAGTTAAGTGGTGAAGATATGTAATTTTTTATCTGTGTACGGTGCATAGAAATAGTCTTTCTTGGTTGTGTTCATTTTTTCCTCTACCAGCAGAGAATGGCCTGTAATCAGTAGTGAAGACGCGTACATCACCTTTTTCGCCGAGAATTCTTAGAATTTCTTCATCCGATATTTTAGCATTGCTGCGCATTTGTAAACTACGACCATTATTATTATATGACATTAAAATGTACCTGCAATGAAGCTTATTTACTAAATCTTCAAGAGCTATATTAGCCGTTGCTTTGCAATATTCACTTTTCATGTCAGATCTGTCCATCTTTCTAGCAACACCTAATACTTTTGGCTTCTTCCATAACGCTACATTTTCTAGAAGGTGGTATGCATCGCAATAATTTCTAGAATTATAGGGAGGATCCAAATATGCTAAGTCACATTCAATTCTTGGAGCCAGCTTATTAGAATCTTCATTAAAGCATTGATTTCCTTGATTTAGGACATAGTTAAGATCTGGAACACGAAGTATAAAGTCACTCGACAATTCTTGAAAGCGGCAGTTTCTTATAAATGAATCGTAGTGACCATAAGTATTGGCAATCCTATCCATAGCATATATCATGGATGTAATGATAGCTGCTCTTTCCCGAAAATTAACCTTACCTTCTTTCCACTCTGATTCTATATTGTCTCTTATAAAACCAATCTTTTGACATACCAATCTGCTGAAATAGGTGTCGGCAAAGTTTTGAGACATATAATTGTCTTCGCGAGAGGCATCATAAGAATTATAGAAAGTAATATATCTATTTAACTTGTCTAAGTCAATGGCTTCAGGAGAAAACCATGTAACAGCAGCAATATAATTGCTATACATCATGTCATTGACAAACAACTGCTTGTCTCTGAAATCATAGGCCACCGATCCAGTTCCAGAGAACACATCAAATACGGAATTAATATTCTCGCATTCGCTATCAACGACTTGGCGTATAAATGGAAGTAGCTTATACTTATTTCCCAAATATCGCCTGTTATTTATCTCAAAAGTTTCCATTTAAAATTCTGCAAATCTACATCTTTTTCTTGAGAAAAACGAAATCCCAAGACAAAAAGTTGAACGTCATACGATACTTTTCGTTTTTTTCAGTAACTTTGTCATTAGAACGCAACAAAAGTTAAAGAGTATGGCTGAAGAAAGAAAGCAACCTATAAGAACTGGCATATTGGATATGCTTAGAAACAGCACATCCGTTCAATACATTATCCCCGCTTATCAGAGAAACTACACCTGGAAAGCCAATATTGAAGTAAAGAAGCTACTGGAAGATTTGGACCTTGTAATTGAAGGTAAACAGACAAAGCATTTTCTTGGCATTATGATTTACCTGCAGCAATCATCGGGTATGTTTAGAATTGAATGTTCTGTTATTGATGGCCAGCAACGACTTACCACCATATTCCTATTGCTCTATGCCTTAAAAGAGATAATGTCGGAGAAAGGAATGAAGGAAGATGCAGATCTATTGGAAGACAACTACCTCATTAACGTCACTCAAAAGACGGACAGATATAAGTTAAAACCATTAGTCTCCGATGATACCGTTTATCAGCATATTGTAAGACAGGAATATGATGAGATAGAAGATAAACATTCGAATGTTTATCTTAATTTCAAGTACATAAAGAGTTGGCTTGAAAGGAGATTGAATAACCACACTGTCCAAGACATCTTTAATGCCCTTCAAAACTTATACATTGTATGTATACCTATTGGCATTGATGATTATCCTCAGAAGATATTCGAGAGTATCAATGCGACTGGCGCAAAGCTGACAGCCTCAGACCTCATTCGCAATTATATTCTTATGCCTATACCAAGTAAACTGCAAGACGCTTACTACGAAAAGTATTGGCGCAAATTGGAATTGCTCATATCGTCTGATGCAAAGAAACTGGAGTCTTTCTTCCGGTTCTTTATTATGGCTAAACGTAGTAGCATGGTCAATAAAAATGCCACCTATGCTGCTTTCGTCAGTTGGTTCGAGGAGAAACATAAATATACAAGCGTAGAAGACATTTGCAAAGAGGTAGTCAGATACGCAACATTTCATAGCATGATATTCAAAGACGGCATTAAAACACTTCCGAAAGAGCTTCAGAAGCCTATTGAAGAGTATCGGATAATTAAATCAGAGATGCCAACACCACTGTTGCTGGAATACTTCTCGATTAATGACAAGGATAATCAGTCCAGTAAAGGTATTACTAATATTCAACTAGCCGACATCATCACAACGCTTAATTCCTATATCATGCGTCGTGCCCTTTGCGATATGGACACAAGCAGTATTACTCGTTACTTTCCCACGCTCTTGAAAGAGACGTTGAACGAATGCAAAGGGGATTATACAAATATTGTAACTGTATTCCGAAAATGTCTGATTAACGAAAATCGTGGCAATGCGCAGGAAATGCCAGATAACAAGAAACTCTTGGAGAGAATTTCCAATGCCAATATGTATAGCATTTCAACTTGGGTTAATGTCTTCTTCCGCAAGCTAGAGTCCGACCATAATTCCGCTCCTGTTGACTTTTCAAAGCTCAGCATAGAACATCTAATGCCTCAGACAGCTACTGCACAGTGGTTGCTTGAGCTTGGTACAAATAGACAGACATACGAAGACAATCTTAATCGACTTGGCAATCTCACTTTTGCTTCGAAGCCAGACAATAGCAAGATGAGCAATAGCCCTTGGGAATACAAGAAGCAGATACTTAGTTCTACGGCACATCTTAAGATGAACCAAGAGTTATTGAAGAAAGATAGTTGGACGATTAATGATATCGACGAGAGAACCACTCAACTTATAGAAGAAATAGCCCGTCTATATCCTTACTTTGCTATTAAGGATGAAGCAATGGAGAAAATACCTATCTTCTTATCTAAGCCTGGTAAATATTCTGCCTGTGCTTACTTCTATCCTGACACAGGTAGCGTGAGAGTCTTTGCAGGCTCAACCATTGTTAAGAATGAGAGTATGGATGAAAAATACCCTGATATTGCAGAGCAACGTGCGGAGCTTTTTGATGAGGGCGTACTGCAGGAAAACGAAAATGGCATTGAGTTTACAGAAGACCACCTTTTCACTGCTTCAAGAGGAACGGCTTTATCAAATACAGCCTCGCTTATTCTCCATGGCTCTAAAAATGGAAAGGAGTATTGGACTATGGAAGATGGAAAGCCCATTTCTATGCTGATTAGTAAGGAATAATCTGGAAAAATAAAAATATATGGGAACTGTTATTGTCATATGCAATGGCTTTGATATAGATTTAGGCTGGCATACAAGTTACAAAGACTTCTTTAAAGAAAAGGAAGACGGTTGGAGAACGTTAAGAACAAATGAAGACGATCTTCTGTATTTAATCATGCTGCTGAAAATTGGTTTGATTTAGAAAAGACAGTATATGAATATTGTCTTAATCTGTCTAAATCGAAAACAGCATATGATTTAGCTATGAGAGATTCGGATACTTTTGAAGCTCTTAAGAAAAAACTTGTTGAATTCGTAAAAGAACGTTCAAGTAAACCCGTAAACAAGGATTCTTATGCCTATTATCTTCTAAAACAATACATAAAAGAAATCAATGTTGAAGGTCTACCCAATGATATGAATCCACAGTTGTTCTCTTTTAATTACACCCCTTTAAATAGAATAGCAAAAGAAATTGCCCCTGACAAAAGCTTTAGTTATTTTCCTATACATGGCACGATTGAGAAAGATAATTGTATATTTGGATTTCTTGATGACCCTCAAATAAAAGGAAGTTATCGAGACTTCCAAAAAGCAATGGATGATAACTATGCACCACCATCTTTAAAACCGTAACCATTCAATTTAGGCCGTCCTGTAATCAAACAAAAAATCCCGAGGTTATTCCCGGGATTTTTTGTATTGGTATGG
>OMUH01000056.1 GCA_900314195.1 uncultured Prevotella sp.
ATGAAAGCGCATACGCTGATGCAGACCATTGCACGTGCCAACCGAGTGGCAGAAGGAAAGGCTAATGGTCTTATTATCGATTATATAGGAATCGTGAAAGCTCTTCGCCAGGCATTGGCCGACTATACGGCAAATCCAGAAGTTGGAACAGAAGGGAATGACCCAACCATTGACAAGAGGGAACTCATTAAGCATGTAATGGAAACGATAGCTGCTGCTACTGCTTTCCTGAAAGAACATGACTTTGAACTTAATGACCTGATTAAAGCAGAGAGCTTCGAGAAACTGTCGTTGCTGAAGAAAGCTGCTAATGCGATGTGCGAGACAGCGGAAATCAGGAAATCATACTGTACGTTTGCCTCCACACTGCTGAAACTCTGGAAATATCTCGACCGCGAGGACATCACGCCCGAGATGAAACTGCAAAAGGATGCCATTGAAGCTATATACAAGGAGTTGCAGCAAAAGCGCAAACATGCTGACATCACTGATTTGAGTGTGGCTATCAATGAAATAGTGAATGAGCATGTTGAAATAGATCCTGAAGCAACGATGATGGTAGCTGAGTCACGACGTTTCGATATTAGTGGTATCGATTTTGATTTGCTCCGTCGTGAGTTTGCCAAGAGCAAAGAAAAGAATCTTGTATTGAAGGACATACAGGAACTGCTACAAGAACGTATCGCTCAGATGTTGGCTCAGAATCCCTCACGTATCAACTTCTACGAGAAATATCAAGAGATTATTCATGACTATAACCAGGAGCAGAACCGTGCTACAATAGAGAAGACATTCGAGGAACTGATGAAACTCTCTCACGACCTGACCGAGGAAGAAAAACGCTATATTCGTGAAGGTTTTGAGAATGACGAACAACTCTCCATGTACGATGTACTGATGAAAGACAACCTTTCAAAAGAAGACATCAAGAAGTTAAAGGTTGTCGCCAAGGAATTGCTGGAGAAGATAAAGGACCAACTGACCACGATGGATCATCCGTTCGATAAGCAAGAAACCAGAGCATCCATCATCATCACCATTCGAGACATCCTTTGGAAAGAACTCCCCGAGAGCTATTCCGACGAAAGCATCAACTACTACCGTGATGCTGTGTATAACTACGTTAGCCAGCATTATGGAAGTGTAGCATAAGGAAAGATATAAAATACCATTTAACGACTAATAGATATGGAGTACACTAAAGATCAGAAGATGGCTATGTCCAAAGTCTTACTGGACATCGTAAGTGTTGACGAGCATATAGATGCTCGTGAGACTATGTATTTTGAAAATGTCAAAGAGTTGTTGGATTTAACTACGCAAGATCATTATGACATTTTACATCTTAACACCCTGAAATGCTTGAGCATCATTAAATTAATGACTATTGAGCAGAAAACTGAATTTGCGACAATGATGCGCAAAATGATTATTGCAGATGGATATATAGACCCTAACGAGGCTACCTCTTTTTATGATATATGCGAGTTTATCCATATTAATGGAATAGGTTTAACAATGGAATGATAATGTGAATTTGTTATGGATTATATCTCAAGCACAAACGAAGACTTCATCAAGAAGTTACAAAGAGAGCGCACAGAATACAACCATGCCTCCCAAGTTAGAATGCAAGCAAAGTCGCTTATGCAACTATCTGTTGGAATATATACAGAGCCAGAGCGATTTGTATATGAACTTCTTCAGAATGCTGTCGATGCTTTTACAGACACAGGGGGAGATACATTAAATATTCTCATTAGAGAAGAAGAGAATCAGTTTGTGTTTATGCACAATGGAAAGGCTTTCGATTCAAAGGACGTTGAAGGTATAAGTGACGTAGGAAATGGTACAAAATCAAAGGACAGTAAGAAAATTGGTTATAAAGGCATTGGTTTTAAGTCAGTTTTCATGCCATCCGTAGATCATGTAGGTATAATCAGCGGCCCATTTTGTTTTGAATTTGATAAACGAAAGGCCCGATCGCTTATGCCTAGTTTCCCTCCAAGCGAAGGAATTCTTGAGCCCAATGATGTACCCTGGCAGGTAATTCCGATATACGCTCCTCAACTGCATGAGTATAACGTTCCAGGATATAATGTCATTACAATAGTTCATACAAAAGAATCTAAAAAGATTGGAGCCAGAATAGAAAGTTTGTTTTCAGACTTGCAATTCTTATTGTTTTTGCGTAGCAATAATGTCAACATCCAATTTGAACGAAATGGACAGTTTGTATTTAGTGTTGGGAAGAAACTGACTAACGCAGTTAATGGCTCTATGCCACAAGTGACATTATATAAGAATGATGAACCTCAGAGTACTTGGATTCTGTATTTTAATGAAGTACCTGTCCCTGCTGAAGTAAGAGTTGCTCTCGAACATGACTTTAATACTCCGGATAAACTGAAGGGAGCAGAGAAAGTTGAAATATCGTTTGCTATTCAGATAAGGGACAACGAGGTCGTTCCTTTGAAGAATACATCAGTATTTACTTTTTTGCCTACTTCTTATCGTGGATTACGGCAACCATTCTTAATTAACTCAAACTTCATAACTGATGCTGGGCGTCAGCAACTCCATCAGGAAAGCGAATGGAATAAACTAATATTTAGTAAGATTCCAGAGCTTTATTTGGATTTTGTATCAAAGATATCGCTAAGATATGCTAATTATACAGAAGTCTTACCAACAATCTACCCAGACTATGACACTCTAGTCAACGTTTACCGTAGTGCGTTACAGATGGCTTTTGATACGATTGCTTTCGTGCCAAACCGCAACAAAAATCGTCTTCTAAGAATAAGAGAAGTCTTGGTTGATAAGACAGGTGTTTCTAAGGGAATAATATCTATTGATCGGATGCTAAAGCATCTTAATAGCAAAAAAAACACTCATTTTTCCAAAGAAAATCTTGTTGACGATAATGGCATTGTGGAGTATGCTCATAATCTCATATTCTTATTCGATAGCAATGAGATGATTCACCTTTTAGCTGATAGCGAAACAACAGCAGGCATCTCTATCCAAGAAGATATCAAGCTTATTCGTTTCTTGTCTGAGTATTTCCAACAACCGCAGAATAATATTGATTCTTATAAAAGTTCATTCGCTGATATCTCCATTCTATATGACGTAAACAGAGATCTTCGTCGCCCTAGTGAGCTTTTCTTCCCATCGAAATATCAAGAGCAAAATGAGGAAGCCTCAAATGTTTTCATATTGAACGAGGAGATATTTGATAATATTAAGACAGAATCTTCAATAGTAGAATGGTTAGCATCTCTTGGAATGCGAGAACTATCAAATATGTCCTTTGTTGACTATCTCCTAGCACATCAAGATTACATTACCACAAATAATGCATTAACTATAGGTAGATTCCTCTTTAACGTATGGCAACAAGAAAATTTCCTAGAACAAAGTGATTATTCAGAGAAAATAAAAGACCTCAACTTTTTGGCAAAGGATGGACAGTTAAGACCTATTTGTAATCTGTATCTTGGTACAAAATATAGACCTGATGATGATATGGAGAATGTCAATCCTCAGGCAAATCTCTATATTTCTGATGATTATCCTGAAGGTGAAACTATAGAAGACTGGTCTTTCTTCTTAAAAAAGTGTGGAGCTATATACAAAATAGGTATTGCAGCAAAGGATTATTCCAAAGATGAACTGGGTTTCAGTTTCCTGCAAAAGACCGCAGAGGCTTTCAAGGATTGTCCACATCGTTATTCTAATTATTATGGATATAAGAACCCCATTATCAATATACATTTTCAGTTATCCTATTTTACTTTCATAGAGTTTAACAAACCCCAATATGAATTGGACAAATTTCTCTTTACAAGAGTGCTTTCCATGAATCGTAGTGACTGGAGTCCTAAAGATAAGGTCTATGGTAAAATTAATTATTGGGGAACCAGGGTCGAAAAGGATTTAAGTGATTTTGCTCCTTACGAGTTCAGAAGTCGCTATAATTCGTTCCTAGAATATATATTGGCTACTGAGCAAAAGTTTCCCACTACCCAAGGCACTTCAGAAGAACCAACAAAAATCTTCATTAACAACTCTAAAATAGTAGAACTAGGAGGAAAATACTTGCCTGTCTTAGCAGTCGATTCAAAAGTACATGAAAGTTGGCGAGCTATTCTGCCTTTTATGCAGGATTTGAAAACAGAAGATTTGTTGATAGTCCTCGAAAGATTATCAATGGATAAGGAAGCTGAAAAAGAGGAGAGAAAAGAAAGAGTTTCAAAAATTTATCGTGAGATTATCGAAAGAGATGAACAATGTTCTCCTGAAATAAGTGAATGGGCTAAAACTCATAAAATTCTATCTTACTCTGACGAATTTCTTCCTGCATCAGACCTAACTTACATTACCGTTGATGGTTTTAAGAATAGAGACAACAAAATATATTGTGAGAAAGTTGGGCAAAGTAACAGGGAGAAATTGCTCCAATTATTAAAGACCTTTGGTGTACAGGTCATCACTCAAAAAGACGTAACAACAAGTTTTACGAACTCTGTCGAGAAAGATGAGATTAAGGAACGCCTGTTAGACAAATTGCAATATCTTGCTTTATTGCAGAATAAAGGAACTTCAGATTTTGACGTAAGAAAAACCGAACTGGAAGAAAAGGTTAAATCAGCCCATTTCTACAAGTGTGATTCAATATCTTTGACTTACGGGGAAGACAATGACACCATCTCGAAATCCACGTATTCCAAAGGTGACAGCTTCTATTATATAGGAAGAATAACTCCTGCATTAATGGAACCATTACTTTCTCCCTTATGCAGTTTCTTAAATCTCGGTAGCAATAATGATAGCAAATTGATGGTCATTCTTATAACAGATGACCACCAGTCTCTTTCCGATTACCTCAAAGATTGCGGTTATGACGTAAATCTACTCGTGGCGCCAGAATCGAAAACAATAGAAACGCCTATTAATAACAGTGCAGATAATCCAAGCAATGGTAAAGCTAATTCTGACGAAAAGACTACATCAGAAGAAGAGGACGCACCCAAAATCAAAAAAGGTGAAGAGGCTTCATTGTCAAAGTCTGAGCAGATTAGAGCTCAAATTGAAGCACAGAATTTCCTTATGCAAGAAGAGCCATCATGGCACTTTCCCCCACATTATGGAGAGTATCAAGAAGATGGCACGCCATACTACTATTCAACGGTGGAATTGGAAGATGCAGATGAGAATCCTATCTTAATTGTACTGAAGAGCTACAAAAAACAAGATGAGCCATTCAAGATGAATCCAGAAGAATTGGATTATATTTTCAAGGAGTCTGCCTATCTGTTAATATACACGGGTGATGATATCAAGAGAATAGAGAAGGAGGACCTCGTTAGGAATCAGTCAAATATTTCTCTCTCCTTTAGCACGGAGAATCTTGATATAGAGGAGCGCATTGATGTGTTCTGCTCAACTCTACATTATTTCAAGGAGCTGCATTTTGACTTTAGCAGTTTCAATATTGCTGAAAACGCAGAATCTATCAAAAATATCTTTAAGAAAAACGAGGGATTTCAAAACACTAATACAGAGGGGGATTTATAATGAGGTACGAAAGACAAGAGTATGTAAGGTTTCTCTGTACAGAGTTAGAGGCTCAAGAGAAAAGTTATGAGCAGATTGTTAAAACAAAAGCTACCGTTCTAAAAGACAATGGCGAGGTATTTGTTGGTATGTTCCAAAGAATCAACGAAGCGGGATTCGCAATTTTTAAAGTGCGGAATTCAGAAAACATGCCTCGGAAGAACTCGTTTTGGTCTGCCGTATATCTGAACGGAGAAATGGGGAAATTCAGAAATTGGGGCGATTTGTCATGGAACAAACTCCGAGAAGATTATCAACGTGACTTCTCTGACTGTTTGTGTGCATGGATATCCAAGTCGGATGATGATGCTTTTTGTTTGGTTGGAATAAAGAACCTAACCATTCAGTTCACAGAAATATTGGAACAAGGGAAGACTATAATTGCGTTTGGCCCAAAAGATCCACCATTGCAATACTTGTTGAATCTTATCCAAATTGTTAAGGATGAACAGAATCAAGAGACAAAACCTATTTTGGATTTCATAGAAAGTTCCAACCAATGGAATCCTAGAAAAATAGAGGCTAAAGAAGACTTAGTATCGATTATCTTGAACTATCACTCAAATGAGAAATGTGTTGTTGTGCAAGGTCCTCCAGGGACAGGCAAAACGACACGCATGGCGCAGTTGTCTGCGAGGCTATTAAAAGAGAACAAAAGCGTGCTGGTTACTGCCTTGACTAATCAAGCTCTTATAGAACTTGCTAAGAAAGATATATTGCAGGAATACATAGAGAAAGGAAAAGTTTCAAAGACTAGTCTCACTGTTGACGAAAAGCGTGAGCAGCCACATTTGCAGGAAATAAAGGAGAATAAATGTAATGCTTCTTCTGGTTTCCTTTCTCTCGCCACGTTCTATTTGTCAAGTGGGTGGGCTGTGGATATCACAGATATTCCCTTTGATTACGTCATTATGGATGAAGCAAGTCAAGCACTGCTCCCAATGATTGCAGCATCAATGAAATTGGGTAGAAAGGTTGTCTTGATAGGTGATCAGAAACAGCTACCGCCAATTGTGCTTACTAACGAGGACCTAATTAACAGATTCAATTGGTCAGATGTCATCAAAGGCTTCCAGACGATATGCAGTTATTTTAGCTTCAATTCGTTTATGCTAAGTGATACCTATCGAATGACTGCACGCGGAGCGGAATGCACAGGTGTTTTTTATAATAACGGATTACGTTCAGTTTCAGAAATTCAGGAAGTGGTCACCAACATTGCTGACTTAGACCCTAAAGGTGGGGCTGTAATAAAAGAATTGGAGATGAAAGTCGGTGATAAGAATCCACAAAATGCGTTTGAATACATATATTGTCTGACAAAGAGTGTTCTTCAGGAAAACTCCAAAACAGAAATTGCTATTTTGTCAAAGTTCAGGGAAACAACTCGACAATTACAAAAATATTTCACCTTACAATGGGAAGGGAAAGATTACCCAGATAATATAAAGATAGATACCATCGATAGGGTGCAAGGCCTCACTGTTCATTACTGTTTTTTTCTTATACCTAATGCTTCCATAAGGTATTCGATAGAGCCAGAATTGTTTAATGTGGCAACATCAAGAGCAATGAACAACACTATCATTGTATTACCCACTACAATATATAAAGAACTTATACCCGAAGAAGTCAAGAATTATCTGATTAAGGCAAAACTGGGATGTGAAACGTCAACCAATCCTCAACAAAAGGTGATTTCATCAGGTAACGTTCAAGTTAAAGTCATTGACAAAATAGACTTGTCGATGTTTGAAACTCCAAAACAAAAATCAGTCAAATCCAGTACAAGGCGAAACATATACATCATTGATACAAATGTTTTTGTTAACTGCCCAGATATTATTTCAAAAATAGAGGATAAATATTTAGTAGTCCTATCAGCAAAAGTTATTGATGAACTTGACAAATTAAAAATTAAACTGTCAAGTGATGAAAAGAGAAATGTTGAAGCAGCTTTGCGTTACATCAATAAAGCAATGGATAAGTCCAATGTCAGAATGGAACTATCAGATTTATCATTGTTACCTAATGATTTCGATAAACGTTCTCCTGATAACAACATTTTGACTGTTGCGTTAAAATTCAAAGGTGAGAATCCAATTCTGCTTACCAGTGACAATGGATTACAGGTCAAAGCAAAAGGCCTAAACATGAAGACAATATCATTAAGAGAATTCTTAAAGAGGTAAATGAGTATAATTTATGCACTTATAACGAGAATTGGGTTTGAGTATTATTGTGATAAAACAAGAATATGAAGGATAAAAGAATATATAGTATGTTTGGCCCGAAGATAAAGGCCATGAGACTGGAGCAAGGGTTGAAGCAACGGCAGTTAGCCGAGTTGCTGGAGACAGACATGCCCATGTATAGTAAGATGGAGTTGGGAGCTCGACGTGTAAGACGTGACCAAGTTCCTAAGTTGGCAGAGCTGTATAAGGTTGACGAGAGGGAACTGATGAAACTCTGGCTGGCTGATGGAGTGTATGCTATCTTGAAGGAAGAGGACGAAAAACTTCGTTTAGATGCCATTGACTTGGCAAAAGAGTATTTCTTATCGAATAATGGTCTGTAGGAAACGGGGAAATATTAACTCGACATTTGTTTTCGCAGTCTCACAAGATTGCGAAAACTTGCTTAAAATGGGGGTCGAACTCAAACCGATTGTTTTCGCATTGTTTTCGCAAAACGAAAAAACAGCAACTTAAATTTCTTCTAAGTTACTGATTTTCAGTGTGGACCAGCCAGGGCTTGAACCTGGGACCTCCAGATTATGAGTCTGTTGCTCTAACCAACTGAGCTACAAGTCCGATTTAATTTGCGTTTGCAAAAGTAACGCTTTTCTTTTATATATCCAAATTTTTATCGGCTTTTATTTTTATTCTTTATCTATTTTTTTCATAAAAACATTCCGGTAATACTGACGAATATGGCAATACTAAACTTTTACACATCAATTTTTTTATAACACGGAAGCTGAGCCGTTATCTGTCACACATCAAAAATATAAATAAAATCAATAAAAAGCCCTGTGACGTTAAATAATATTGATATTCAGCCTAAGAATATATTTTTCGTTAACTTTGTAAACCGCATTTTCAACACCGCATGACAAGGGAAATGAACAGATGAATGCTGCCTGAATAAAATGATTTTATTCTACGGCACGGCTGTTCTTTTTCCGGCGGCTCAAAAAACAGAAACAGCAAAACATGACAAAAGAAAGCACATTGCACGACTCCAGCATGAAAGGTCTTACAGACGAAGAAGTTCTTAAAAGCCGTTCCGAACACGGCCGGAACATTTTAACTCCACCCCACCGCGAATCAGCATGGAAGCTCTATCTTGACAAGTACAGGGATCCTATAATCATAATTCTTCTGGTAGCAGCTGCCATCTCTTTTGTTCTGGCATTCTTCGAGCACGACTTTATCGAGACAATAGGCATTTTCATTGCAATATTTCTATCAACGACCATTGGCTTCGTATTCGAGATGGATGCTTCCCGCAAATTCCGTGTCTTGACAGCCATGAACGAGGAGCAGCCTGTAAAGGTGATACGCAACGGCAAGGTGACAACAGTGCCGCGCCATGACATCGTTGTCGGCGACACCGTGCTCATCGAGACAGGCGACGAGGTGCCGGCTGACGGTATTCTTTTCTCTGCTCATGAACTGCAGATTGACGAATCATCGCTCACCGGCGAGCCCATTGCAGAGAAAAACACTGCCTGGAGCGGAAAGACAAGTCACGGTGCCTACCCCATTGACAAGGTGCTCCGCTCTTCCATGGTCATGATCGGCCGCGGAGCATTCACAGTGACGGCTGTCGGCGACAGCACTGAAATCGGCCACGTGGCCCAGGCTTCTACGGAGACGACATCAGTGAAGACGCCGCTTCGCCTGCAGCTTGACAAGCTGGCCGGAATAATCTCAAAGATCGGCTCAGCCGTTGCCGTGCTGTCGTTCCTCACTTTCCTCATTCACGACATTATCAGCAACGGCACGTTATGGCACAGCGGCAACTACATGCTGATGGCAAAGGAAGTACTAGGATATTTCATGATGTCGGTGACACTAATCGTCATGGCCGTGCCGGAAGGTCTGCCGATGGCTGTCACGCTGGCGTTGGCCCTCAATATGCGCCGCATGCTGAAATCGAACAATCTGGTAAGGAAGCTTCATGCCAGTGAGACAATGGGCGCTGTGAATGTTATATGCACCGACAAGACAGGCACGCTTACACGCAACAAAATGACTGTCGGGAACATCACCATCTTTTATGGCGATGACGACATGCTGGCCCATGCCATTGCCGCGAACACTACGGCAAGCCTCGACGGCGACAAGCCTATCGGCAACCCTACAGAAGGCGCCTTGCTGGTATGGCTGAAAGAAAAGGGATTTGACTACCGTGAGCTCCGCCGTTCCGCCGGCATCACCGCGCAGGAGGCATTCTCCACCGAGCGCAAATACATGCTCACCAAAGCAGTATGGACTGACGGCAAGGAGCATACACTCATAAAAGGTGCGCCGGAAATAATCATGCAGCGCTGCAACATGTCTGACGACGAGAGGCAGAAGGCTGAGAAACTTCTTAATGAGTTCCAGAACAAAGCAATGCGCACACTTGCTTTTGCCATTGACGACCACTTCGAGGCCATAGCCGCCATCTCTGATCCGATAAGAGACGAAGTACCGGCCGCCGTAGACACCTGTCACAAAGCCGGAATAGAGGTAAAGATCGTAACCGGCGACACCCTTGCCACAGCACTGGAAATAGGAAGGCAGATACATTTGTTTGACGATATAGCTACCGACAGCGAGCGTCCGCTGAAAGAGCAAATACCATCAGAGCTTTATATAACAGGTGAGGAGTGGGCAGCACTAAGCGACGAAGAGGCCATGAAGCGCGCCGTGTCGCTCCGCTTAATGTCAAGAGCGCGTCCTGCCGACAAGCAGAGACTGGTTAAAATTCTTCAGAAGCACGGCGATGTTGTAGCCGTCACCGGCGACGGCACCAATGACGCCCCGGCCCTGCACCATGCACACGTGGGACTATCACTTGGCTCGGGCACGTCAGTAGCCAAAGAGGCCTCAGACATGACGCTGCTCGACGACTCGTTCAACTCCATAGCAAATGCCGTGATGTGGGGACGCTCACTTTACAAGAACATACAGCGTTTCCTGTTCTTCCAGCTTGTCGTCAACCTCACAGCACTGTTGCTTGTCGTGGCCGGCAGCCTTATCGGGACAGAAATGCCGCTGACGGTGACACAGATATTATGGATAAACCTCATCATGGACACCTTTGCCGCCATGGCCCTTGCCTCGCTGCCGCCGTCGCGAGAGGTAATGAAAGACAAGCCCCGGAAGGCCGGCGAACCTATACTCACTCCAATGCTGAATAGGAATATCCTTGGATGGGGACTGTTCTTTTTCGCCATAATGCTTGTATTCCTTGTGTGGTGCGAGCGCCACGGCACCGGCAGCGTTGTAGATGTTCATGAGCTGACACTGTTCTTCACCACGTTCGTGATGCTTCAGTTCTGGAACCTGTTCAACGCGAAATGCATAGGCAGCCGCCACTCATGCTTCCGCCATATCATGCATGACAAGGCCCTGCTGCTCGTCCTGCTGTTTATCTTTGCCGGGCAATGGCTTATTGTAAGCTTCGGCGGAAAGATGTTCAGAACAGTGCCGCTGTCTGCACACGAGTGGATAATAATCACGGCAGCCACGTCTGCCGTGATGTGGGTCGGCGAAATAAAACGCGCAATAGAAAGATCATTAAGCAGAAAAAACGCACCAGAAGAAACGAAATAAAAGAAACTATACAGGGAAGCAACATGAAAATAATAAAATTATCCGGTCCGTCAGAGCAATGTGAGCCATGCGTAGCCACAATAGGCTTCTTCGACGGCGTCCACCGCGGCCACAGGTATCTGCTCAGCCACATCACCAGAGATGCCAAGGCAAACGGATTGGCATCGACGGCTGTAACATTTGACGTGCACCCCCGCAAGGTGCTGCAGACCGACTATCAGCCCCAGCTGCTGACGACAATTGACGAGAAACTGCTTTTGCTGTCGAAGACAGGTGTCGACAACTGCGCACTGCTCCACTTCGACAAGGCAATGTCAGAGATGACGGCCACTGACTTCATGCGCGACATTCTCGCTGAGAGACTAAACGTCAAAAAGCTGTACATAGGCTATGACCATCACTTCGGTCATGACACCGGAGCGACCTTCGAGGATTACTGCCGCTACGGCCGCCAGCTCGGCATAGAGGTCATGCGCAGCCCCGCCTTTACAATAAACGGAAGCAACATCAGCTCATCGCTGATACGCAAATATCTGCTCGACGGTGAGATAGAACTGGCCAACAACGGGCTCGGCTATCCTTACACTATCCTCGGGAAAGTGGTCAGCGGCTACCGGATAGGCCACCGTATAGGATTTCCCACCGCCAACATCGACATGTCGGGACAAGATAAAATAATGCCTGCACCGGGAGTATATGCTGTCAAGGCAAGACTGTCTGACTCTGTAGTATTCATGCACGGCATGATGAATATCGGAACGCGCCCCACCTTCGACGGCACATCACTGACCATTGAGGTAAACCTCTTCAACTTCAACGGCGATTTGTACGGCCGTGACTTGCTTATCAGCTTCATACACCGCATCAGACAGGAACGCAAATTCTCTTCTGCCGGAGAGCTGTCTGAGCAGCTGAAGAAAGACAAGGCTCTTGTTGAACAGCAGTTTGCCAAAGACATAGAGCTCGAGAGCTGACAAAAGAGAAACATTATATAAAGCCGTCCGGCAAAACGGTCAATAAAAAAACTTTTAAATTCAAAAATATCATGAACGACAAACGGACATACATACGTGCAGTTCTTGACATACTGTATTTCATAATAGTCTATCTGCTTTTGCAACTTCTTTGCCAAGGAATTGCCACCATAATATTTTCCAATATACATGGAACAGGAATAAGCCTTCAGGCATTGCAAAAGGCCGCAGCTGAAATGAGTGATGACGGCCGTTGGATGACCATGATTTCGGTAATATCATCCGTTATAACCATCATTCTATATTACCGGCTGAAATGGTCACCACTCGGGCGTAGCTACATCCGCAGCCATCCCTGGGCAGCACTAGTATGGGTTGTCATAGCCACCATCGGCACCTTGCTGCCTGCAGAATGGATTTATGAGAAGTCTGGTTTGATCATGCCGGAACAGTATGAAAGACTTTTTGAGAGCATCATGAAAGAGCCGTGGGGATATGCCGCCATAGGACTTATGGCGCCTTTGGCCGAGGAGATGGTTTTCCGCGGTGCCGTGCTGCGCACTCTGCTGCACGTGATACCGTCGAAAAGACACTGGACGGCCATTATCATCTCTGCCCTTCTCTTCGGCATCGCCCACTTCAACATTGCCCAGGGCGTGCACGCTTTCGCCATCGGCCTGCTGCTAGGATGGATGTATTACCGCACACGCAGCATCGTTCCGGGACTTGTCTTCCACTGGGCCAACAACAGCATAGCATACTCACTGTACAACTTCTTCCCACAGATGAACGACGGACAGCTGATAGACTTCTTCCACGGAAGCACACGTCTGATGGCCGGAGGATTGTTTTTCAGCATAATGATTTTCATACCGGCAATTTTCCAACTGTACCGGTTGCTTAAAAAAGCCGGCGAATAAAACAGAAAGGGGCTCAGTCAAACACATGACTGAGCCCCTGCAAGTTAGTATGTTATGAAAAATTTGAGAGAATTGAAACTTCACAGTTTCATACTTGTTTTACTAAACATGAATTATATATAGAGAAAGCATAGAAATTGTCTCATTTATTTTATCATAGTGCCCTGTGAGGCATCATGATTGATGCTGCTCTGCTGCATGCTGTCTACCGACAGGGCACTGGCGCTGTCAACGCCCATGGCGACATTCTCACCATTGCTTTGCACCTGCGGCTGGGCAGTCTGCCGTGTCTGTGAGCTCTCATCAAAAGCCATCTGTGCAGCATTGCCAAGAGTGACGAAGATAGCCACCACGGCAGCAGCCTTGAACAGAGGCATGAACCTGCGGCCACCATTAGCCTTACGGGCTTTCACAACGTCTTCGCTGCCTATTGCCGCAAGCACCTTGTCATCAAAGTCACTGTCCAGGCTCTCGGCATTCTTTCCGAATGCCTCATAAGCGAACAGCTCTTTATATTGCTTCATGTCATCGGGCACATCAGCCTGGCTGAAGAATGCCTTCAGAATTTCCTCTTCCTCGAGTGTGGTCTCACACTTCCAGTAGCGGTCAAGCAGTTGTCTGATATATTTATAGTCCATTTTCGTTGTCTTTTTGTGTATAATGTTTCTTCAAAGCCTGCCGTGCACGGAAGATGTTCACCTTCACCTGTTCTTCAGTAATGGCAAGCACCTGTGCTATTTCCTTGTAGCTGTATCCTTCGAAATCACGAAGCTGCAAGCACGTGCGTTGTTTCTCCGGCAGCGTATTTATAAACGCCCTCAGCCGCTGACGGCGGTCAGCCTTCATAAGGCTCTCAAAAGGATTGTCGGCACTGTCAGGGCGTTCCTCAGGAACAATTCCCGTCACCTCCGGCGATCTGCTACGGCTTTTGACGCTGTCAAGAGACAAGTTTCTTGCTATCGTACAGCACCAGGCTTTCAGCGAGTCGACAGCATCCCAATTATCGCGGTTGTTCCACACCTTAACCATTGTCTCCTGGACAATGTCTTCAGCCTCATCACTGTCTGCCGTTATGCGCAGCGCAAGACGATAAAGCGTATTCTTCAGTGGAAGAATGTCTGTTCGAAAATTGATCTTACTCATCCGACTTCACTTACAAGACGACTACAGAGATAAAAAAGTTACAGCAAAATTATTTTTTAACACTCGTTAAAAAATAATTTTGCTATCCGAATAAAAAGAAAACTACTTTCCTATTACTGTTCCGTGACTTCCGTCTATCTGGTCTGCACGTGCTATAATCACTTTATCCACGCCTCTGTCAACGGCAGCAAGCGCATTTTCTATTTTCGGTATCATGCCTCCGGCGATTACGCCATCTGCTTTCAGCATCTCAAATTCATTCCTGTCTATAAACGAGATGACACTGTCTTCATCATCCGGATCGGAAAGCACACCTTTCTTCTCGAAGCAATAAATCAGCGTCACGTCAAAGTTTCCTGCCAGTGCAACAGCCGTTTCCGACGCAATGGTGTCAGCATTGGTGTTCAGCATTGTACCCTTCCCGTCATGCGTCAGCGGTGCCATTACCGGCACTGCTCCGCCATTGACAAGATGCGACAGTGCGCTGCCGTCAACGCAGTCTACATCACCTACGAAGCCATAGTCAACACCGTCTTTCACCGGCCGCTTATGACTGCGAATGACATTCATGTCAGCCCCTGTCAGACCGATTGCGTTGACACCGCGTGCCTGAAGCTGTGCCACGACATTCTTGTTTATCAGTCCGCCGTAGACCATTGTCACCACCTTGAGCATCTCCTCATCGGTTATACGCCGGCCGTTCACCATACGCGTTTCTATGCCCAGAGTTGATGCCATTTTCGTGGCACTGCGTCCGCCGCCGTGAACAAGCACCTTATTGCCGTCAACAGACGCAAAGGCATCAAGCAGGCCATTCAGCTGATCCGTATCCTCAACTACTGCCCCGCCTACTTTTACTACAGTCAGTTTTTCTTTCATATCGTGTTATTCTTTAATCTTTGTCAGCAATCGTAAAACATATTACGGCCGGAGCATAGCCCTGCCAGAACAAACACAGCTGCCGCCATTATGTAAATTAATTACAACACAGGAGTCTGCCGCTTATTCTGAAAAAGAATCATTCAAGATACGTATATCCGTACAGTCCCGACTTGTATGTGCTCAGGAACTCTTTGCCTTCCTCAAGCGACAGCTTGCCTTCTCTCACGCTTCTTGACACCCACTGTTCGAGCTGTCTAACGAGTTTGCGCGGATTATACTGCACATACTCCAGCACCTCCTCAACAGTCTCGCCGTCAATAATCTGATCGATATGATACGTTCCGTCCTTAACACTGATATGGGCAGCATTCGTATCGCCAAAGAGATTGTGCATATCGCCGAGTATTTCCTGATAAGCGCCTACAAGGAATACTCCTATATAATAAGGCTCACCCTTCTTCAGTGCATGAACAGGCAGCACGTTTGACTGTGCTCCGTTTATGGCGAAATTCGCAATCTTTCCGTCGCTGTCGCATGTTATGTCCTGCAGGGTGGCATTGCGTGTCGGGCGCTCGTCAAGACGATGTATTGGCATTATCGGGAACAGCTGGTCTATTCCCCAGCAGTCGGGCAGGCTCTGGAAGAGCGAGAAGTTGCAGAAATATTTGTCAGCAAGCAGCTTGTCAAGTCCTCTCAGCTCATCAGGCACATGCTTCATGGTTTTCACAATGGCATTTATCTCATGGCAGACGCTCCAGTACATAGACTCTATCTCAGCCCTTGTCTTCAGGTCAACCATGCCATGGGCAAACATATCAAGACAGTCCTCGCGTATCTGATCAGCGTCATGCCAGTCTTCGAGCATCGACTTCTGGTTCAGATTGCACCATATATCATACAGGTCACGCACAAGCTGATGGTCTGTTTCCTTTGCCTCAAACTCCTCCGGCATAACCGGCAGCGACGCTGCGCCGAGCACGTCGAGCACCAGCACGGAGTGATGAGCCGCAAGGCTTCGTCCGCTTTCCGTTATTATGTTCGGGTGCGGAATATTATTTTTGTCGGCTATATCAACAAAAGCATACACGCAGTCATTGATATACTCCTGAATGGAATAATTTACTGAGCTCTCAGAATTGCTTGACCGCGTACCGTCGTAGTCAACGCCAAGTCCGCCGCCGCAGTCGACAAACTCAATATCATACCCCATCTTTCTGAGATTGGCATAATATTGCGCCGCCTCTGTCAGAGCATTTTGTATCCGGCGTATCTTCGTTATCTGGCTTCCGATATGGAAATGAATCAGCTTGATACAGTCATGCAAGCCAACAGCATCGAGCTTGCTGAGAGCCTGCAGCAATTCCGACGGTGTCAGGCCGAATTTCGATGCGTCGCCGCCGCTCTCCGCCCATTTTCCTGAGCCGGAAGATGCCAGTTTAATGCGTATGCCAAGGTTAGGCTTAACCTTCAGACGTTTTGCCGTACGCGCTATGATGTCTATCTCATTCAGTTTCTCTACGACGAGGAATATGCGCTTTCCGAGTTTCTGGGCAAGCATGGCCAGTTCAATGTAGCTCTCGTCCTTATATCCGTTGCAGATGATAAGTGAATCACTCTTGCACTGCACGGCTATCACAGTGTGCAGTTCCGGCTTCGAGCCGGCTTCCAGTCCGAGGTTGAATTTTCTGCCATGGGAAATCATCTCCTTGACGACAGGTTCCATCTGATTTACCTTTATAGGATAAATGATATAGCTTTCGCCTTTGAAGCCGTATTCTTCTGCAGCCTTTTCATAGCACGACGCCATCTTCTCTATTCTGTTATCGAGAATATCAGGAAAGCGCAGCAGCACCGGCGGCGTAACGTCGCGCAGCGCCAGTTCATTGACAACGTCTATAAGGTCTATCTGGGTATCATCCTTACATGGCCTTACGTATACATGTCCCTTGTCGTTTATGCCGAAATAAGAAGTTCCCCAGCCGTTTATATTATACAGCTCTCTGGAATCATCAATTGTCCATTTCTTCATCTTGCCGTTTTCGTAGTTATGTTTTTGCAGTTGTCTCTAAAGTCCTATAAGTTTTTTTACCTTGTCTACTGATATTTTTATCTTGTCGTAATTGTCAAGCAGGTTTACGTCAAGCGTATACTTTGCCTTGGAATAAAACTGCTCACGCTCACCGAGCTGCTTTTCTATGAACGTCCTCACCTCGTCAGGTGTTTTGTTGAGCAGCAGCGGCCTCACCGTCTTGCCCATCTTAAGATGCTTGTACAGCACCTCCGGCGACGCCTTCAGATAAACTGTGTCGCCCTGTCCGTTCATATAATCCATGTTGTCAAAGAAGCACGGCGTGCCGCCTCCGCAGCTTATTACCACGTTCTCGAACTCTCCGACCTCATGCAGCATGTTATGCTCTATGCGGCGGAAGCCATCCTCGCCCGACGCATCGAATATCTGCTTGACCGTTTTTCTCATCCGGTTCTCTATATACCAGTCGAGGTCATAAAAGCCTATGCCTAAGCTCTTGGCAAGGGCCTTGCCTACAGTAGTCTTGCCGGCGCCCATATATCCGATAATGAATATCCTGTTCATTTACTGTTTGCGTGTGCGCCGTGAGCGTGTTTTCGGCTCCGGCGAGTTTTTAATTATTTCCTGACACTCTTCGTATGTAATGTCTTTCACTTTGTCATGATAGCTCTTCGGCATACGGTAGTTCTTGCCGTCATAGGCTATATACGGTCCCCAGCGGCCGTTGAGCACTTCCATCTTGTCATCTTCCGGGAATGATTTGATATGCCGTTCCCTCTCCTGCTGGCGTTTCTTCTCAATAAGCTCTATTGCCGTATCAAGCGTGACGGTAAGCGGATCCTCCGTTTTCGGCAGCGACACATATTTCTTGTCATGAAGCACATAGGGTCCGAAGCGGCCTGCGCCTATCACAACCTTCTTGCCTTCATATTCGCCTATTTCTCTTGGCAGTTTGAAGCAGTCCAATGCCTCCTCGAGTGTAATGGTCTCCATGCTCTTCCCGGCGGGCAGCTGTGAGAACCGCGGCTTCTCCTCATCGCCGGCAGCACCAATCTGCACAACCGGTCCGAAGCGCCCTATCTTCACGAACACGGGGCGGCCGCTCGCCGGGTCTGTACCAAGCTCACGCTCGCCGGCCTTATGCTCGCTGCGCGAGTTCAGGACCTTGTCAACGACAGGCTCGAACTTCTTGTCAAAGTCTTTCAGCATCGACGTCCACTCTTCCTCGCCCTCGGCAATCTTATCAAACTGGTTCTCCACCTTTGCCGTGAAGTTATAGTCCATTATCTCCGGGAAGTTCTCAAGCAGGAAGTCGTTGACGACGATTCCTATGTCAGTCGGCAGCAGTTTGCCTTTGTCAGAACCGCTCGCCTCCACTTTTGTCTTCTGCGTCACAACATTTCCTTTCAGTGTGTCGACAGTGTAGCTTCGTTCCGTACCCTTTCTGTCGCCCTTCCGCACATACTCTCTCTGCTGAATGGTCGATATGGTAGGCGCGTATGTAGAAGGACGGCCAATCCCGAGCTCTTCCATCTTGTGCACAAGCGAGGCCTCGGTATATCTGCTCGGCGCCAGTGTGAAGCGCTCCGTGGCAGTAATCTCACGGCGCTGCAGCTCATCGCCGGCCTTCATAGGCGGCAGCAGACGCGTGGCATCTTCGCCGGCCTCGTCATCATCTGTCGACTCACGGTACACCTTCAGGAAACCGTCGAAGCTGATCAGCTCGCCCGTAGCAACGAATTTCTCGGCAGCAACACTGCAGAGCTCGGTAGCAGCACTGCCGTCATTGTCTATGCCAATGGTAACGTTGGTCTTCTCTATTTTTGCGTCGGCCATCTGCGAAGCCGCCGTCCGCTTCCATATAAGCTCATACAGACGTTTCTCCTGCGATGTGCCCTCTATGGTCTGATCGCTCATGAATGTAGGGCGTATGGCCTCATGTGCCTCCTGTGCACCTTTTGAATGCGTATGATAGTTCCGCGGCTGACTGTACTCCTCGCCCCACAGCTTTATAATCTCATCCTTGCTGGTGTTGATGGCCAGTGATGACAGATTTACGGAGTCAGTACGCATGTAGGTTATCTTTCCGGCTTCATACAGATGCTGTGCCACCATCATGGTCTGGCTGACAGTGAAGCCGAGCTTGCGGGCTGCCTCCTGTTGCAGCGTAGACGTGGTGAACGGCGGCGCAGGGGTGCGCTTCTGCGGCTTTTCGGTCACATTCTCAACAATAAACTTTGCATTCTTGCACTTTTCAAGGAATGCTTCAACTTCATCATGCGACTTCAGACGCTTATTCAGCTCTGCCTTCACCTCCGTTGCGGCACCGTCGGCACCAATGATAGCGAAAACCGCATTTATCCTGTAGAACGGCTCGCTGTTAAAAGACTGTATCTCGCGCTCGCGTTCAACGATAAGCTCTACGGCCACGCTCTGCACGCGTCCTGCCGACAAGGCCGGCTTCACCTTGCGCCACAGCACCGGCGACAGCTTGAAACCTACCAGACGGTCGAGCACACGGCGCGCCTGCTGGGCATCTACGAGATTCATGTCAAGATGCCGCGGTGTTTTTATAGCGTTCAGAATAGCCGGTTTTGTTATCTCATGAAACACTATTCTGTTTGTGCTTGTCTCGTCAAGGCCAAGCACCTCACACAGATGCCAGCTGATGGCCTCTCCCTCACGGTCTTCATCGGACGCAAGCCATATCTTCTTTGCGGCCTTCGCGTTTTTCTTCAGCTCGCCTACAATTTTTTTCTTATCTTCAGGAATCTCATAGTGAGGCTCCATGGTCTTAGGATCTATGCTGAGTTCTTTCTTCTTCAAGTCACGAATGTGTCCGTATGAAGACATTACTTTATAGTCAGAGCCAAGGAATTTCTCTATCGTCTTCGCCTTGGCAGGACTCTCTACTATAACCAGATTTTCTTGCATAATGAACGAATACTGTTATTTTTCTGCGCAAAAGTAAGCAAAACTTTATTGTCTTTTATATTAAAACATCATTTTTTTGTTTTTTTTATTTTCGCAGCCGCATTTTCCGACACTTTTCTCCGACACTTTTCACCTGTTCATTTTCACAGCAAATTTCTCATGCACATCTCTCATGCACATTTCTCATGCACATTCCACTTTACGTCAGCGGCCTGTCTTCATTTCTATAAAACGATAAAGTCCCTGTCTGACAGAACGCAGTCCGAACCGCTCGGTGTGAATATCGTCAAGAGCTATCCACTCGGCGTTGCTTGCATCGTCGGCAGCCGCCAGCTTACTGAAGTCTTTCACCTTGCATTCAAAAAACATGTCAAGTGTTGGCACGTCGAAATGTGAATAATGATATTTGTTAGGAAAGCTGAACAAGTATCTGGCTTCCGTCACCTCAAGTCCTGTCTCCTCCTTCACCTCTCTTATCACTCCTTCCTCAGCAGTCTCGTCTATATCCGCAAAACCGCCCGGCAAATCAAGTGTTCCCTTTGCAGGCTCGCCCTTGCGGGTGGTAACAAGCAGTTCGCCGCGCTCGTTCTGTATAAATGCCACATTCGCAGAACTGGGATTAAGATAATAAGTAAAACCACAGTGAGCGCACCGCTTACTCTTGAAATCATTTTCTACAAAATGACGGCTGCCGCAAAACGGACAAAAAAGAAATTTCTCTAATGGATGCATTACGTTTATATTGTTTTTTATGATATTGAACTCAAATCTATGAAGGGCATTAACTTTATCAGAATAAAAAGACAGAATAAAAGCCGAAATAAAAAACGTGCCCCGTCAGCGGTTTCACTCATGGTGTCACCTCCGGCCGCGCACGTTTTTTTATATTTTTCATCTGATTCAGTTCTTTCCCTTACAGCTATTTCATCGGCCAGTCATCGGTTCTGAATGGAAGTACCGGCAACTGCGCGTTATTCCCGAGATTGCCTATCTGGAAGTTCTTGAAACAGTATCTCACAGCAACGGGCTTGCTGACCTCGCTGCTCGTCACGAATATCGACTCATTGCGCGGATCATTTCCTGGCACCCAGAAATGTCCGGCAACGGCCTTATGGAACACTCTGTCAGCACCGGCAACCTCAAAGCCTTCTATATCCTCAAAGCGTGATATGCCGCCGTAATCATTCTTCAATCTGATATAGCACGTATCGCCTTTTATCTCCATGCTCTTGAACGAAGCGCTCTCACATCTTATGTCCTTAAAACCATAGTCGTGGTTCAAGGCGATAAAGGCAAGGCGCTCACCCACCGGTTTCTTCTGTGTAGGGTGTATCTGCCCGCTCTCCCAAGGATACACGCAGTCGTTGGTGCACACTATGTCACTGTTGGGAATTATCTCTGACGCTTTCTGCTGCTGCTCACGCAGATAAGCAGCAACAGTGCCGTCCTTGCCACCACCGTAAGTGAAAGGTGCTATCTGCACTATATAAAAAGGTATGTTGCCCTCGCCGAAGGCCGTACGCCACTCCCTGGCGAGTTCTGCCAGACGGTTGGCATAATCGCCTGACGGATAGTCAACGTTTGAGCATCCCTGATAATAGAGTATGCCCTTCACCGTATAGTTCAGAATGGGATGGAAGGTGCCGTTTCCCCACAGCAACGGACGATGGTAGTCCCATGAGTATTTCTTCACTATTGCCTGGCTGTCAAGGGGCTCGTCGGTATGCGCCTTGAGATAATCACGGCTGAGCCAGCTCTCCACGCGCGACCCGCCCTTGTTAGCCTCTATCAGTCCTACGGGCACATCAAGAGCCTGGTTAAGCATGCGTGCGAAGAAGAAGCCGACAGCGCTCTGCTCCATCACCGTGGAGATATCGGTAGGCTTCCACCAGCACTGGGCGTCATCAAGAGGCTTCATTGACATTACGCTCGGCACCTTGCAATAATGTATCTTGTTTTTCCACTTCGCGGCAGTGGCAACGATTTCCTGGCTGCCCTCAACAGGACAGTTCGGGAAGCCTTTTACAGGTATTTCCATATTGCTCTGACCGGCGCACACCCACACCTCACCGGACAGAATACCGCTGACAGTGGTCTTCTCTCCGTCGTCAAAAGTCACTGACAAGGGCGTGTAGCCTGCCTGCGGCGTGCGTACCGTCAGCTGCCATGTGCCGTCTTTTGCAGCCGTTGCCGTAGCGGTCTGCGAGCTCCATGACACGGTGGCCTTAATCTTGCTGCCGGGCTTGTCCCATCCCCACAGCCTCACGTCAGTGTCGTGCTGAACAATCATGTTGTCGGCAATAAGATGGGGCAGCCTTACCTTTGCCTGCATTGTCACAGCTGCTGTGCACAGCAGCAGAAGAAGAATGTTTTTTCTCTTCATTACATAATAAGTTTTTAGGTTCAAGTCAAATAGAATAATTGGATAATTTAATCTGAGTTATGGATTTTAATCTGAATTATAGATTCTGAACTATAATTTCTGAACTATAATTTCTGAACTATAAATAATGTGTTATCATTAAAAACCACAAGTGCAGCCGTGCCTGTTCAGTGGCACGGCTGCACTCTGCTTACGCTGTGCCTATTCGGCAAGCAGCGCTTTTATTTCTTTGTCAAGGTCGGTGATCTGTGCGTCACGTTTGCGCACGGTGTTCGTACGGTCTATGAGGAAGAAGGTCGGAATGGCCTGTACGTTGTATTTTGCCAGTTCCTCACTCTCCACGCCCTGCGGCGCACGCACGCTTATCCATGGCAGAGCTGCCGTCTGCGTTTTCCAGAAATGCTCGTCAGGGTCAACGCTGACCTGGTAGATCTCAAAACCGGCAGAATGATATTTGTTATACAATTCGCGGAGCATCATTATGCGCTGAGTGCTGTTCTTGCCGGCAAAGAGATGGAAGTCGAGCAAGACGACCTTGCCGGAGAGCTGTGTCAGCGAACGCGTTACTCCATGGTTATCAGGCAGCGATATGTCTATGAGATTTGCCACCTGCACCTTGCTGGGGTCTATTTTGCTTGCCTGCTCGGCAGCCATTATCCTGACATCTTTCATTCCCTGTATTGCTATTGCGTGCAGGTTCTTTCCGCGCTCAGAGCCGGGATAGAACGTATCCCAGCTGGTTGCCACGGCGGCGAACACCTTAATGTCATCACGGCTGTTGCGGGGATTGAAAATCAGCACCGGCTGACCGTCGACGACTATCGTCTGGAAAAGGGCGAAATAGCTGTAGGCACGCATTGGAGCCTTGAAGATATAATTACGCGTCACCATATTCTTATACTGTGCCATGACTGCGTCTATGGCAGCGCGGGTAGAGTCAACGCTCATACGCTGGCTGTGCACGAGAGCGTCCACAGTGCTCTGCAGCTGTTGCTGGGCCAGCGTAAGCTCTTTTATCTTTGAGCAGTCGTCTGACCCCTTCACGTCATACTGTGACGACATAACCGGATATTCCGCCTTTACGGTTATGGTCTCGGTAGAGTCAACGGCAAGGTTTATGAACTGCCCCGCGATACGCAGGCGGTAGAACTCAGGCGACACGGTATCAGCGGCCTGCTCGTCAAATGCGAATGTGCCGTCTGCATTCAGCTTGACGGAATCGATTGTCTCAAAGCCGTCGAGCCCGCTGTGCTCAAGATACAGCATTGAGTCGGCAGCCGAGGTTATCGAACCATTTATATGAAATTTCCTGCCGTTGCACGAAGGCAGCATTAAAACAACTGCCACAAAAGCTGCGACAGCCACTATGCGTGTCATTTTCATTTTCTGATATTTTTCACAAACATATTATAAAACAGACGGTTTCACGAACCACCATGCAAAGTTACTTAAAAAAGAGAGAAAACAAAAATAAATATACATTTATTCGTTTTTATCACATTTAATAGGTATCTTTGCCACGTTTTACATAATTTAATATGTCATTCAGCGTTCTTTTAACCTGTTGACAACGCCCCTTTTACGCATATTGCCGTCACGGCGCCGTATGCGTAGCACTCCACAACAGATTACATCTTATTTCGCATATTATTTTCAGATGTTTAGTCAAAACAATAAAAGTATTTTTAATTTCAGATGAACGTAATTACAAAAACAGTTCAATTGCCAGATGGCAGGACCATCTCGATTGAGACCGGTAAGGTGGCGAAGCAGGCCGACGGCTCGGCAGTGCTCCGTCTTGGCAACACGGTTTTGCTTGCCACAGTGTGCGCAGCCAAAGAGGCCGTGCCAGGCACCGACTTCATGCCATTGCAGGTTGACTACCGCGAACAGTACAGTGCTGCGGGCCGTTTTCCCGGAGGCTTCACAAAGCGTGAGGGAAAAGCTAATGACGACGAAATTCTCACATCACGTCTTGTAGACCGCGCTCTGCGTCCGCTCTTCCCTTCCGACTACCACTGCGAGGTGTACGTACAGGTAATGCTGCTCTCCGCCGACGGTGTTGACCAGCCTGACGCCCTTGCCGGCTTCGCAGCTTCTGCTGCCATGGCTTGTTCTGATATTCCTTTCGAATGCCCTATATCAGAGGTACGCGTAGCACGCATCAACGGAGAATATGTCATCGACCCTACCTTCCAGCAGATGGAACAGGCCGACATGGACATCATGGTGGGCGCTACGGCAGAAAACATCATGATGGTTGAGGGTGAGATGAAAGAGGTTCAGGAAAAGGATCTCATCGGCGCACTGAAAGCCGCCGCAGAGGCCATCAAGCCTATGTGCGAGCTGCAGGCAGAGCTGGCCAAGGAGCTCGGCACTGACAAGAAGCGTGATTATGACGACGAGATCAACGACGAGGACCTGCGCCAGCAGATAAAGGACGAGCTTTACAAGCCGGCTTACGACATCAACCACCAGGCTCTGCCAAAGCAGGAGCGCAACGATGCCTTCGACAAGCTGCTTGCTGACTTCCTTGAGAAATATGATGCAGCACATACCGACCTGTCAGAAGAAGACCTCGAGGAAAAGCACGCCGAGGCTACACGCTATTACAGCGATGTGATGCGCGACGCCATGCGCCGCTGCATTCTCGACGAGGGTCTGCGCATGGACGGCCGTAAGACTACCGACATACGCCCTATCTGGTGCGAGGTGTCGCCGCTGCCTATGCCTCACGGATCAGCTATCTTCCAGCGCGGTGAGACAATGTCTTTGTCAACATGTACGCTGGGCACAAAGCTCGACGAGAAGATGATTGACGATGTGCTCGTAAAGGGCTACCAGCGTTTCCTGCTGCACTATAACTTCCCGCCGTTCTGCACCGGCGAGGCCAAGGCCCAGCGCGGCGTAGGACGTCGTGAGATCGGCCACGGCCATCTGGCATGGCGCGCGCTGAAAGGCCAGATTCCTGAAGACTTCCCTTACACCGTCCGCCTTGTTAGCCAGGTGCTGGAGTCTAACGGCTCATCATCAATGGCTACCACTTGTGCCGGCACACTGGCTCTTATGGACGCCGGCGTTCCTATCAAGAAACCGGTATCGGGTATTGCCATGGGACTTATCAAGAACCCGGGTGAGGACAAATATGCTATTCTGAGCGATATCCTCGGCGATGAGGACCACCTCGGCGACATGGACTTCAAGACCACCGGTACACGCGACGGACTGACAGCTACGCAGATGGATATCAAATGCGACGGACTGTCATTTGACATTCTTGAGAAAGCCCTTATGCAGGCCAAGGCCGGACGTGAGTATATCCTCGGCAAGATGCTTGAGACCATTCCTGAGCCGCGCAAGGAGCTGAAGCCGCAGGTACCACGTATTGAAGCCTTCGATATTCCTAAAGAGTTCATCGGTGCCGTTATCGGGCCGGGCGGAAAGATCATCCAGCAGATGCAGGAAGACACCGGCGCGACAATCACCATTGACGAAAGCGACGGCAAGGGACACGTGCAGGTATCTGCTCCTAACAAGGAAAGCATTGACGCCGCTCTTGCCAAGATCAAGGCCATCGTGGCTGTTCCTGAGGTAGGAGAAGTTTACGAAGGCACCGTTCGCTCCATCATGCCTTACGGCTGCTTCGTAGAGATTCTGCCGGGTAAGGATGGTCTGCTCCATATCTCTGAGATTGACTGGAAGCGCCTTGAGACCGTTGAAGAGGCCGGCATCAAGGAAGGCGACAAGATTAAGGTCAAGCTTATGGAGATCGATCCTAAGACCGGAAAGTATAAGCTTTCTCACCGTGTTCTGCTGCCGAAGCCGGAAGGCTATCAGGAGCGTGAACGCCGCCCGCGCCGTGACCGTCGTCCGCGTCATGACAGCGATGCAGAATAAACTGACTAAATTTAATTTTTTTCATATTTATTTAGGCTCCGGCAGCAGATTATTTTGCTGTCGGAGTTTTTTTTTTGCATGGTACTCTTTTCCAGCTGTTCGGCGAATGCTTCGTTATAAGTAAAAACGACTGTTATATTTGTCCCACGTGCAGTGCGCGGCCCTTTTGGCCGTCCGCAAGCATCCAATTGCATGGAAAACAAGAATGCCGTTTCCCCACTCTGAAAATTATTGACAAGTCGTTTTCTAAAACTTGCAGAAAAACGACCGCAAGTATAGTTCGCCGCGCAGAACGCCATTCTCGCGCAATTTATATCCAATTGAATTTCAGATAGTTGTATTTTATTTACAAAAATATCACCGCAAGATTGACTGTTTTTGTAAAGAAACCGGTAAAATAAAGCATAGGTTTAGGTGTCGTAAACATATGCTTTGGAAAAATATCTCACAGCTACAGAAATTTATCTCATTGCTTTACGGACGGAAAACAATGAAATTGCACGAAAAATAATAATTTATGCATGTTTTATACATTACAGACGTTTTTCCAATAAAAAGGCACAGATTTTTTTTGAGGCGATTTTTAGTTAATATTCTTTAATTTCTTCGGATTTTTATTTACATAATACTGTGATAAGAAAAATGAGACGTTATCTTCCGGTCTGTTGTTACTGTACTTGCGGACGGGCACGTTTCTGTCCCTGCGATAATAGTGTGAACAGAGGCAGGCAGACCTGCAAGTGAACCTGTTTCATGCCAAAAACGGAAGTAGTTTTCTCATTACTGAGACATTACTGAAACGTTACTGAAACACAAGCAAAACACGGGCGCTGAAAATGCTTGTGATGCATTCCAGCGCCCGTTCATTTTTAAATCATTTATTGCCAGCCGGGATTACTCAGCTGCAAAAAATTATCTGCGTATAATCTTTGTTGTCTTTACAGTACCGTCAGCATAAGTAGTGCGGACAATATTTACGCCTTGTCTCAATGCCGGGATTTCCTGACCGTTTACAGAGAAGTATCTGACGGAAGCAACTGCCGAGCTGTTCTGTGATACATTCACATTCTCTATTGCAGTTGTCTCTGTTTCTGTATCAAGAACGGTCTGCTTTGCAGAGGCTGTCTTAGGCCAGCCGCCTTCAGCGATTGACAGTATTGCGCCGGCACCGGCTGAAACAACGCTCTCAACGAGGTTTGCGGCATACGGAGTATATTTATAATATGTGTAAGGATTGAAGAAAGCCTGACTGCCGGAATGGCTCTGCACGTCAGAAGCGCCGTAACAGCCTTTAATTGTGATGTTATAATCTTTATAGCCTGACGAAGTTGCCTTGTTGGCCCAAGGGTTCTTCTGTGCGGCCTTACTTGTGAAGGCAGTGTTCTCTACGTAAATGTTGCTTCTGTAAGCTGCGCCGACACAATATGAAGCTACGCTGCTTGAATAAAGACAGTTCACAATATGAATCTTACCGAATCTGACACGCGGCATACGCTCTATGCAGCCTTCGTCCCACCAGCAGTTTGCAAAAGTGGTATTCAGTTTGCCGCCGTCCTTGTTGATGTTCTTGTCGCTGCCACCCCAGAGGTCAGAGAAACAGTGCTTGTTGGAACCACCTGAGCCACCGGCCCAAGGCTTGATGAGATAACGGAAACGGCACCATGTCACACTGATGTTGTTTGAGCCGTTGTTGCAGTCGAAGTTTCCGTCAACACCATCCTGGAAATCACAATGGTCAACCCACAAATACTGACAGTTCTGAACAGTAAGGTTATCCTTGCCGTCTATATCGTATGCACCGGCACCTTTGAAGGTAAGGTTACGGAGAATGATGTTACGGCTGTTCTTAATCATCAGGATTCCGGTCTTGTCAACAGAACCGGTATGAACAGGATTTGACAGCACGCTGCCCGGCAGACCGTAAACGGTCTTGTTGGCTGCATTCTGCACCTCCATCTGACCGGAGAACACCAATGTACCTTTTACATATATAGTCTTTGCGTCAGTGCCTGACATAGCCTTGACAAGCTCAGAGGCTGTAGTAACGGTAACGGCATTCTTGTTTGCGCTGCC
The DNA here is from genome assembly GCA_900314195.1 of uncultured Prevotella sp. Taxonomy (GTDB): domain Bacteria; phylum Bacteroidota; class Bacteroidia; order Bacteroidales; family Bacteroidaceae; genus Prevotella. The sequence continues at coordinate 28,686 of OMUH01000056.1, forward strand.
TGTTATGCTGCCGCCTACAGTGCCCCAGCCCACCGGAGCATTCAGGTCATATTTGGAAAGACTGCCGGCAGAAGAGCTGCCCTTGCTGTCGTCGCTCTTCGAGTCATTGCCCTTTGAAGAGCTGCCTGATGAGACGGTCTTATAGTAGATTACCATCTGCTTGAGGCGGGCTGCTGAAGCACCGTTGGAAGAGAAACGAACTGACTTGATGCCGTTTGACGGAGCAGTCCACGATGAAGGATAAGAGAACGTACCGAGGTTGGCAGAAACAGTACCGTCAGAAGGCGTTACATTCCATTTGAACACAATCTTGGTAATCAGCTTGTCGCTGTGAGAATAGGTAACGGTGAACTGAGCGTTCTTGCCCTTGGCAATGTCGATCATGTTACTTTTCATGGCAGCGCCGTTCTTCAGGCTTACCACAAAACTCGAGGCACCTTTAAGGTTCTTCTTTGACGACGAGAGCGTCACACTTGAATCGGCATGGGCCGCCGACACACACAGACCTGCAAGCAACACAAGCAGGCCCAAAACACGAGATAGTTTTCGCATTTGTTTGGATGTTATTAGAGATTAGTTAAATTGGCAGCATGGATAATTAATAAGCCATATAACATGATTAAGAACATATATAAATATTTGTTTTGAACAGTAGTAAAGGCATCTCATACGCTGCTTAATCCGGCTGCCGCCGCACCGGAAGAAAAAGATTATGGGACACCGCAAAGTTAAGCATAAATATTGACAGAATATTAGTATTTAATGTACTTTTAAAAGACTAATTAAGTTAAAAAAGAAAAAAAAGTATATTCCGTATATAAAAACTCAATACAATGTCAGAAGCACACATTTCAACGCAAAATCAACATACAATAAAAAAATTTCAAAAAAACACATTTACAGACAAACAATTAATGACGATAGTGAAAAATAAGGCTGAATATCATTTTTTTAAGTTTTTTTTTGCTGTAAATATAAGAATTATGGAATTTAATATTTATCTTTGCAAAGAGTTTATCTACACGTATGCAAAGTAGCCTAACAAAAATTAGAGTGAAAGCATAGGGAATAATAAAACAATGGGCGCAGACACAAACGCCACATACACGAAAAAACTTTGAATCACAAATAACAAATGAGAAGGATTTACTTATCTCTACTAATGCTCTTAGGCTCAATCTATGCCAACGCATACGACATTGAGCTGAATGGCCTTTATTATTCATATATAAATGAAGGCCGCGAGTTGGAGTTTGACAGCTGTAATGCCGGCACGCAGGTATTGGTTATTCCGGATGAAGTGACCTATCATGACAGAAGTCGAAACGTGACGGCTGTAGGTGCCAACGCCTGCAACAAAGACAGCTCCATTATCTCCATAGCTATACCTAATACAGTTACGAAGATTGGCAACAACGCCTTTGCCAGGACAAGTATTCAGACTCTTATTATTCCAAGCAGCGTGGTAAGCATCGGCGACTTTGCGTTCTCAGGCTGCAAGAGCCTTGTATCGGTACAGTTCGGAAGCAACGTGAAGACCATCGGCGACCTTGCCTTCTTCTACTGCACAGGGCTGACAAAGGTAACACTGCCTGTAAACCTTGAGAGACTCGGCAGCGAGGCCTTCGGAAACTGCACGGCGCTGACCGAGATAGACATACGAAGCGGGAACATTGTCAAGCTGTGCGAGGTGCCGAACGTAAGAAAACTCACTATCGGTCCTAAAGTAAATTCACTTAACGCACTGGCTGACTTCAAGCGTCAGGGAAAATATCTTGAGGAGCTTTGGATTGATGATTTGTTCAGCTGGTGTAATCTGAGCTTGAAGGCACCACTGCCGCTGCATGAAGTCTCAAGCGGAACATCAACAAAGATATATGTTGGCGGGAAACCGGTCGGCATACTTCAGATTCCTGACGGAGTGACGAAAATAACAAAATCCATTTTCAACAACTGGCCGATAACGGGCGTAAACGTTCCGAACAGCGTGACAGAGCTTGAAGACGGATGCTTCGCCAACAACCATCAGCTGACAAACGTAGTGCTGGGCGCCGGAGTAACGGCAATCCCTGACAGATGTTTCGAGAACAGCGGTGTCAACTCCATCCAGATCTCAGCAACGCTTAAGTCAATAGGCGCAAGAGCTTTCTACGGAAACAAATTCCCGACAATAACCCTGCCGAACACTCTGAAGAAAATAGGGTGTATGGCTTTCATGAACAGCAAGCTGACAGCAGTGACAATACCTAACTCTGTTAAGATTGTAGGTGCCGGCGCATTCATGAACTGCACAGACTTAAATGCGGCAGACATCAACTGCGATACTCTTGATGTCAACGCGTTCAAGAACGACAAGAACCTGAAGAGAATAACACTGGGTCCTAACGTCAAGCACTTCGCACAGACAATCATTGATTCTGATCCGAAATTTGCAAGCCAGTTCACTGACGGTGAGATATTCAAAGGCTGCCCGCTGATGAACATCATAAGCTACATTGAGAATCCGTTCCCGTTTGCCCAGAACATGTTTGAGAAGGACACATACTACAATGCCTCACTCATGATACCGGGAGGAACGATGAACAGATACAAGAGTCAGGATTTCTGGAGCGCATTCATATACGCACAGGCAATGAAATAAAGAAGTAGAGATTCAGAGTTATAATTTTAAGAAATCCTATATTTACAATCCCGTCGGCAAAGGCCGGCGGGATTTTTTTATTCTGTAGCATTACTGCCTTTTCAAGGAAAATTTATTACTTTTGCAGACGTTTTTGCACTTAGTGAAGTTAAAAAATCAGCTACTTTTCCAAGGCTGATGATTACTATTTATAAGAGACGGAAAAAAAGAAAAGTGCAAAACACTTATTTTTATTATTTATTATTTATTTTTTAATGTACAAAAAACTTTTCAACAGGCGCAGGACGATCTTGTTTAAGCATTTCTCAAACAAGAGCTATTCTCTGTTCTCTGTAATCGGAAAGGAAGTCATTGTGGGAACGCTGAGCGTAGCCACACTGACGAATGCGAAGGCAAACGGCATCAGCACCGACATGAGCAAGGTGACCGCCGACACCGCATTCACCACCGACGGACATGAGATTGCAGAGGTCAGCGTGACAGCCACGCGAGCGCCGCTGACACCCGGTCAGCAGTCGAGAATGATTACTGTACTGAACCGCGACGACATTGCCGCCGCGCCGGTACAAAGTGTTAACGACCTTCTTAAGTATGCCGCAGGCGTCGACGTCAGGCAACGCGGTCCGGTGGGAGCGCAGACAGATGTCAGCATACGAGGCGGTAACTATGAGCAGATAACGGTGCTGCTGAACGGCATTAACATCTGCGACCCGCAGACAGGACATAATGCCGTTGATTATCCGGTAGACATTGACGACATCGAGCGCATAGAAATCCTGGAAGGTCCGGCAGCACGCGTGTACGGAACATCATCATTGCTCGGAGCAATAAACATCGTAACTAAGACAGGCACGCACGGAATGCATGCAAGTGCTCATGCTGAGGGCGGCAGCTACGGCTATCTGTCGGCAGGCGCACGGCTGTCAGCAGGCAGCCGGCAATGGTCTCACTCGCTGTCTGGCTCTTACACCCGCAGCGACGGCTACAGCCGTTCGAAGGCCGGGCATCTGAACATGGACTACAGCGGAGGCAAGGCCTTCTACAACGGCGCATACGATGACAGCAACATCAGAATGACATGGCACGCCGGAATGAGCACACGAGGATGGGGCAGCAACACATTCTACAGCAGCTACTCCGACGAGCAATACGAGCATACATTCAAGACGTTCACAGCCATACAGTGTGAGAACAAAACCGGAAAGGTGCACTTCAGACCGGCGGTATACTGGAACAGGAACATGGACCGCTTCGAACTCTTCCGTAACAACGCCGGCGCATATCCCTTCAACTATCACCGCACCGATGTCTACGGGCTCAGCCTGAACGCATATTTCGACTGGACGCTGGGGCGCACGGCTTTCGGTGCCGAGCTGCGCAACGAAGACCTTGTGAGCGGAAACCTCGGTGAGAAACTGTCGCGGCCAAGACATATCCACGGCACTGACCGCGACTATGAATACGGTCTGAACAGGACAAACATACAGCTTGTTCTTGAGCATAACATCACATACAAGGCGCTGACCCTGTCAGCCGGACTGGTTGCCGTCAAGAACAGCTGGTCTGAAATGAACATGCAGGTTTATCCAAGCATAGAGGCAAACTACAGGTTCGGAAACGCATGGAAGGTGTACGCCTCGTGGAACACTTCTTTAAGAATGCCGTCAGCAACGGAGCTGTATTACAACTCCAAGGGCTACAATGCCAACCGTAACCTGAAGCCGGAGAAGCTGTCTGCAATTGAAGTGGGAACATCATGCCACACACTTGCCGTCAACGCCAATGCTGCGGTGTTCTTTAATCACATGACGAATCTCATTGACTGGATTACCGACACACATGCTGACTCTCTTGTGCTGACAACGACCAACTTCGGAAAGATTAACTCCGTAGGCGCAGAGGCAAACATCCAGGCGAACCTGCACACGCTGCTGCCTGCACAGAAAATATTCCGGCAGCTCGATGTAGCATATACCTACATCAATCAAAGCCAGAAGAAGTATGAAGGCATAACAAGCCAGTATGTGCTCGAATACCTGCGTCACAAGCTGACGGCAAGGCTTGGCATGGACATCATCAGCAATCTGTCACTTGATGTCTACTACCGCTATCAGAAGCGGAACGGCAGCTACGTAACCGGATATGACGGCGACAGCCATTCTGCCGTTACAAGGAAATATTCACCTTACAGCATCGTTGATGTCCGCCTTACATGGAAAGCCGCACATTTCTCCGTTTATGCGCAAGGCAACAACATTACAGCTCACAGATACCGTGATTTCGGCAGACTGGAGCAACCGGGCGCATGGTGGACGGCCGGAATAAAATTCAATATGTAAGAACAATGAGATGCATACATATTAAAAACAGTATGCGAAGCATTGCCACAGCAGCGCTGACAGCAGCAGCTTGTCTGTTGCTTCCGGCCGCTGCCGGCGCACAGGCTGCTGACGGCATAAACGGCAACGTCTTGCACGACGGCGACCTGCTGTTCTTCGCACACAGCAAGGGCAACGCCATCACGGATGTCACAACCGGTGTCGGCAACGCCATGATAAGCCATGTGGCCATTGTCAACATCAGAGGCGGCAAGGCCTATACCATTGAGGCCACACACCGCGGCGTGATAACACAACCCGTGGACAGCGTTCTTGAGAAAGCTGATAAGGACGGCACGCAGATAATGGCTGCGTGCATAGTGCCACGGCCGGACATTGCTACTTCTGTCAGCAACGCTATGAAGTATCTCGGACGGCCTTACGACTTCTATTTCGAACGCGGCGACAGCGCTATTTACTGCAGCGAGCTCGTTGAGCTGTCGTTCCGCGACTCCGACGGCACACCGGTGTTCAGGCCTGTACCCATGAGCTTCCATGACAGAAACGGTATAATCACTGACTACTGGAAAGAATACTACCGCAAAGCAGGGAAGACAGTGCCGGAAGGTGAGCCGGGGTCTAATCCCGGTGAGATGTCACGCGACAAAAGGGTGAGAATTATGTTTACGCTGTCCAGGCAAAAGAAATCACACGACACAGCTTTGAGATGATGATGCGTAAATAAAAGCCATTGATACACAACTGAAAAGCATGTGTCACACATCATTATAAAAACTGCATAAAACACAAAACGGCTGCAAGGTTATCGGATAAAATTCCGTAACTTTGCAGCCGTTATGGTTTTAAACTACATTTGGATTGCATTTTTTGTAATCGCTTTTATCTTCGGCCTCATCGGCCTGATAACCGGCGACACCACGGTGTTTCAGAAAATCGTCGACTCAACGTTCGACTCGTCAAAGAACGCTTTTGAGATTTCTCTCGGACTGACCGGCGTACTTGCGCTGTGGCTCGGCATAATGAAGATTGGCGAACGCGCCGGTGCCGTCAACATGCTGGCAAGACTGCTCAGCCCTGTTTTCTCAAAGCTGTTTCCAGACATACCCAAGAACCATCCGGCCATGGGCAGCATATTCATGAACATTGCGTCAAACATGCTCGGACTTGACAACGCCGCCACGCCAACAGGTCTGAAGGCCATGCAGCAGATGCAGGAGCTGAACACGAAGAAAGACACGGCTACCAATCCGATGATTATGTTCCTCGTTCTGAACACATCCGGACTGACCATAATACCGACCACCATCCTTGCCTTCCGCGCCTCTTACGGAGCTGCCACCCCAACCGACGTATTCATACCAATACTGCTGGCTACGACCGTGGCCACGCTGGCCGGAATAATAATCACGGCATGCTGGCAAAAAATAAACATTTTCCAGCCTGTACTGCTTGCCACCCTCGGCGGCCTCGTAGCCTTCGTAGCACTTATCATCTGGAGCTTCGGACAAATGGACAAAGACACCATGGCAACAGTGACCTCAGTGGCAAGCAACATGATTTTGCTCGGAGTAATCATCACCTTCATTCTCAGCGGATTCTTCAAGAAAATAAACGTTTATGACGCATTCATCGAGGGTGCCAAGGAAGGATTTACCACTGCCGTGAAGATTATCCCATATCTTGTGGCCATCCTCGTCGGCATAGGAGTGTTCCGTGCCTCAGGTGCCATGGACATGATTATAAAGGGCATTGCATGGTGCGTAAGCGGATGCGGGCTGCCCACCGACTTCGTGCCGGCCCTGCCAACAGCCTTCATGAAGCCGCTGTCGGGGAGCGGAGCAAGAGGACTGATGCTGGAGGCTATGAAGAACTACGGTCCTGACAGCTTTGTCGGACGGCTGAGCTGCCTCTTCCAGGGCTCCACTGACACTACTTTCTATATCCTCGCCGTCTACTTCGGCAGCGTGAACATTAAATACACCCGCCATGCCGTGGCCTGCGGACTGCTTGCCGACCTCGCAGGTGTCATCGCAGCCATCGTCATTGCATATATCTTCTTCGGATAACTGGCGGGGTTATGTGCAGGGGAATTTCAAGACATCGCACGAATAAATGCATCACAGAAAGGAAACAAAGAAACAAAAAGACAAATAAAAACAACATAATATGGCAAGTTTAAAATCACTGTTAAAAGACACGGCCATCTACGGCATCAGCAGCATAGCCGGACGATTTGTCAACTATCTGCTCGTCCCGATAGAGACTTACGCATGGGCCGCCGGAGGCGGACAGTTCGGCGTCATCACCAACGTCTACTCATATATCGGCATACTTATCATAGCGCTTACCTTCGGCATGGAGACAACCTTCTTCCGGTTTGCCAACAAAGAAGATGAAGACCCGAAGATGGTCTACTCTACTGCCTTGCGGATGGTAGGCACAGTGGCGTTGTTCTTTGCACTGCTCGTCATCATATTCATAAAGCCGATAAGCACAGCTATGGGATATGCCGAGCACGCGCCGTATATAGGCTCGATGGCCATCTGCGTGGCCCTCGACGCATGGTCGGCAATCATGTTTGACTATCTGCGCTATAAGCACAAGCCGTGGAAGTTCATGCTTCTCAAGCTTGCCAATATTATTATGAACGTTACGCTGGTGGCAACATTCCTGTACATACTGCCACACTTCGACTGCCATCCCTTCGGACTGTATGACGAGGCCGGCACGCCCGACGTCGGCATTGTGTTCTATGTCAACCTGCTCGTCTCGGCACTCACGCTGCTGCTGCTCTTCCGCGAGATACAAGGCGTTTGTTTCGGATTCGACAAGAAGCTGTGCCGCCGCATGCTGTCATACACATGGCCCATGCTCATACTCGGCATAGCCGGACAGCTGAACCAAAGTGCGTCAACGCTTATCTTCCCGTGGTTCTACAACGGCACCGTGCATGAGGCGCACGCACAGCTCGGCATATACGGGGCAACAATAAAGATAGCCATGATAATGGTTATCATCACACAGGCCTTCAGATTTGCCTATGAGCCGTTCGTATTCGGAAACAAAGATGCTGACAAGAAAGACACATACGCAAAGGTGATGAAATTCTATATCATCTTTACCCTCGCTGCTTACCTGGCCGTGATTGCATATATGGATCTTCTGAGATATATCGTTGCCGAGAGCTATTGGGAAGGACTTAAAGTAGTGCCGATAGTAATGGCGGCAGAAATCATGTTCGGCGTTTACTTCAACCTAAGCTTCTGGTACAAGCTGACCGACAGGACAATATGGGGTGCTTACTTCTCAGGACTGGGATGCGTAATACTGATACTCATCGATGTAATATTCATTCCGCAGTACAGCTATATGGCGTGCGCATGGGCCGGCTTTGCTGCCTACGGCACGTGTATGGTGGCAAGCTATTTCTTCGGACAGAAATACTATCCTATCAACTATCCGCTGCGCGACATTGCCTTCTATGTAATCCTGGCCGCTGTGCTGTTCCTCGGCATGACATGGAGCAACTCCGCGCTGGCCACACTGCCGTCGATGGCCGTTAACACTCTGCTGATGGCCGTTTTCCTCGGCGTAATTGTTATCCGCGATTTCAAGGGACTGATAAGAAAGAGAAGATAAAAAACAGATTGGTAAAAAGTAAAAACAAGAAATGTCAGACAGTCAGACAGATATGACACACGGCCCGCTCACGGGCAAGATTATAGCCTTCGCGCTGCCATACGCACTGAGCGGTATCGTTGAGCAATTGTTCAATTCTATCAACATAGCTGTTGTGGGCCACTTCGCCGACAGCCATGCCCTGGCGGCCGTCGGAGCCACGACGTTTCTGATAAGCCTTATCATCAATCTGTTCATGGGTATCTCTATTGGTGCCAACGCTGTAATCGCAAACTATATAGGCCGCAGGGAAAGGCTCGGTATACGCAAGGCCGTCAGCACTACCATAACGCTTGCCGTCATCATCGGCTTCATGCTCATGGCTGTCGGCATAGCCGTTTCGGCACCCATGCTGCGATTGCTTAACACACCTGCGGAGGTGCTCGGCGACGCGACTCTTTACCTGCGCATATACTTCATAGGAGCGCCGTTCTTCGTGATGTATAACTTCGCAGCGGCCATACTGCGCTCAAAGGGCGACACGAAATCGCCGTTATACATTCTGATCATCGGCGGCGTCATCAATGCCGGGATGAGCATGCTGCTTGTCATCGCGTTCAAGCTGAGCGTGGCCGGTGTAGCCACGGCGACGACAATGGCCAACCTCTCCTGCGCCGCAGCCGTCGTGCAGAAGCTGAGGCACGAGAACGGTGACTTCCGCGTCACAATGAAAAAGATGCACATATACCGCGAGGAGATGCGGCGCATACTGATGATCGGACTGCCGGCCGGACTGCAGGGCATGGTGTTCGCACTCAGCAATGTCTTTGTGCAGTCAGCAGTAAACTCTTACGGCTATGCGGCCATAGCAGGCACATCAATCTGCGTCACCTTCGACACATATTGCTATTATCTGCTGAGCGCCTTCTGCGCAGCAGCCATCACGTTCACCGGACAGAACTATGGCGCAGGACATACCGACCGCTGTAACCGCATATTCCGTATATGCCTGCTCTTCGGATGGGGCTCGTGTTTCGTGGGAAACATGCTGTTCTATATCTTTGCCGACCAGGCTCTCGCACTGTTCACCGTCGATCCGAAGGTCATCTATTATGCCAAATGGCGCATTGCGACAGCGCTTGTCTTCCAGTCAATAGCTGCAGGCTATGAAGTGCCGGCAGCAGCCATGAGAGGCTTCGGACAGTCGCTGACGCCGGCACTGCTGACCATTCTCGGCACATGCGTGCTCAGACTGGCATGGATATTCTTCGTACATCCCTACTGGCCGGGCTACGGACACCTCATGCTCTGCTATCCGCTGTCGTGGACTGCCACAAGCCTGCTCGTCGGTACGACTTATTTCTTCGCACGCAGAAAGGCTTACGCTGTGCTGCAGGCAAACACTTGAAAAACGACAATTACTATTATCATAACATAACACAACATTTCTGTATGAAAAAGAAAATGCACACTGCCGTCTCACGTCTTGTCATGGCCGCTGCTCTTGCAGTATCACCCGCTTCCGGTGTCATGGCCGATGAGGGCATGTGGACGCTGTTCACGCTCCCCGAGCCCATTTACGAGCAGATGAAAGGCTACGGATTCACGCTGAGCCGGCCACAGCTCTACGACAATCCCGACGGACTGAAAAATGCCGTTGTCAACTTCTCCGGTTATTGTTCCGGAGTGGTGGTATCGCCCGACGGACTCGTTTTTACAAACCATCACTGCGGATTCGAGGCTATACGCTCACATTCTACGGTAGACCATGACTATATGCTCAACGGCTTCTGTGCGAAGACGATGGCTGATGAACTGCCGAATGAGAATATGTTTGTCAGCTTCATGATTGAGCAAAAAGACATTACCGCCGACGTGGAACGGCTGGGCTATGATGCACTCGATGACTACGGCCGCGGCAATCTCATAGACTCTCTCGAGCAGGCCATGACCGATGACGTGAAGAAGCGCGACTCAACGCTCCACGTCAACATTGATCCGTTCTACGAAGGCAACAAATGGTATGCTACGACATATCAGGACTTCACTGACCTGAGGCTTGTGTTCGCCCTGCCGAAGAGCATGGGAAAGTTCGGCGGTGAGACCGACAACTGGATGTGGCCGAGGCAGACATGCGACTTCTCTGTGTTCCGCATATATGCCGGCAAGGACAACAGGCCTGCGCCCTACAGTCCGGACAACAAGCCTTATCATCCGAAGCGCTGGGCACAGGTGAGCCTCGGCGGATATAAGGACGGCGACTATGCCATGACGCTCGGCTACCCCGGCAGCACAAGCCGTTATCTGTCGAGCTACGGCATACAGACACGGCGCGACGCACAGAACGCTCCACGCGCGCAGGTACGCGGCGTCAAGCAGGAGGTCATGAAGCGGCACATGAATGCCAGCGAGGCCGTACGAATAAAATATGACTCTAAATATGCGCAAAGCTCCAATTACTGGAAGAACTCCATTGGCATGAACAAATGTATCGATTCCATCGGACTTATCCAGCAGAAACGGAAATACGAGGCTGTCATACGCCGATGGCAGGACACAACAAGCGTCAACGATTTCAAGAAGGTTGACTTCGATGCCATGGCACGCCTGTACGCAAAGACAGAAAAGCTGGAATATGTCTTCACCATGTGGTCTGAGACTTTCTCACGCCGGAGCAACATAGAGTTCAACACACGTGCCATGAAGCTGTATAACGGCATGGAGGTAAAAGGCTCAAAAGACAGCAAGTCGTCAAAGGCTTATCATGAGTTTGACGACAACAGCAGCGAATGGGATGCGCCTACTGACAAAGATATGATGGCCGTGCTCCTGGACAACTACCGCAAGCATGTTGACAAGAAATGGCTGCCGTTGTTCTACAATGACATAGACTCAAAGTTCGGCGGAGACTGCAAGCGGTTTGTTGACCACATCTGGAACAACAGCATCATAATGCAGAGCGGAAAGAAGATTTACTTCAACAAGAAGAGCTATAAAGAAGATCCCGGTGTAAAATACGGTATCGACATAATGGACATCTTCGCGCAGCTGAAAGAGCAGACCGGCGTATATGCCGACTCCATCGCCGAGCTGGAGAAGGAGCTGTGTGCCGCTAAAATAAGAATGGAGGAAAACCTGCCGCATTACAGCGATGCCAATTTCACCATGCGGCTGTCTTACGGCCGTGTGGGCGGTTTTGAGCTTTCCGGCCACCAAAGCGGCTATTACACTGATGCGGAAAGCATCGTGAAGAAGATGAACCGTGCCGACAAGATTGCCGATTACAAGGCTGAGCCTGTAATGAAGGAACTGCTCTCACGCAGCACCTACGGTCCTTATCAGGACAAGACTACCGGCAAGCTGCAGCTGTGCTTCCTCACCAACAACGACATTACCGGCGGCAACTCCGGTTCGCCGATGTTCAACGGCAACGGCGAGCTTATAGGCCTTGCCTTTGACGGCAACTGGGACAGCCTCAGCAGCGACATCAACTTCGACAGCCGGCTGGCACGATGCATCGGCGTCGACATAAGATATGTGCTCTACATGATGAGCTCATGGGGACATGCTGACAGACTGATAAAAGAGATTAACGCAAAATAAGCAAAAGCATCTATAAAAGATAAGGCGGACAACCGGTTTGCATCAACCGGCTGCCCGCCTTATTTTTTTTATTGGTGTCCGCTAAATTTGCGGACAACAATAATTTTTTTTATATCGCCTCACCGGCATACTTATCTGCCGGCTCCAGAACGTGCTTAATTCCGTTTCTTATTTTTCTTCGGATAGCGGCGTGCCCATCCCTCTTCACTGAAGTCGGGTGCCTCGCCTTTCAGGTTTATGTCGCCGGCCTGCTGCATAAGGCTGCGCCAGTCATCATTACTGTCATCATAAGAGCTGTTGCTGCGGCGTGCCTTTGATGAATGCTGCGCAGTGTTTCTGTTGCCGCGCCGTTCGCGTCCGTCCTTGCGCCCTCCGTTATTATTGTCATCAGCCTTGTTGCACCTCACCTCACGGCCTTTGTAACGAGTGCCGCTGAGTGCTTTCATGACACGCTGTGCATCCTTCGACGGCACTTCTATATATGAGAACTTGCCCAACAGATCTATATGCCCCACCTCCTGATGGCCGTGAATGTGCTTGTTCAGGAACTGCATCACCTCGCCGGGATAGAAACCGTCATCTTTGCCAAGATTGATAAACAAACGCTCATAGCCGGCCTCGGCCTTGCGGGAACGGCCCTTGCCCTTGCTGCCGTCAGACGCCTTGCGGCCTTCTGCCTTGCCGCGTCCTGTCGGCTTCTCTATCACAGGAGCATTCTTGTAGTAGTCAAGGAAACGGCCGAACGTTATCATGACCATCTTCTTTATTATGTCTTCCTTGTCGATATATTCAAACTGGCGGTCAATGGTTTCCATATACGGCGCTATCTGCTCTTCATCCACATCAGTCTTCATAATATCGTCCATGGTCTTGTAAAGCTGTTTCTGGCAGATTTCCTCCGGCGTAGGCAGTGTGCCGTCGACAAATTCCTTGCCAATCTGCTTTTCTATCTGGCTCACTTTCCATTTCTCCCTGGTGTGTATGATAGATATAGACGTGCCGTTCTTGCCGGCACGGCCCGTACGGCCGGAACGGTGGGTATAGCTTTCTATGTCGTCGGGCAGTCCGTAATTGATGACATGCGTAAGGTCTTCAACGTCAAGTCCGCGGGCTGCCACATCAGTGGCAACAAGAAACTGAACATTATGGTTTCTGAACTTCTGCATGGTGAGGTCACGCTGCTGCTGGCTGAGGTCACCGTGCAGAGCCTCGGCATTGTATCCGTCCTTGATAAGCTTGTCGGCTATCTCCTGTGTTTCTATCTTAGTGCGGCAGAAGATAATGGCAAATATATGCGGATAATAGTCTACAATGCGTTTAAGAGCAAGATATTTGTCTTTCGAGTGAACAAGATAATAGATGTGGTTCACATGCTCGGCACCTTCATTGCGGCTGCCTACAACTATCTCCTTATAATCGTGAAGATATTTCTTCGCTACACGCTCCACCTCCTTGCTCATCGTTGCCGAGAACAGCAGCGTGTTATGATCTTCAGGCAACTGCTCGAATATTGCATTAATACTGTCAGAGAAGCCCATGTTGAGCATCTCGTCAGCCTCGTCGAGAACGATGTTGCTGACATGCTCGAGGTCGGCGACGCCACGCTCTATGAGGTCGACAAGACGTCCGGGAGTGGCCACCACTATCTGCACGCCGTGTTTCAGCGTGCGTATCTGCGGACCAATGTCGGCACCGCCGTAGACGGGCACGATGTGCATGCCGTCTATATACTTCGCAAATGAATTGAGGTCGTCGGCAATCTGCAGACAGAGCTCACGCGTCGGACTGAGTATGACAGCCTGCGTCGTTTTCTGCTGTGCATCTGTCTTCTGCAGAACAGGCAGTCCGTAGGCCGCCGTCTTGCCCGTGCCTGTCTGGGCAAGCGCAATGACATCATTCTTGTTACCAAGCAAATAAGGGATAACTTCTTCCTGCACCGGCATCGGATTTTCGAAGCCGAGCTCACTGATGGCGCGCCGGATATCTTCGCGCACGCCGAGTTCTTCAAATGTTTTCAATCTTTTTACCTTGTTGTTATTTATATATATTGCAGACTTGCCGGCCCTCCCCCTACTTAAATAACAATAAAATAACAACAGGGCCTTGGTCTGCCGCCATTCGCCGGTGAAATAACGGCCGATGGCTTTTCGGTTTGCAAAATTAGTGAAAATAAATCAGTTATGATTATTTTTGCATATTCTTTTTTATTATATTTGTAAGCATATTAAGCACATTATATAAAGTGACGTATTAAGTAACGTATTAAGCACTGCATTAAGAGCATTGTTGACAAACGTTGAAACCGATAATTATTAAGGATTATTTCAGTTTATGAAGATAGGAGTATTCTGTTCAGCCAATGAGAACATAGCAGCTGAATTTTTTGACTGCGCAAGGCAGCTTGGCAGTTGGATAGCTGCAAACGCACATTCACTTGTTTACGGCGGAACACGCCTGGGGCTCATGGGCGCCGTCGCCAATGCCGTTCATGACGGAGGAGGCACGGTGATAGGCATTCTGCCCATGGAGCTGTCACGGCGCGGTATAGCAGCCGACTGCAATGACGTTGTTGTGCCGTGCGACAACCTCAGCGACCGCAAAGAGCTGATGATGGCCCAGGCAGATGTCTTTGTCGCCCTGCCCGGCGGCATAGGCACGCTCGACGAGGCTTTCACCGTGGCGGCCGCCGCCACTGCCGGCTATCACACAAAGAAAGTCATTCTTCTTAATACCGGCGGTTTTTGGAACAAGCTGACCGAATTGCTCGACAGCCTCCAGCAAAGCGGATTTATCAGAGACAGCTGGCACAATCATTTTATTGTCTGCGACAGCGCTGAATCGGCAGAGAAGGAAATAAGCAAGCTGCAATAAAAAAACAGTGGTTTCTATTTGTATATCATTTAAGTACAATAGTCCGGTAACTTTTTAGTTAAAATCGTTAACAAATGAGATTCGTCCCAG
>OMUH01000057.1 GCA_900314195.1 uncultured Prevotella sp.
TATATTTGCTTATCGATGCTTATCGATATTACTTCACCTCCTCGAAGTCGGCGTCCTGGATGTTGTCGTCAGAGTTCTGGGAGTTGTTGTTAGCCTGCTGACCGCCCTGAGCACCTGCTGCACCCTGCTGAGGACCACCCTGTCCGTACATCTGTGCGCTGGCAGCCTGAACGGCTGTGTTCAAAGCAGCGATGGCAGTATCGATGGCAGCCACGTCGCCGCTCTTATGTGCGTCTTTAAGCTGCTGCAGAGCCTGCTCGATAGCCGGTTTTTTGTCAGCCGGAATCTTGTCACCGTTGTCTTTCAGGAAGTTCTCTGTAGTGAATATTGTTGAGTCAGCCTGGTTCAGCTTGTCAACCTTCTCACGCTCCTTCTTGTCCTGCTCGGCATACTGTTCAGCCTCGGCCTTCATACGCTTGATCTCATCATCGCTCAAGCCGCTTGATGCCTCAATACGTATAGCCTGCTCCTTGCCGGTAGCCTTATCCTTGGCACTTACATTCAGAATACCGTTGGCATCAATATCGAATGTTACCTCAATCTGCGGAACACCACGGCGTGCCGGAGCAATGCCTTCAAGGTTGAACTGGCCTATGCTCTTGTTCTGTGCAGCCATAGGACGCTCGCCCTGCAGCACATGAATGGTAACGGCCGTCTGGTTGTCGGCAGCTGTTGAGAACACCTCACTCTTCTTGCAAGGAATGGTGGTGTTGGCATCAATCAGCTTTGTCATCACGCCGCCCATGGTCTCGATACCAAGGGTCAGCGGGGTAACGTCAAGCAGCACGATGTTGCCTACGCCGGCCTCTTTGTTCAGCACGGCGCCCTGTATGGCAGCGCCCACTGCAACAACCTCATCAGGGTTAACGCCCTTTGAAGGCTCTTTGCCGAAGTAGTTCTTTACAAGAGTCTGAACGGCAGGTATACGTGAAGAACCACCCACGAGGATGACTTCGTCAATATCTGATGTCTGAAGCTTGGCGTCGCGCATGGCGTTCTGGCAAGGAACAAGACAAGCCTGAATCAGGTCATGAGCAAGCTGTTCGAACTGTGCACGTGTCAATGTCTTTACAAGGTGCTTAGGTGTGCCGCCTACAGCAGTGATGTAAGGCAGGTTGATTTCTGTGGTTGTTGATGAGCTCAGCTCAATCTTTGCCTTCTCGGCGGCCTCCTTAAGACGCTGCATGGCCATAGGATCCTGACTGAGGTCGATGCCGTTCTCTTCCTTGAAGCCCTTTACAAGCCAGTCAATGATAACCTGGTCAAAGTCATCACCGCCCAGGTGTGTATCACCATTGGTTGACAGAACCTCGAACACGCCGCCGCCGAAGTTAAGAATAGAAATATCGAATGTACCGCCGCCGAGGTCGAACACTGCGATGTTCATATCCTTGTCGGCCTTGTCGACACCGTAAGCAAGAGCGGCTGCCGTCGGCTCGTTTACAATACGCTTAACGTTCAGTCCGGCAATAGTACCGGCTTCCTTAGTGGCCTGACGCTGTGAGTCAGAGAAGTATGCAGGCACTGTGATGACAGCCTCGGTAACCTCCTGGCCAAGATAGTCTTCTGCGGTCTTCTTCATCTTCTGAAGAATCATGGCAGATATTTCCTGCGGAGTGTATTTGCGGTCGTCAATCTGCACGCGCGGATAACCGTTCTCATTTACAACGGTGTAAGGCACGCGCTCAGCCTCTTTCTTGCACTGCTCATAGGTCTCACCCATGAATCTCTTTATAGAGTAAACAGTCTTTTTAGGGTTTGTTATAGCCTGACGCTTGGCCGGGTCACCAACCTTACGCTCGCCGCCGTCGACGAAGCCGACGATAGACGGTGTTGTTCTCTTGCCCTCGCTGTTGGCGATGACAGTAGGCTCATTGCCTTCAAACACGGCTACACAACTGTTAGTTGTACCTAAATCGATTCCAATAATCTTTCCCATAGTTGTATTTATTTTTTAATTATTATCAAATTTGTTATATTGTTATATTAATTATATGTGACATAAAAAAATGTCAGCGCCCGCAACCCGTGCGGACACTGACAAATTTACAAATGATATGCCAACGGCGCCATTGCGCCAAAATGGCAGACTTTTATTATTTTATATCTCATTTTTTTACCATATGTGTGCTCGTTTGTCGGCCGGCACATACAGTTTGTCACCTTGTTTTATGCCGAAGGCGTCATACCATGCGTCAATCATTGGCAGAGCCGCGTTTACGCGCTGGCGGTTCGGCGAGTGCACATCGCTGTTGACGAGGTAAGCGATGAACTGCGGCGCAATGTTGCTGGCCCATATACGGCCGTAGGCAATGAAGAAGCGCTGCTCGGGCGTGAAGCCGTCGCGTTTTTCAAGCGGATGCTTGGCCGTTGCGTTTTTGAAGGCGCGGAACGACACGTTCAGGCCGCCGTTGTCGCCGATGTTCTCGCCGAGAGTCTTCTCGCCGTTCACCTTCAGTCCCGGCACGGCCTCCTGCTGTGAGAACCAGTCGGCGAGCACCTTGGCACGCTCGTCGAAGCTCTTCTTGTCTTCTGCCGTCCACCAGTTATGAAGGTTTCCGTCTTTGTCGTACTGGCAGCCCTGGTCGTCGAAGCCGTGGCTCATCTCATGCCCTATCACCGTGCCTATGGCGCCGTAGTTGGCAGCATCGTCAGCATCGGGATCGAAGAAGGGAGCCTGCAGAATGGCTGCCGGGAAGGTTATTCCGTTTGATGCCGGGTTGTAATAGGCGTTGACGGTCTGCGGCGTCATGTACCATTCATCCTTGTCAACCTTCTTTCCGAAGCGTTTCTCAACGTTTTCTTTTGCAAGAATAAGGTTGATGTTCTCTATGTTTTTGCGCAGGCTGATGTTTTCGTCAACGGTCACGGCGCTGTCGAGGTTCATCCATTTGTCAGGGTAACCGATCTGCACGCGGAAGTTGCTGAGCTTTTCAATGGCTTTCTTCTTTGTAGCGTCGGTCATCCATGTGTTTTCCTTGATGCGCTGTCCGAGTGCCTCCTGCAGGTTGGCAACGAGGCGCAGCATCTTTTTCTTGCTGCTCTCAGGGAAATAGCGCTGCACGTAGAGCTTGCCCACGGCCTCGCCCATGATGCCCTGCACGAAGTTTATGCCGCGCTTCCATCTCGGCGACTGCTGCTGGATGCCGTAGACCACCTTCTGATATTCAAAGCGGCGGCGCCCGAAGTCAGTGCTGAGCGAGCCGGCAGCCGAGCTGATGACGCTTATCTCCATGCAGGCCTTCAGCGTCTCCAGGTCAGTTGTGGCGAGTATTTTCTCCACCTCGTGTACAGGCTCCGGCTGACCTACAGAAACGCTGTCGATGACCGGGAAGAAGTTCACGCGGGCTATATAGTTCCAGTCAATGCCCGGGAACTGCGTTGTCAGCTCCTTCCAGCTCATCTTGTGATAGTTGGCGTTAGGGTCGCGCAGCTTCACCTGGTCATAGCTCACCTTTGCTATGCGCTCTTCAAGAGCAAACTCAGCCTGCATTTTCTTTTCAGCCTCAGCATCACTGCATCCCACCATCTTGAAATAGTCTTTCGTCAGTGCCTTGTAGGCAGCCACAACGGCCTTCTGCTGTTCATTCGGCTTGGTATAATATTCCGGATCGAGGCCTATGCCGCCTTGGCTGATGCTGATAAGGTATCTGTCAGACTGCTTGTCGTCAACGCCGAGGCCGAAGCCGAACAGCATGGTGCCGTATCCCTTCACGTCGAGGTCGTTCATCAGCTTAATAAGCTCACTGCGTTTGCTCGTGGCAGCAATCTTGTCGAGTATCGGCTTAATAGGCTTGTATCCGTCGCGGTTCAGCCGCACGGTGTCCATATACATTCTGTACAGGCTGCCTATCTTTTGCGCCACGGAGCCCTTTGTCTGGCTCCTGGAAGCATAGTCTTCCACCAGCTTGCGTATGCGGTCGTTGTTTTGTTCTTCAAGGTCGACGAAGCTGCCGTTCATAGGGTGCTCGGCGTCGAGAGGGTGTGTCTTCAGCCACCCGCCGGCCGAATACTCATAGAAGTCATCGCCCGGGCGCACGCTGAGGTCCATGTTGGCACGGTAAATGCCCGTCTTGAGCTGGCTTTGCGCCATGACACATGTGCTGCCGGCAAGCATGACGGCAACCAGTAATTGTGCTTTAAATTTCATTTTTATAAAAATTGTTTGTGGTTTATTCCGTCAGCAAAATTACTGATATTATTTTTAAGACATGACGGAATGACCGAAAATCGTATATCTATTCATACATTTTAATAAAGCGCAAAATAAAACTGTTTGTAATAAACACATGCCAGACATTCTTTATGGTCCGGCACAAGGCACGGCTCATGCATGCTGGCAAATTTCTTGCCGCAATGGTCCGTGCAATGCAGCGGTAATTTCTTTCAGCCCGTTCAGAACTGGAAATAAATGAACGGCTGAATGGTCGAGCTTTTCACCTGAACAACTATATATATAATAATGGTAAGCAACACGGCGTCAACAACCACGTTGCCCCTGGCCAGCAAGCTTATCGTCCTGTCCTGCCATCTGTCGGGAATGAAGTGTGTCAGATAGCCGAAAGCCATTATCAGCAGCACATATTTATATCCCGTGAGCAGCTGCGGCAGGAGCTCAGCATGGAAATCGGTGAATATCTGCGACAGCATCAAGCCCACGCCGCCGAACGTGGCATTGCGGAAGAACAGCCACGCAAAGCAAACGAAATGGAATGTGAGTATTACGGCAAAAAACTTTCTCAGTCCGTGCGGGTGGTAGTGGCGGTCGTGGTGCAGCACCTCCTGCTGAAAGAACTTATGCGCAACGAGTCCGGCGCCGTGAATGCCGCCCCACACAATGAAGTTCAGGCTTGCCCCGTGCCACAGTCCGCCAAGGAGCATTGTTGCCATAAGGTTCATGTATTGCTTCACCTTTCCTTTTCTGTTTCCGCCGAGCGAGATGTAAATATAGTCACGAATCCACCTTGACAGCGAGATGTGCCACCTGCGCCAGAAATCAGTAATGCTGTCGCTGGTATACGGCGCGTTGAAGTTTATTGGGAATTTAAAGCCGAGCAGCAGCGCTATGCCTATGGCCATATCGCTGTAGCCGGAGAAATCGCAGTATATTTGCAGGGCATAGCCGTACACGCCGAGAAGGTTCTCAAGTCCGCTGTAGAGCGTGGGATTGTCGAAGATGCGGTCAACGAAATTCAAGCTTATATAATCTGATATCACAGCCTTCTTGAAGAGTCCGGTCATAATCAGATACACCCCGCGTGCAAACATCTCCTGCGTTATCACTATGGGCTTTCTTATCTGCGGCACGAAGTCGGTGGCACGCACTATAGGGCCGGCCACGAGCTGCGGGAAGAACGACACATAGAAAGCATAGTCGAGCAGCCGTCCGACGGGCTTTATGTCTCCGCGGTATACGTCAATGACATAGCTCATGCTCTGGAAGGTGAAAAAGCTGATGCCCACGGGCAGGAAGATGTCCCACGGCTGGAAGTTCTCCCCTATCAGCCTGGCTGCCAGTCCGGCAAAGAAATTGGTGTATTTGAAATAGCCGAGAAAACCGAGGTCTATAATCAGGCTCAGGGCCACAAGGCGCCTCATGGCCGGCGTCTTTGTGCCGGGCGCAGTCTTCAGCCGCCCTATGCGCCCGGCAATGAGATAGTCGCTGACGGTCACCACGGCCAGCAGAAAGAAATAGAAACCGCTGCTCTTGTAATAGAAATAATAAGAGAAAAGCGTTACGAACACAAGCCGCGTGTTTAACTTGTTGCGCAGCAGCATATATACGAACGAGAAGCCGAGGAAAAGGAAAAGAAACAGTCCGCTTGAGAATATCATCGGACTTTTCGGGTCATAAGTCAGTATGTTTATTAACCGTTCGAGCATGGTCTTAATTTTCTTCTAATTTTTTGCGTCTCAAATAATTTCTGTATCCGGCCTTGAACGACGGATATACTTTAGCTGCCACCCAGTGTCCGCCTCCGTAGCTGAGGTGCGTATAGTCTTTGTTGGCCATTCTGCGGTCAACGAGGCCGGTAATAGAGCCGGTGCCGCCCATGGCTTTGAAGAAGTTCAGCCATGCCACATGACAGTCGGCGGCCACCTGCTGCTGGCAGGCCACGAGGTCATAGACTTCGGGTATGGTTGTTATGCCGTCTGCCGAGCGCTGCGCGCGGTCAGACACACTCATGACGAGGAATGCCGACCCTGCAAAGGCCTTGTGCAGATAGCTGACGGTTTTCTTAATGCCCGGTATATACATTGTCTTTATCCACTTGCTGTTGCCCGTTGTCGCAGTGTTCAGTCCGAACTGGAATATTACGAGGTCGTAGGGCCGCAGCCGCGTGAAGCCGGCAATCGTTTGTTGCGGTATCCGGCGCATGGGCAGGCCGTTTGAGCCGCGCATGCTCATGCAGTCTACAATTACTCCGCGGCGGCTCTCGAGAGCCATTCCGAAGGGCGTAAACCCTCTGCCGGGCTTCTGAAAGGTATAGGTTATGGTGTTGCCGGCCGTGTTCATCGCCATCATCTGCACTTCAGGCGACGGCGCAGCATTACAGGCAACGGCCTTCCCGCCATTCACAGATGCGGTTATCACTGCTCCGGAAGGGGCACGGAAGAAAAGCCGTGTAACTTCAAAATGCTTGGAATGAGGCTGCCGGCGGTTGAACACCGACGATACGCTTGTCGTGACTCTGGCTCCCGCCGCAACGGTGTAGTAACGTTCGTTTATGCCTGTGCGGTTGTTGTCAAACGGCTTGCCCGCCACGGTATATTCCGTTGCGCCCGCTGTTTGCTGCGTCACCGTGCGGCGGCTGCCTTTATTTGCCGGGTTTGCAAGGTCTACCCATCCCACTCCGCAGCCGCCGAAGTCTTTCTGAAAAAACTCTCTTATGTCGGCCGTAACGATGTCGTCCTCAATAAAAGAATCGCTGAACCATGCAATTCTCACAGGCCGGTCCATGGTCTTAACCTTTGACAGTGCCTCATAGAAAATATCCATGTTCGTCCCGTCTGCCGAATAATCAATAATGGGCTCAGTGCCTTCCGGCCATTCCTCCTTGAATTTTATCTTGCCGTGGCGTGTCTGTGCCATGGTCACGGGCTCGGACGGCGGAATGACGGGCTGCGCCGTTCTGCTGCTGTCCGGAAACAAATCACTCAGAATGCTGACACGTCTCAGCTCAGTACCGTCTATGGTAATGTCGGGCAGAAAGTGCAAACCCAAAAGCAACAACACCACAAGTGCCGAAAAAAAGAAGGTTCTCTCTGTGTCTTTCACTGTTTTGCTGGAAAACTAAATGTGTATAGTTAACGTTATTAAAAGTATTAATAATT
The DNA here is from genome assembly GCA_900314195.1 of uncultured Prevotella sp. Classification (GTDB taxonomy): domain Bacteria; phylum Bacteroidota; class Bacteroidia; order Bacteroidales; family Bacteroidaceae; genus Prevotella. The sequence continues at coordinate 7,336 of OMUH01000057.1, forward strand.
ATTCTACTTTTTACATACTTCCTGAAACCGTTTGAAACGGATTGCGGTATCGTATCGGACATAACGAGTGCCCGCTACC
>OMUH01000124.1 GCA_900314195.1 uncultured Prevotella sp.
AGCGAGTTGGCCGCGGAGGCATCGCCCTGATAAGCCCAACGGAAGCCGGGGAAGGTGAAGGTGCGGTAGAAGCGAGGGTCGCGGTTGAGGAACGGCAGACTGCTGTCGTAGCTCACATCGGAGGTCTGGAGCTTCGTGTAGGTGCCGGTGCCTGCCGGAATCTTTCCGTCGGACATCGGGAACATGTCGACGAGCATAGCAGAGGCGTTGAGACCGGAGCCGGTGGTGTTGTGAGGACGTATCCAACGCTCCCAGGAGCTGTTCTTCTGGTTGTCGAGGCCGTCGCCGGCAACATTGTTATACAGGGTCACGAAGACGGCTTCGGGGTTGGTGCCTGACTGGAGGAACATGGCCGCGAAGTCGGAGCCGTTGACATTCCTGCCACTCTTATAGAGGTGGTATCCGCAGGCATCGATGGAGTCCTTCTCGGCTTTCATGGTCTTGTAGGCCGATGTCCAGCGCTCCTGGTCGTTGGCGCGGTTGAAGAGCGGACTGGCCCAGAGCAGGAGCACACGGCCCTTGAGGGCGAGTGCCGTGCCGGTGGTGACGCGTCCGAAGTTGCCGCTGTCCCATCCGCCGTTCATAGTGTATGGTGCGAGCAGCCGGGCCGACATGTCCAGGTCGGAGAGGATGAAGTCCTTAGTGGCACGGGCTGACGAGCGTTCGGTGAAACTCGACTCGACAGGGTCCTGGACGTCCTTAACCAATGGCACTCCACCGTACCACTTCATGAGCATATAGTAGCACCAGGCACGGAAGAAGTAGGCCTGGCCGAGGGCCTTGGCCTTCACGTCGTCGGCGGCACCGTGACTCTTCACGTTGGTGATGAAGTCGTTGATGTTGCGGATACGGCCGTAGACGCTGGCCTGGATGTTGCCCTTGTCGCCCATGAACAGGTCGGGCACCTGGTCGGTTCCCACTGAGGAGGTGAGTTCCTTCTTTGGGTCGAGGAACACCGAGAAGCCTGAATATTCCTCTGTCGACTTGCCAACCATATCGTTGGTGCCCTCCGACGGCGACTTCCAACGCTGCACATCCTGCACGTTAACGTCGGGGAGCGACCACGAATAAAGGTCGTTGAGACGTCCGTTGATACCGCTCTCGTAGTTGTAAATGTCGGTATTGACGTTGTCGAAGTTCTTCTTTTCGTCGATGAACTTATCGCTGCACGACGCGAGAGCCATCATGCCGGCGAGTCCAAGGACTGCATATCGTATTACTTTCATTGCCTAAATAGTTTTTGAATTATGTATAAATAATACCCCTAACGACTCATCAGAAGCTGACATTCACACCGAGAGTCCATTTACGCAGGTTCGGGTAGTTGCCATAGGTGCCCGCATACGGACTGTAGAAATTGTCGGGATAAGGATTGTAGAAGTTGATGAGGTTCTGGCCCGTGAGGTTCAGACGGACGTTCTGTATACCTATTCCGAGTGCCTTGAGCCATGTCTTCGGCAGCGAGTAGGCCAGGGTGAGGCGGTTCAGAGTGACCTGTGCGGCACTGATGCGCCAGAAACTCGACGCCACACTGTTGATGCTGTAGCCCGGGTTAGGCAGGCAGGCATTGCGGTTCGCAGCCTGAATAAGGTTGCCCTGACCGTCGTAGACGTTCTGATAGACAAAGACATTGTCGGGATTCCAGAACGACGGCATATTGGTGTACTCGACAGCACTAGCCGTCAGAGCCTGCGAAGGAACGGTGGTGTAGCCGCCCCAGTGGGCACCAAACTGCAACTGGAACGACAGACCCTTCCATGAGCCGCCGGCGTTGAGGGTGAATCCGTAGATATTGCCGCGGTGGCCGAGCTGCACCTGGTCGTTATCGCGGTCGACAATGCCGTCGGGGCCGTCATAATATATCTTGCCGTTGGCATCGGTATGCTGCGAGCCACGGATATCCTTGTATATGAGCATTCCCGGACGAACCTGGTCCTTGCTCATGCCCATGTAGGAAGTGATGTGGTACTTGGTGAAGTACTCGTCGATGTCCTGGAACGAACGGAACATGCCGATGCACTGCATGCCCCACGTTCCGATGTCGGTGCGGCCGTTGCGCTGTATCTGACGATAGTAGAAATTCTGGTCGAAGTCCATGCAAAGGACCTTATTGTCGGAGTAACCGGTATTGATTCCGATATTGTACTTGAAATCCTTGCCAATCTTGTCGCGCCATCCGAGAGAGAGCTCCCAGCCCCAGTTGTCAATCTCACCATTGTTCGATGCTGCCGACTGCGTGCCTACCGTCGACGGAACAACCTGCAGAATGTTGATGAGCATGTCGCGGTTCCACTCACGATAGAAGTCGAGACCGACGCTCAAACGGTTGTTGAGGAAGCGGTTATCGATACCGAAGTTGAACTTATACGACTTATCCCACGTGATATCGCGGTTGACAGCCGAGTTGTTCTTGTTGATGGTGATGCGGTTGCCGGTGTCCTTGGAGTAGTCGCCAAAGAGGACTCCGCGGTTCTTGTCCTGAGCATAGACCTGCATCCACTGCCATGCCGTGGTGTTGTCGCGGCCCGTCAGACCGAAGCTGGCGCGGAATTTGAGGAAGTTCCACCACGGCATTGCCTTCTTGAACCATTTCTCCTCAGAAGCTATCCAGCCGATAGATGTTGCCGGGAAGTAACCCCAGCGGTTTTCGGGACTGAACTTCTGCGACGCGTCGGCACGCATGAGGAACTCGAAGAGGTAACGGCCTGCGTAGCTGTAGTTTACGCGTCCGATGTACGAAAGGGAGCCACTCTCCGACCGTGTGAAGACGCCGGTCTGTGTTCCGTCGGCAGAATTCGACTGACCGGTGGTGAACTCATAAGGATTCGTGACCGAGCTACGCTGGTATTCGCTCTCAGCCTCGCTCTTCTCTATAGAGAAAAGAGCCTGGACATTGTGCAGTCCGAAGTCGCGGGCGTAGTTAACGGTGAAGTTCATCTGGTAGTTGTCGGTGCGCACGTCGGTACGGGCGAGGTAGTTGCCGTTGTCGTACTTGTGAGCCACGAGGTTCGTCAGATCCCATAACGAGTAGTCGTCGCTGCCGTCGAGAGGACCGTAGAGGTGTGAGCCCGAGCCGTAGCGCTTCTGCATATTATATATGGTGAAGTTGGAACCGTACTCATTGCCCTTGTTGGTGTTGATACTCTTGCTGTACTGGAACGACACCCTCAGACCCTTGAGGGCCTTGCTCCATCCGAAGTCGTAGTTGATATTGGCACCGATATTGAGGTTCGATGTCATAGATTTCGAATAGTCGCCGTCGTTGATAAGCAGGTCGTAGTTGTAGCGCTGGTTCTGGTTGGCCTCACTGTTCGTAGGTCCGTAGTTGAGGATCGGATACTCGTCGTTCTCGCCAATGTACTCCGGCAGATAGTAAGGACGCGTCAGCAGCAAGTTATACTGCTTCTGGTCGGAGCTGCCGCCGACCTTCACGTTGCCCGTATTGCGCTTGCCGTAGTCGCCGCTGATAGTCACTCCGGCGCTGAGCCATTTCGAAATTTTCACGTCGACACCCGCACGGTAGTTCCAACGGTTATAGTCGAGGCGTCCGAGGTTACCGTCCTGGTCGAAATATCCTATTCCGGCGAAGTAGTTGACGCGGTCGGAGGCACCACTGATGTTTACGCTGTGCTTCTGAGTGAAACCGGTCTTCCAGTACTTATCGAGCAAGTCGTTGTTCATTCCTTTCATCGCCTCAAGCTCATCGGCCTGGAAGAGGCCGGTGGTGTGGTCGAGGGTGGTGTTCAGGGGGTCGCGGGCGGCAATCTCATTGTACAGCCGTCCGTAGTTGTAAGCCGACAACATCTTAGGTGTCGCCACCGCGTCGGTCCAACCGTACTGTCCACTGTAGCTGATGACTGGCTTTCCTACTTTTCCTTTCTTCGTAGTAACGAGGATCACACCGTTGGCAGCGCGGGCTCCATAGACGGCCGCCGAGGCATCCTTCAGGACTGAGATGCTCTCGATTTCGGCAGGATCGAGGTTGTTGAAGGCCTCGGCGCCGAGGTTCTGCTGAACGTTGCCGACCTTCACGTCGTTAGGATAAATATAGCCGTCGATGACGAACAGCGGCTGCTGCACAGTCGAGCCGATGTCGCCAAGGGTGTTGGCAGTACGGATGGTAATACGCGCTGCCTGTCCCGGCTGCGACTCTCCGCCCGATACGCTGAGTCCGGTGACGAGACCGGAGAGCGTCGAGGCGAGGTTGCCTGAGGAGATATCCTGTATCTCGTCGACAGGAATGCTCTCAACAGATCCTGTGAGGTGGGCCTTCTTCTGGGTACCATAACCGACGACAACAACATCGTTGAGGTCGGTATCGCCCTCCTTCAGCACAATGCGGCCGCCCTTTGTAGAGAGTTCCTTGTAGCCAACGTATGTCACGGTCAGCGTCGTTCCCTTCGGAGCACTGATAGAATAATTGCCGTCGAGGTCGGTAACGGTGGCTTGTCTTGTTCCTGGCACGCGGACAGAGGCTCCGATAACGGGCTCGCCATTCTCGTCGACGACGGTTCCCTTTATCGTTGTCGTGTTTTGTGCCATTGCCGGAATGGCACATGTCAGTGCCAGTCCGAGCGCTAATGTCTTGATATTGTTTGTCTTCATGACCTATAGTCTTTGGTAGTTTGTTACTGAGCCGACGGCAACCAACGCGGATCGCCGTTGCGACTTGTTATTTGGCTGGCACCGCTGACGGTGAAATCACCATTGGCAGCGTCCTTGAAACCAGGATTGCCGGCAACGATTGTTCCCGACTGGTCGTACTGAGCCTCACCCGTCCACGTTGTTGGATCAGCGGCGTCGGGCATCGTCCAGGCATCCTCACCGTCCATAACATAGGTGTTCGAGGTGAAATTCTTTATGCCGGCATCACTCCATGAGCCTCCGGCAATGAACCTGCGGACGAACTGTTTGTTGCCCGTGTCGGCGATGATGTTATGGTCGAGGGTGAAGGTAGCGAGGTCGGTGCGGCGCAGACCGTCGTAGTTGGCCACCTGACTCTTCTTTACGACATTATAGAATGTGCACTGGCGCAGCGTCACAGTAGCCTTTGAATAACCCGTACGCTTAGGACCGCCGGAGTTGTTGTAACGGATGAAGTACTTCATCTCGTTGTCGGAGGTGTTGTAGAACGTAGAGTTCGATGCGCTGAAATCGTTGATGCACGCTCCGTTATTGTACATATTGAAGTATGAACCCGACCCGTGGCCGCTTGCAGTGTTAAAGTGGAACACGCTGTTATCGACAAGGAAGGTGTGGATACAGTACTGAGTCTTGTTGTTGTTAATCACTTCATCGGTGAGATTGCTGACAAGGCAGTTTACAATCTTGACTGGGTCCTCAATATAATAGAATCCTTTGTCCGACACAGTGTTCTTCGTTGCAGGGTTAGGCTCGGCATTCATGAGTATCAGAGGGTTAGTACAGTTCGATCCGTCGATAATAACGTTCTTCAGACTGAAGCCTCCCTTAATCACGAAACTGGCATCGGTGCCCACGGTGATGGTTGCACGGTTGCTGCTGGTGGTCCTGATGGTCACAGGAGCGTTGCCGAATGTGGCATTGGCATTGAGCGTATAGTGACCGTTTTCGACGAGATCGAGGGCCACTTCGCCCTTATCCTCGGGCAGAGCGTTCTGCGAGAGCCACTCGGCGATATCGGAACCGTCGGGTATTGTGGCGTATCCGGGAAGATAAGACGAGAAGAACGCCGTTGTCGCCTCAGCCGCATCGCTGTTGCCGAGTTCCTCATTGCCCACCGTTCTGATGGAGAACGAATAGTTGACGTCCTCATTTCGCGGCACGACAAGGGTCGTACCGTCGACGACGGTGTCGGCCACCACGACGACAGGATGGCTCTCGTCGCTAACGTTAAGAACCGAACAACGGTATCCACCGGCCCCGTAGACAACAGGCCAGGAGATGGTTGTCTTCGTACCATCGGCATTTGCCGTAAAGACAATGGAGTCGGCAGCCGGCGACGACAGTGTCTGCCCTGTCACACCACCGCTGAACGTCTCATCGTCATAGCCGTCGACAGCACACGATGCCAATGCCATTGCAACGAAAGCTGTTGCGATGACGGCACCGAAAGCGTGTCGCTGATAGAGATGTTTCATTTTCATAATCTATTGGTTTTGAGTTTATTAGTCAATATAATTGGTTTTTGGATTGATTCACTATCATTATTTTAAGGTCTTAGGAGCAGGCCCCGACTGGAAGATTCGTTTCAGATAAGCGATATTTTCGCCAAAATTATACTTCACGTCGCGCACTCTTCTCACATCCCTGCTGCGCTCGACGACGAGCCATCCCGACCACCTCATCTTGTCGAGTGTCCGCTTTATGGCCACGAGGTCGACCGCCGGGTCATCCCGGAGCAGCACTCCGTCGGTGTTGGTGGCGTGGATCTGCACTATATTCCGGCGTCCGAGGCATCGCAAATCCTTACAGATGTCACGGCCATTATCGATGGCATCCTGGAAACTATAGTATATTTTTATGCCGTCGCTGCCTATCTCCTTGAGCAGACGTCGGTCAGCCTTGGCATCGAGGGCCGTCCTTATTCCGACGACAACCCCATCCTTCTGGGCCATACTACCGATGACACGGAGTCTCCTGACGAGCTCATCATGCTCGCTGCCGGGGCGTTTCCATTCTTGGCCACAACCTCCGAGGGGCAGGAAAGCCACCTTACAGCCGAACGTCCGCATCGTTCTGAGGCAGTCGGCGAAGAGGTCCTGATAGTTGTCGCGTGCTATAAGACTCTGGGCGAAGAACCCGCTCATAGCCACCGAGGCCACCGTAACATGCAGACTGTCGGCAAGATGGCGGAATTTGGCGGCCTGAACGCTGTCGCGAAGCTGGTTATCAAAGAGCACGCGCTTACCGAGCGGTCCCATATCCATCTCCACACCATCGGCCCCGAGCTCACGTGCCAGCGCAAACTCACCAATCTTCTGTCGCTTGAGCATCATCCAGTCGCAAGCCGCAACACGGTATTGCTGCGCGAAAGAGGACAGTGACAAGAATGTCACAAGAAGGGAAATGGTTATATTTTTGACCGTCATTCAGGTAGAAATAGTTTTATGTCGAAAAAAAGTTAACTTTCATCAAAAGTGACGAACACAGCCTAATACTGTAACACTTAAATTTTTATTTTTTTTAATTTTCTTTCCTATTCTTATAGTCCCGGGGGCTCATGCCATACTTTTTCCGGAAACATTTGCCGAAATAACCGACATCGCTGAAACCTGAGGCGTATGCCACATCAGTGATACTGCGGTCGGAATGCGTCAGCAGTTCGACAGCCTTGGTCAGTTTGAAGTTCCTGACAAATTCCGACGGCGACTCTCCCGTCAGGGCCTTTATGCGCTTGAAGAGGGCACTGCGGCTCATCCCGAGTTCTCCGGCAAGGGCATCCATGTCGAAATCGGCCCTGTCGATGTTAGCCTCAACGGCATCCTTGACCCTCTGCATGAAGGCCTTATCCTCCTGCTCCATGGTAAACTGGCGCTTGAATTCGGCCACTTTCGACTGCACATAGAGATCATTTTTCAGTCGGATCTGATACCGTACATACCGGAACAGGGCCACGGCCACGGCCACAGCGAGCAGAAGATATACTGCACGAGCCCACCACGTAGCCCACCATGGTGGCAGAATGACGATATGTAGCCGCCGCACCGCCGGATGACCGGGGTTGGCAGCATCGGCAGCCTCGACCACAAACGTGTACTCACCCCATGGCACCTGTGAGTAGGAAGCCATGCGGTTGCGCCCGTCATAGTGCCAGTCGGTGTCGAAACCTTCAAGGCGATGACGGCAGATAATGTTGTTCTGACTACCGTAGTCGAGCACGGCAAACGTCAGGGTGAGCATGTTCTGGTCGTGGTTGAGCCTCATCTCGTCAGAGTAAGTTATCGAGCCGTCGGCGACAGAGTGGTCTAAATATCTTATATCCTGATTGTTAACGGTACAGCCGACGATATAAACGGGGAAAGAATCCTTAGGCTGCATGAGTCCGTCGGGACGGAAAACGAGTATTCCCTCCTTACTTCCCATCCACAGTTCGCCATTGGTATTGCGCATGGCCGCACCTTCCTCGAATACTATCGGCGGCAGACCATCGGAACGTCCGAACGTCCTCACGCGCCTCGCAGCCTCGTCGTAGCACGACAAACGGTCGGAACCCGCGAGCCAGAGCTGCCACCGCGAGTCCTCGACGACGGAGATAACGACATCGTTCTCCATTCCTTCGCGCAGTCCCACATTATTAAATATGGGCACCTTAGCTGCCGAATCGTATCCCGTCATGCGACTCAATCCGCCGCCGAAGGCACACACCCACACATTCTTCCGGCTGTCGCGAAAGAGCGTATAGATATCGGAGTTGATGAAAGGACTGGCCTGACGGTCGCGGAAAGTATCGAAACGGATGTCGGCCGGCGACCGAAACTGCGTGTTGACAGCCATCAGACCGTCGATGGTCCCGACCCACAGCCGTCCCGACCCGTCCTCCACCATGTTGCGGACCTCCATATACAGTCCGTAGCCGGGGTAGTGGGTCATGCCGTTAAGCTTATTATAAAAGGTGATGCTGTCACCATTTTCCGTCAGCAGATTGAGTCCTCCGTCGAGCGTTCCCACCCAGATATGGCGGTGCGAGTCCTCATAAGTGATGTAGACATTATTGCCGCCGATGCTGGCGGGGTTGTTCCGGTCGTGGCGGAAGTGGCGGAACCTCCATCCACAGGGCTGTGCCGCGTCGGCCGTGGCGAGCACGAGACCGTCGCCTTTCGTCGACAGCCACAGGCGTCCCTGGCTGTCAGCCATGATGTTATATACCGAGCCGATGCCGTAATCGGCGTAGCGGAGCGTCTGCTTGAGTCGTCCGGAGCTGTCGAAGATATATAAATTCTTGTTGCGCGAGCCCGCCCACACATCGCCATCGGCCAGTTGAAAAATCGACCTTATGCCGTTGTTGCCTGAATCGGGTAAGGCGATGAGGCGGAACTGCGACAACGGGAATGTCACCTTGTATATTCCGCGTCCCGCCGTCGTCAACCATAGGTCGCCGGAGGGGTCGGCGAGCATGCCGATATACCTCACCGTGGGTTTGCCCTGAGTCATTCCCTCAGCGGCATTCACCGGCATCACCCTCATCGTCAGGGCGTTGACGCACAGAGCCTCACCGGCCTCGGTGAGCACAAACAGACGGTTTTCCGACCGGCAGAACGCAGGACTCGTAATCTTTCCCGACAGCGCAAGCGCATAGTCGACATGCCGATGAGAGGTTGGATTGTAGCCATAGAGATGTCCGTCGGCAAGAGTCCACACCGTTCCCCTAACGTCGGTACAGCTGTGCGAGGACGCATCGAGCCGGCTGAACCGCTGCCGGTAGTAGTCCTTGCCATGGTGTGCGGCATTCCGCACCGTTGCCACGGGCATGGCGAAAACGCTGTAGTCGCGTCCCACCCATGCCGCATAACCGTTGCGGATGTCGACAAGGTCGGCGCGCAACTGCATGCTGCTCTTGTCGATGGCACCGCGCGAGTCGGCTATAAGGCGCAACTCTACACGTCCGTCGGCTGTTGTGGAACCGAGGAGGAGGTCCTTGTCCTTCGTGAGAAGGAGCACATGCCCGTGCGAGTCAGACTGTATCTTAATGATTTGCAGGTTGTTGGTATAGCGTTTCAGCTCGTTCTCGACATTTTTGAACCTGTCCTCACGCTTGAAGAGCACCGACAGCCGCCAGTCAAGAGTCTTGATCCAGATATTGCCCTGACCGTCCTCGACCATCGTCTCTACCTTCCGCGGCGGCTGGTCGGATTTCGACGAGAAGAGTCCCGTGAAGTTTTGGAAGTGCAATCCGTCGAAACGGGTGATGCCATACCACGTGCCGAACCACATGAATCCGTCGCCGGTGCGTATCACACTGCTCACAATGCCATTGGGCAGTCCGTCTTCGACGGTATAGTTCTCCACGATGGCATTGCCGGCGGTGACAGCCGCAGGGGTACCGGCAGCAACGTTCCTTCCTCTGTTTACGGCAAACAGAGGAAGGACGACGAGCATTATCAGCAGTGGTTTTAGCAGATTTGTCCTCACCGTTGTACCCTTACAGAAAAATTCCGACATTCCGACGATATTCCTTCATCACTTTCACGAAACTGCATTGTCTACTTGATACCAAAATCGGCCTGTTGCTGTTCGACCTCTTTCAGGAGCTCCGCCTTCTGCTTGTCGGTCAGGTGCGCCGGCGCCGTGGCAGCATTGGCAGCAGCCGACTGCGCCGTTGGAGCTGCATTCCTGTCATCAGCCTTTACACCGTTGTTCAGCACGAACGGCATCTCGGCCGGCACCGACTCTATGTCCAAATCGGCCGGCTGGGGCGCATGCGCACCGGGGAACTGCACCTCGGCATGAATATGAATACGTCCGGCGCGCCGCGTCGACTGCACAAAGACTGGCGCCGAGCCCCACTCCACGGCCCGCGGATTGGCGTTGATGCCAGCGTTGTCGCCGATGATGCGGCCCTCACCGGTCACCGTGAACCGGATATTCTCCTTTGCCAGGCGCCGCACATTGCCGTTGTCGTCGGTAACCTCGCACACCACGACGACGAAGTCGGAGCCGTCGGCCACGAGCTTCCGCCCCATCTCGTCGACCGAGAGGCGCAGTTTCGTGCTGCGGCGCGATGGCATCCTCACGTCGAAGCATACCACGCGGCCGCCGATGATGCCCTCGGCAACCATCTTGACCTTCTGCCAGGCTTTCTGTTTGTAGCTATGGTCGCGAGCCTCCCAGAAGTTCCATGCGTTGTGGAAGACGACCGGCGCCGAGAACTGGGTGTTTAGCTCAGCATCGCTGCATCCCTCCGGTGTGTGGCGAACGGGCAGAATCCAACTCTTCTCGCCATCGTAAGTGGTCAGACGGACACTGTCGCAGTTGGAGAACACCATCACATCGCTGTCGGAGAACGGTGTCATCTCGTGGGCGATATGTACGACCGGCCGGCTAAGACGGGCCAACACGCTGTCGGCGTCAACCGTCTTGCAGTCAACAACAGCCTTATTCTGAGCAGCATAGAACCAGTAGACGGTCTTCGGCTGACGGAACGCGTCGTAGTCTCCGCCCCAGTAAGGATCGGGATGATAGCCGCGCTGATGGTCGAAGGGATGCCACTGCGCACCACCGATGAACTGTCCGCCGGTGCGGTACATCTCCTCCGTGGTCTTTGCCAACGAGAGAGCCTGCACGAGCATGGGGCGCTCACCCCACGACCGGCTTGCGCGGTTGATGCAGTTGTGGGCATACCAGTCGTCGACATACTCGCCGAACTCACGCGTGAAGATACACTGCCGGGGGCGGTTGGCCTTGGCATCGTCGCCTGGCCATCCGTAAACGACATCGTAATTGTCGCGGACACCGGCCGAGTTCACGTCGGCAGCGGCAGCCGGACGGTAGGGGTAGGGATACTCGTCCTTCGTTATCTGCAGCGACTTCAGGGCGAAATCCTTCGTGAAACGGGTCTCGTTGAGTATCGGTTCCCACATCAGCACGCAGGGGTGATTGCGGTCGCGGCGGATGATGTCGCACGTATTCTTATATACCCTCTGCTCAAACTCGGGGTCGGCGGAGTTCCAGAACTGCCATCCGGGGGTAGCCACGATGATGAAAAGTCCAAGCTCGTCGCAGGCATCCATGAACGAGGGGTCCTGCGGATAGTGCGCCGTGCGGATGATATTGAATCCCAAGCTCTTCAGCCGGAGGGCGTCGCGCCACTGCTGACTGTTGGGAACGGCATTGCCCACATATGCGAAATCCTGATGGCGGTTGCCGCCGATGAGCTGGCGGTAGCGCTTGCCGTTGAGCCAGAATCCGTCGGCGCCACGGAACTCCACACTCCTTATGCCGATGCGTGTGGCCCCGCCGTCGAGGGTGCGTGAGCCCTGCTTGACACGCGTTACGAGCGTGTAGAGATAGGGCGTCTCTGGCGACCACAGGTTCGGGTGTGCGACATGCATGCTGACGACGGCCGTGACGGTGTCGCCGGCCATGACAGTCAGCGTCTTGCTCTTGCGGGCAACGGTCCGTCCGTTCTTGTCGACGAGACTGTTCTCGACGACAATTTTCGATGCCGATGACGACAGATTGCACACGTCTGTGTTGACATGGACGTCGGCAGCCTTCGCGGTGATGCCGGAATAGTGGACGAACACTCCCCCACCCGCCTGGCGACCGGCCTCCAACGGGTCGGTGATGTGAATAGGATTGCGCGACAGAAGCCATACGTCGCGGTAGATGCCGCCATGATAGCAGAAGTCGAGACCGGCCTGGGGCTTACCCGGCGGAAACGACTTGTCGTCGCTGTTGTCGGCCTTAACGGCCACGACGCAACGGTCGCCTTTCCCTATATTCTGCTTGTCGAGGTCGATGATGACTGGCAGATAGCCGCCAAGATGCCTGACGGCGAGCCTGCCGTTGACGTAGACGTCCTGCTTGCCCATGATGGCCTCGAAGTAAAGGGTCAGGTGGTCGGCAGGAGCCGTGAACACCTTGCGGTACCACGCCACACCCTGGTAGTTGCGGCCGCCGGAACTTTCGGCCGGCTCGAGTTTCACACAGTGGGGAGTGCTCACCACCTCCCAGCCGGAATCGTCGTAGTCGGCGCGCCAGGCACCGTCGGCATCGCCCAAATGGAAACGCCACTGAGGATTGAAATCCCATACCATTCTGCCCTGGTTGTTTATAGGAAAGAAGCCCGCAACGGAAGGTTTCTCGGCCGCACCAAGAGCGATAGTCACAAAGAGAAGTAGTAATACGGTAAGATGTTGCATATAATATTTTTCGTTCATTTGTCGGGCAATTGCCACATTAGTTAGATTAGTGATTGCGAAGTTACACATTTTTTGCCGCTTTTCCATCTTTTCGACGGATAAATTGCAACATAATGACATGCACGACGGAGATGAATACAGAGTCAAGGGCGTAGGCACACGGCCGATGCCATCAACCGGAGACCGCAACCGCAATCCGCAGAATGAGCTCACGGCCAAAAGGGGAAACGCCCTGCAACGGGTCAGTAAGACCTGCCGAAAGAGTAAAAATATTTCAGAACGGCAGAAGAATTCGTTTATCTCTGCAACTTATTGATAGCCAATAAGTTTCTAAAGTGACTCATTTGGCATTGCGAAACGGTCAATTTCAGGCTGCAAAACGGACCGTTTCAGAGCGCAAAACGGCATGTTTTGAAAAGTGTAAAGATATTTACCAATTATCACTCCGGAAACTGCTCACTGGCAGTCCGTCGTGCATGAGGTCGCCGCCGGCCCAGTCGTGGAAGGCATAACGTACGGCCACCGGCTGTCTGACGCTGTCGGAGCGGAGGTAGAGACGGTTGCGCTTAATCCACGCCTTGGCTTTGTGGAAGACGCGGTCGCTTCCCGCAATCTCGTAATTGTCGGCTGCTGTGCCATTCTCGAAGTATATCCACTCGCGACTGTTGTCGAAGGCCACGACGGCAGTATCACCATGAAACTCAACATTCTTATACTTGGCATAGTCGGGGAGACGCGCCATGCCGTAGGTGTTTCCCAAGGCGAGGAGTGCCAGACGGTCGCCGGCCTGCCGCTTCTTGCGGGGATGGATACCCTGCTTGAGTCCAGCGTCCATAAGCACGGCCATCCTGCTGTTGGGGATGAGACCCTCGGCGCGGCTCTGCTGCTCACGGAGGAAGGCGCTGTTATAGTTCCACCCGATGAGCGAATAGTCGTAAGGCGCTATCTGACAGTAGTAGAACGGGAAGTCGCCCAGGCCCCACTCCGTGCGCCATCCGCGGACCATCGTCGACAGCTGGTCGGCATAAGTCGATGCACGACTGACGTTTTCCTCGCCCTGATACCAGATGACACCGCGCATAGACAGTCCTATGAGGGGATGGAGCATACCGTTGTAGAGGACTGTCGGACAGCGCTGGTGGAGGCGTTCGACATCGGCCGATGTCACACTGCCGCCGCACTTGAAGGGAGCGAGCCACGCGGGGTCCATCCACTTGCGGTTCATCCACGCCTCGCACGCACTGCCGCCCCACGACACGACGATGAGGCCTACGGGAACGTCGAGACTCTGGCGCAGGGCCTTGCCGAAGTAGTAGGCCGTGGCACTGAACTGCCGCACGGTAGCGGCCGTAGCCTCATCCCATTGTCCGACAACGGTGTCGACAGGCTGGGCAGTGGCGTTGCGACTGACGGTGAAAAGGCGCAGCCGCGGGTCGCGGCAGCTGAGCAGGTCGGCGTCGGCACCCTCGACGGGCTGGGCTTTGAAGCCTTTCATGGGCATCTCCATATTCGACTGTCCGCTGCATATCCACACCTCACCGATAAGGACGTTGCGGATGGTGAGACGGTCGCCGTCGCTGAGGGTGATGTCGTAAGGGCCTCCGGCCGACGGGGTCGGAACCTCAACAGCCCAGTGGCCGCCGGCATCGACCTTGGTAGTGTAGCCATGGCCGTTCCACGATGGTCGGACTGTAAGGGCCTTTCCGGCCACAGCTGTACCCCAGAGGCGGCAGCGGGCGTTCTGCTGGAGCACCATTCCGTCGCCGAAGAAGCGGGGCATGACGACCTTGGCCTGTGCCATTATGGCGACAAGCAATGCTGAGAGAAGGGTAAGTAGTCTATTCATTTTCATATTTCCAGAATTTCAATTCTACGGGAGAGAGCAGTCCGGCGGGCAACAGACGGTCCGACTTCGTACGGTAGCGGCCGTTTGTCCAGATGCCGCCGAAGGGCGCGTGGCCCTTGTCGGCGCCGAGGAGGGCGTTGTGCCACGTGTTGACGACGACTATGCGCACCGTGTTGCGGCCGCGGTGCAGGGCCGGAGTGATGTCGACAGCGTAGGGAGCCGTCCATGCTGTGCCGCAGTCGGTGCCGTTGACGAAGACGCGGGCGACGTCGCGGACATCGCCGAGCATCAGTGTGCATCCGTCGAAGTGCTCTCCTACGTCCACCGTTGTCTCTATCGTGGCATGGCCGCTGTAGTAGGCGATGCTGTCGTCGGCACTCGCCGACCAGTCGACACGCAGCGGGGCACCGGCGGGCAGAGGCCGGCTGATGCCTGATTCGTCAAAGGTGATCCTGCTGCCGCGGCCGCATCTCAGCACTACGGTATGTTCTTTCTTCGCTCCGACGGGTGACACGGCGGCACTGTCGCGGCGGAGCCACACGATGGCTGAGCCATAGGCAGGCAGCGAGATGAGGGCGGCGGTGCACCCTTCAGTGGCTACCGAAAGGCGGAGGGGTTCCGACCGCCCGTCAACGGGGTTCATAATGGTGGCCGAGGCATAGGCGCCACGAAACGAGACAGGGGCGGTCCGTGGTCGCGGAGTCTGGTTGCTGATGAAGAAAATCTCACAGCTGTCGGTGTGACGGTGGGCAAAGTCCATACTGTCGGGGAGCAAGATGTCGGGCTGCAAGCCGTATACGGAGAAGTCGCGGCCGGCGTATGGCCCGCTGATGACGGTCATCCCACTGCGCCGCAAGCTGTCGATGCGTGCCCTGACAGCTGCCGACAGGGCCACAGTCTTGACGCCGGGAGCATACTGACGGGGCACGACGAGAATCTTATATGACGGGCAGCGGCCGTGGCGGAAGGCCGGCGAGAGCAGGCCATCGGGGCTGACACAGTCGTATTTGTACCCGCCGAGGGCATTAGACCAGCCGTCAAGCGAGAAGATATTGGCCGAATGGGACACGCCGACGGGCGATTCCTCGAGGGGTTGGCCTTCATTAGCGAGTCGGATGCGCTCAGTTTCGACCCGCCGCGGACCGAACAGTCCGGGGAGCATCGGCACAAGACGGTCGGGGGTTACGGACCTCGAGGGTATCTCTTCGCCCGTAAACACGGCCACATCGACGACGGGTGTGCCTTTCTGAAGCTCTGTCTGACAGCGCCGTATGTAGTCGACGAGGGCCTTCGACTCCCCATACCACGTGTTGCCGCGCTGGAAGAAGAGACCTATTCCGTCGAGGGTCATACCCGGACGACGGCCGGGTTCCGGTTCGTGGGCATCGACATGGAAGAACAGCCGGTTCATGCCGAGACAGAAATTGCGGTCGAGAAGGGATTTAATCATGGCGGGAGTCTCGTCCCAAGTGCCCCGGACCTCAGTGAATCCTTCGGCCTGGACGATATTCTTTCCGTAGACATGGGCACCGCTGACGGCATCGAGCATGTCGGAAGGCTTATCATGTGTGGGTGACCGGAGCCAGAACTCGCCCATCGGAATGTCTGAGTTCCGGTAGTGTTCAATACCGTCGGCGGGGAAGGTAGGGGCTATACTCTCATGCGAAACGAGCATGCCGTGGTCGTGGGCGACGGCCGAAACGGTGGCAAAAAACTTGTCGTTGACGAGGTCGTTAATAGTCCGGCGGACATCACGGAGCACCTGCTCACTCTTCGTCGCCGACCCCACAACATAGCCGCAAAGCGCCGGCAGATAGGGCGTGAGGTCGTAGCCGCGGCGCCGCCGGAACTCGCCGGCGAAATTCTCGCCCCAGTTTTGTGCGCCACACTCCCACGAATCGACATGCAGGTATCGCACTACCGAGGCGTGGCGACGGGCGGCGAACTGCAGGAACCAGCCGTCGAGGAGTTTCTTTGTGGCGCTCACGGAGAACTTGTCGACCTCCAGTCCCTTGCCGCCGCCGGCCGTGGCGTTCATCTGTCCGGTCGATGTGTGGCCGATGCGGAGGATTCTGACGTACGGCGAATGGTCCGTCGGCACATCCGAAACGGCGACAGCAGCAGACGGAAGGAGCGAGTCGGAGGGCACGCGCCACACGATTCCACTCTTCGCCTCGTAGTTGTCGATGCGCGATTCGTTCGAGAGGACGATATTGCGGAGTTTTAGGAGTGGTTTCCATTTGGCCGCGTCGAGGTCCTCACTACCCGGCTCGGTGCCGTCGGGAGTCCATGAGAATCGGAAGAAACGGGCCGTGGTAGGCGGCAGAGCGAAGGTGTAGGCACTGCCGGTGTTCTGCCATCCCTGACGTGGAGGGACGAGCTGGCGCACACGGTGGTAGCTGATGCCATCGGCAGAGGCCTCGACAAGGAGGCGCTCCGACTGCACATTATTGCCTTCGGGCTCCACAACCATACTTCGGACGGTCACCGGTGAGGCAAACGAATAGGTGATATCGGCAGGGCGCGAGGCCAGCCAATAACCTTTCGTTGATGAAATCTCGGGTGAGAGGATGATACTGTCGGGGGTCCACCGGTGCGGAATCTCATTGCAGGGAATGGCTATCCGGGCAATGTCCTCATAGTAGCCGTAGTATGACTCGGGCTGACTGACAGGATAGTCGGCTACGGTCTTATGGCGGCGGAGGTAACGGCAGTAGTCGCGGCGGGTGATGACGGTGTCGGTCCAGACCACCTTCTGCATGCTCTCGGCGGGCGTGATGGTGGGAAATCCGGCCAGGGCAAAACCGTCGCTGACATGGATGCCCATAGCCAGACCGAGGGAGTCGGCCTGCGAGAAGACATAGTCGACCATCGACCAGAACGTCGGCGAGAGCTGGGTAGCGGTGCCATGGAATTCGGGCTTGTCCTTTGGCGACCGTATGAACATCAGATAGCAGCCGCCAAGGCCAATGTCTTTCATTCCGCAGAGGTCGGCATGGATGCCGGCTTTCGATACCGCACCATACATCCAGTACCAGAATGTCCACGGACGGGCGGCCTCATCAGCCGACAACCGGGGAACTTTGGCGGTGGCGGGAGAATCTCCTTCAGTCGGGAACATGCAGGAAATGTCTGCCGCGGCAGCATTGGCCACGATGGGCGAAAGGCCTCCAGCGGTCAGGCTGTAGTTCGATGGAATGGGGGATTTTAACAAAAAAGTCCCGACATCGAACCCGAAATTCCCAGCTTCGGAGCTCACCGGCAACGCCATGAGGGCTGCGGCAAAGAGTATGGCTTTCCGTATCGTCATGGCTTTTCAAACTTTAGGGAGAACTGTATCGTTCCGTTGCCGCTGAGCCACTGCGGTTGAGCCGACGGACCATTGAGGTCCGTGCAGTTGACTTTGTTGCGGACGGCAGGGATAACGCCAAGGATGGAGATGCCGGTACGGGGAAGTTCATAGAGCAGATGGTCGCGGCCGTCGCGCGGTTCATAGACTCCTATATAATAATGTGGGGCGTTGCCGATAGTGATATTGCCCTCCGTGGTATGCAGACGCATCCAGTCGACCCCGGCGAAGTAGCCTTTGAACTCGGGATAATCCCAGCTCTCGCCGGGGACAGGGTCATTGTAGCTGTTCGACCAGTAGCCGTACTGAGGTCCCTGCAGCCGGTTCTGCCACACGCGGTAGGGTCCGTTGCCGACCCACTCCTTCGAAACGACGTTGGATTCGGGATAATCGAAACTGACACCCATGAGGTCGACGACTCCGCCGAAGTGGTAACCGACGTCAACAACAGCGGTTCCATCGGCGCCGAAGGTCCACACGACGCTGTCGACGGTGCCGTTGCCGTAGCGGGCAACGAGCTTATTGCCGCCGTGTTGGAACCCAGCAAAGGTGGCATAGTCCTTGTACAGCGTGTATTGGGTTTTCTTTTTCTCAGCGTCGGGGTCGTCGTGGTTGTAGAATTGGTCGTAGCTGCGGTCGCTGCGGCGTGCCGCCACGAAGCGCGGACCGTTGGAGAGATGGATTATATGTCCGCCGACAGCAACGGCATTGAGACGTCCCGTTGACCGTGAAAAGGTGTAGACGGCATTCCCGACGGTAGCGGTGAGACTGTCGCCGCACTCCGCAAATACCGGCAACAGTGATGAAACCGATGATTTTGGCGATTTCCTCGTACCACGGGGCCAGCGCCACGTCATGATATTTCTGCCTGAAGCATCGGTGCAGGTGACCTCTAAGCAGTCGGCATTGCGGGGCGCTCCGGCAATGGTGAGGAGACTCTTCTGTCCCGGACGGACATCTATCGGCCGCAGACGGCCGTCCTTCAGCGTCACTACCTTGTCGTCACCGGGCTCAGGCATCAGCAGATAGCGGTAGCTGAAGGAGCACTGGCGGAGGTTGGTGAAGTTGTAGTGGTTAGCGACTTCCATGCTGTCGGCAGCGGCAAAGGTAGCCAACGGGTGATTTATCCGGCGCAGGCCGACGGGGCTCCACACCTCCCGGACGGTGTAGTAGGAGCCTTCTTTCTCGAAGTGTGGACCGACAATGCCATCGGCTCCCAGGTTCCCGACGCAGTCGATGATTCCGCCCTTGTCGGTGCGGACGACGCCCTCATCGGCCAAGTCCCACAGGAAGCCGCCGGCACAGCGTGGATTCGACATCATCATTGCCCAATAATCGGCCAGTCCGGCACCATGTCCGCCGTCGTAAAGACCATGGAGGAACTCCGTCGGCATGAAGATTTCGGGCTCACGCATGTACTCCTCGGTCTCGCCATACGAGCGGTAGTGCTTGGTTTCGAAGCCGTTGCGGTTGGCCCAGGGGTACAGGACAACGCGGTTCTGAATATCATATTTATGGAAGAAAGGCTCCAGATCGTAGTTGAAGCCGCCCTCATTACCGTTAGTCCAGAACAGTATCGAAGGGTGATTGACATCGCGGGTGACCATCTCCTCGACGAGTTTGGCACCCACAACGGTCTCGTGGGCCCAGTGCCAGCCGCTCAACTCGCAGTCGACATAGAGCCCGAGCGAGTCGCAGGCATCGAGAAACTCAGGGTCGGCGGGATAATGTGAGAGTCGGACGGCGTTCATATTCATCGACTTAATGAGCTCAACGTCCTCCACACACTTAGCCGGACTGAGCGTGCGACCGCTTTCCGGCCGGAAGGAATGGCGATTGATACCCTTGAGAATAATCTTCGTGCCGTTGACATAGATGCCGTTGGACTTGCGGCATTCTATGGTGCGGAAGCCGAATTTCTGACTCTCGCGGTGCAGTACACGACCGTCACGAGATATAAGTTTGAAGACAGCGACATAGCGGTTCGGGGTCTCGGCGGTCCACAGCCGCGGATTTCTGACGACAAAATCGACATGGGCGACATCGCTGCTGCGGCAGTCGGTGACACAAGAGCCTACACTCCTACCGTCGAGGTCCTCCACCGTGGTGCGCAGCTTGGCCCCCTCAACGGCACGGTTGAGGAAACAGTCAGCTCGGAAACGGCCGTCCATACCTGCGTCGATGGCCACCCGGCGGATGTTCAGCACGGGCTTAGAGACGATGAATACGGGCCGAATGATACCGCCGAAGTTCCAGTAATCGGCACGGCGCTCGGCCATGTTGACCTGTCCGTTGGCACTTTCCTTGCTCACTTCGACTTCGAGGAGATTCTTCTTTTTACCAAAGTTGACGCGGTCGCTTATGTCGAAGGCGAAACGATAGAAGCCTCCCTGATGGATGCCGGAGCCCGCCTTGCGACCGTTGATGGTCACCTTAGCATCGGTCATGACAGCCTCAAAGACTATCTCCGTCTGTCTGTTGCGCCACGATTCGGGCAGCGTGAACTCGTATTTGTACAGGCCTTTCTCATCGGCGATACCCGGTGGATTCTTGATACCGTAGAACCGCATGCCATACTGATAGGTGCCGAAGCCCTGGAGCTCCCAGCACGACGGTACGCCAATGGTGGTCCAGCGGCCTGCGTTCTGTCCGTCGGTACAGAAGAACTGCCACTTGACCATGTCGTCACAGCCGTGGCCGGAGAGATAAAGACGGTGTGTAGCAACATCGTCCTGACCCGACAGTGGTAGGACTGCAAGACTTATGAGCAACAGAAGGATTGTCTTTCGTAGGACTTTCATAGATATCTCGATATTGTTTTCTGATTATTTAAAGCGTCGTTCCGCCGCGGTCACGGTATATTCCGGTAATCATCAGGCTGTTGTCCGATGGGGATCTGTCCGCCGGATGATGGAATGCAAGCTGCAAGCAGGTTGTTATCCGTTTTCTCAGGCCGCTCCCCGCCTGCCTGTATTATAATATAATGTAGGCTGACGGTATGGACCATAGCAGCGGACAGGTTATTTCGGTGTCACCCTATGGATGGCGATACGACTCTGAAGCACTTCAGGTGCCACAACGGTCACCTTACTCTCGTCGCAGCGACTCTTGTCGAGACCGAAGACGCGGGCGAAGAAATCGTAGTTGGCCCGGCGCTTGTTCGGTCCGTAGTCATGGCGCTCACCCGGCAGATGGACATTCTCCAACTTATCGCGGGCTCCATAGAATCCATAGACATACTGAAGGAACGGATATTCGAGTGTGGGAACGGACGCTGTCCAGTCGCCTCCATCGCTGACAACCTGCAAAGGACGCGGCGCGAAGAACGAAATCAGCTCGGCATTGCACGTTCCTCCGCCCGCAAGCTGGATGGGTTTTCCGCTCTCGCAGGGACAGCCGCCGTCGAAATGGCTTGCGAGGTTGACCGTTGGGGCAGCCGCCGTTATACGGTCGTCGAGGACGGTGAGGAGTACGGTGTGGGTGCCGCCGCCCGACCCGCCGTTGACACCGACGCGGTTATGATCGATGTCACTGCGGTTATTACACATATAATCGAGCAGAACCTCAGCGTTGAGAGCCTGGATGACGTGGGCGCGGTCGGTGCGGTGACTGTCCTTGCCGTACTCCTCCTCGCTCTGTCCCCATCCGTAGAGGTCGAAGTCGACGCACACGGCGCCCATCCTTGCGAATGTAGCCAGCCGCAACTGCTCGTCTTTGCGATAGCGGCCGCCATTGAAATGACCGTCAGGACAGATGATCAGCGCATATTTTCCAGTGCCGTTGGCTGCACGCCAGCGCCGCTGTGTGGCCTTATCGGGATGGGGCGTATAGATGGTTCCGAAGAGATGCTCGCCGGGAAGGGTCTCGATGCAGATATTCTGGGTGGTGTATCCGTCGCGCACCAGGACTTTCCCCAACACCGGTTTGGCATGGACGAGACTGCGCTTGTAGTCGAGGATGCCCAACAAACGGCTCACCTGAAGGCGCACACTGTCGCGACGGGCCTCAAACTGCTGACGGTTGGAGTAGAGACCTTTGAGGTAGTCGAGCATCCGCGCTCCCTCGTCGGTGTGACGGCGGGGATACTCGTAGGGCTTAATCTTGTACAGACCGTCGCTCTGCTTCCACCAGTTGAAATCGAAATACTTACAGATATTCGTCAGCGTTTCCTCCAACGAATAGGGCCGGACACGGAAATCGGCATACGGCAGACGCAGTCCGACGGTGTCGACATTATACTTAAAGCGCACATTCCAGCGGTTGCCGACTGCCGTCATGATGTCGTGCAGACTACGCGTGTACCGTCCGTCGTAGTTATTCTGAGCGTTTAAATTTGTAGTGCAGGCGAAGATGACGCCTAACACACATAGTGTTAATCTTCTCATAGTCTATAGTGATGATATTCTTTTCGGGAGACTCCACGCAGAGATTGAAGACTCCGTTGTCAATACTCCAGCTTACGGCCACACGCTGTGAGCCTACATATGCCGTAGCACGGGCCCAGCGGAGGTCGCCCATCAGTGTCGGCGCTATGCGTGCACGGCCGTTCTCAAGATGTATTCCCGCCACATCGGGCACCAGGTGGTTGTTGATGTGACCGAGCATAAAATGGTTTCGCGATGCGCCACGGTCTGGGTCCCACTGCTCCGAGAGTGTAGTCAGCCCCTTCCGCAGCTGGGCTCCGTAGCCGGGAACATCATAATGATTGAGCATCTTGTAGAGGAGGTCCTCCTGGCCGGACCTGATAAGGGTGCGGAAGAGGTAGGG
This sequence comes from uncultured Prevotella sp., assembly GCA_900314195.1. Taxonomy (GTDB): domain Bacteria; phylum Bacteroidota; class Bacteroidia; order Bacteroidales; family Bacteroidaceae; genus Prevotella. The sequence continues at coordinate 22,805 of OMUH01000124.1, forward strand.
TGTGCCGACATCACCGGTCGTCAGCCGGTCGCCATGACGGTGGATGTCGGCCACAAGGCTGTCGAGCAACGCCTGCCGCTGGCCTTCGTGGTAGAGTCCGAGGTCCAGCATTATGGCTATAGCAGCCTGCGACGAGGGACGGAAACCGGCCACGAGGAATGCGTTTCTTATGCTGTCGGCACGAGCCGAAAGGCCCACGAGCCGCGTCCAGAGGTAATAATGTGCAGTACTGACAAGTGCCAATGGCGTATTGCGGGAGAACCCGGCACGCCACGGACCATAGTCGTACCAGTCGCCAAGGCCAATACTTAGTATTCCGGCGGAGTCGCGGTTGGCAAGATAATCGACGTAACGGCGCATCTGGGGCAGATACTTTATCACTAACTTATCGTCGCCGTAGACCTGCTTGTAGAGGAAAGGCAGGGCCACGAGAGCTCCTCCCCATTCCGGCGACTCACGGAAAGGGGGTGCCCATGAGCCCTCAAAGCGGATGTACTCGGGAGCAATCTCCGGCATGGAACCGTCGGCATGCTGTGCGTCGGCGATAACTATCATCTCCTGCTCAATCATCTTCCGGCAGTCGAAATCGGTCATAAGACCCGGTCCGTTGAGCCAGTCCTGCTCGAGCCAGCCAAGCTTTTCCCTCGCGGGACAGTCGGTCCACACCGTCATCCAGTTGCTTTTCACAGCGTTGTTTACAAGGTCGAAGGTCTTATTGAGGAGCGGATTGGAACACGAGAATGATGCCATACGGGATGCAGCGGCATTATATATGAAATCGGAATGCAACGAAATGATGACAGAATCGGACGGCAGCTCCACTCCACCGATACCGCGGTCGTAGTCGATCTGAACATATCTGAAGCTGTAGTAGGAGAATCTCGGGTGCCAGCTTTCGGCTTCCGCCCCTCCGCAAGTATAGACATAATAATATGGTTTGCCCGTCTGTTTCTGACCGATGAGCCCATCGCGACGCAGTGTCTCGCCAACCGTCAGCGTGAATTGCATTCCACGACGGCCACGGACGACTATTTCGGGGAAACCGCCAAGATTCTGCCCCATATCGTAGACAACGGTACAGTGCCCCGTCGAGTCTGTCCGGTCGAGGAGCTTAGCCTTGACTGAGAACCTTTCCATGATTCGCACGGGCTCGCAAACCTGCCTGCGTAGGATGCCGCAGGGAGCCTTCTGCACCACTGCATGGGCATCGGCCGACAGCGACGGACGCCAAAGACGAGCGTCATAGTCCTCACCTCCGTAGATGCTGTTGTAGGTCACAGGACTCCGCCGCCACTGCCACGAACCGTCGCTCATAACATCCGTGACACTGCCGTCGGCATACTCTATGCGCAAACAGAAAAGAAGGGTCAGCGGACCGTAATTGGTTGTGAGCTTATGATAGCGGCGCCCACTCTCATGAAAGAACCCGTTGCCGAGCCAAACTTCCACGTTATGTTCGATGGAATCGGTGATTTTGGACAATTGGGCCTTCTTTCCGCCGGCATGAGAACCGCCCTGTCGGACACGATTAAGGCAGTCGGTGACATCAAGAACATTATAGAATACGGTCTTGTTGTAATCGCTACATGCCGGTGACAGGACCTCGTCGGGACTGATGCAGCGCCCGTCGATGTACAGTTCGTAAGCCCCGAGCCCACAGACGAACGCCTCTGCCTTCCTCACTTTCTTCAAATCATTGCGGAAGGTCTTCGAAAGGATGATGCTGCGGTCACTCAACGAGTCGTTGGCGTCGGCAACAGCACCTATCCATAGCGCACCTGCAAAGTCGTCCCGCCCTTCGGCAAGCACCGCCAAAGGCATGAGAGCAAACAATATAATCAGTAATTTCTTCATTCCATTAAATTGAAACGGCAATTCCACACCGTCGAAACGCATGTTCCACACCTGCCGAAAAGCCATTTTGAACCACAGAAATGCCAATCCCATATCAGTAAAACGGCAGTTCACTCCGGTTATTTCAAAATTATGAAATCATTCTGGCAGCATCACCTTCAGTTCTCCGATGTCTTTTCGAGAGGCCATTCGCCGACCGTCAACGAGCAGAGTCAACCCTGCACCAACATGGTAGCGGCTGCCGTCTTTATCCCAAACGATGGTGAGATCGTGACCGTGGTATCCGACCTTATCGAGGCAGAAGTAACTCCATTTGTCGGCGGGCAGCAGCGGATTGACCACAATTGTGTCGCCGGCTGAGGGCCTAAGACCACACAGTCCGGTGATAATCAAATCGTTAAACGTAGAGTGATTGTAATAGCGGGAGCGCTCCCTGTCGCCCATCAGCCACGCTCCGGTGGTCTCGTCGAGATACTCTCCTATATACGGCCGGCCCCGATGGCTCTGGCTTTCGACATATTTCTTCATATTGTCGAAGTAGACTTCACGCCAGAACTGTTCGCCGTTACCGTTCATTTTGCCCGAATTCATCGGCCGAACACGATAGTCGTTGAGCCAGTTAGCCATGGCAGTGAGAGTCTGCGAGGACGCAAAGGGCCACACAGCGCCATCCCATTCGCACTTGCCCACGCCGTGGGAGCGGAACAGCGGGTGCCGTCTCTCAGCAGTGGTAATGCCGTAGGGAGCACAGAAACCGCTGTCGCTGACGAGTTGGAGCCATGCCGCGGCGTCGCGTCCGTTGTCGGCGGCAGCACCGAAATACCACGGCAAGAATCCTATTTCCTCCCGCACATGCGCCGATGAGTCGCCGACGACCACTCCTCCGGCCCCGACGACGGGCTTACGGACCTCATAGAAGTGGGCAGCCGCATCCCAAAGACGAGTGCGGATGAGGGTACGGAGGGTGTCGCCAAAACTGGAGTAGTGCTGTGCCGCGGCGGCATCGCCGGCTAAACGGGCCGCAGCGGCGATGGCCTCCGCATTGCCGTACATGTAGCTGTTGATGCTCGGACGAGCGTTTCTCTCCCTTCGTCCGCCACTGATCGTCTCCTCCATGGCATCGCGAACGTCGTACTGCCAGTACAGTCCCTTCCCCGAAGGAGTGATCCAACGATCGTTGTCCCAATCGGCGAACTGCTTTTCCATCCGCGGCAGCAGACTGATGAGTGAGTCTTTGCGGCCGTCAACCATATAGCGCTGTACGATGGCGTAGGGCGTCCACTGGCTGTAGAAGTTCAGTTTCCGCATCGGCTCACCACCATTACCGTAGTACCACGTGTGGATTATGCCGTCGAGGAACTCGGGATTGCGAATCCACCGGCTCTCCATAATATGGTGACCTAAGGCCGACGAGATGAGATTGTACTTGTCGGCATAGCTCCGCGGCACGAGGAACTCGGTCATTGCATAGCCTGCGGGGGTCTTCTCGATGTGCTTGCGAAGGGTCCACCAGCGGTAGTACCACATTGTCTCGAACTGCTTGTCGGGACACTCGAAGAGCGGAATGTTGCTTTTCATCCACTTCCTGGAGTCGCTGTTGGGTATCGCCTGAGCTATATTCTCATCCTCCATAGTATTGAAGAAATCGACATAATGGGCGAATTCATCGGTCCTGAGCACTGCCGCTCCGGCCTCATACGATAGGTCGCGGGTTGTGAAACCGGCTATCCGGTACACCGCCACGGTGTCGCTGTCGCCGGTTCCCGCCAGATTGCCATACCAGTCGGCAGGAGTATCGACGGTGGGCGAATAGCGTTCGGCACCTGTGCGGAACACTATCCGCTCAACATCGTGAACGGGATTGAAGAGCATACGCTGCACACGCTTATCGCCGACGGCTATTGTCAGCTGCCGTCTGGCGGTGTTCAGCGTGATGTCGAGGTGATAGGTATTGTCGGGTTCATAGCCCATGATATTGGCATAGCGGGCTCCATCCTTGACACGGATGCGGCCGTCGGCAGTAAATTCGATGCGCGAGCATGCCGTGCCCTGCCCATCCTTGAGCTCTATCTGCAGCTGTCCGTTGTGGTTCTGAGCCGATTTGACATCGAAAGCCACATTCAGCAGCTTCGTCGGCGGCACCTTTCTCTCGGCCACGGCGTAGTCGAATGGATCGGCGTCGGCAAGCTTCAGCCACTTCCCGTCGAGCGTTACGGGAGCCATCATGGGCGAATAGATATTCCACAACCGCAAGTCCTCCATCGACTTACAGGCGCTGAAGTCGTCGTGAGCATGCTCCGTGGCCACAGTCTGAACGGGCACCGGGACATGCGCCACCCATATATCTTCCTTGTTCATGGAGTAAGCGACCCACAGATCGCTGTCGGCCGGCACCCCATTGCCCTCCTGGATGCCACGCACATACTGTGGTCCACGGCTCTTGTAGTTGCCGCCATAGCGCATCGGAGGCACTTCGCCGCAGATGAGATTCAGCGTAGTATAGTCGAGGCCATCGCTGCTCAGCGATATTCCCAAGGGCCAGCGGAACTCCGACGGGTTGTAAACGGTGGCATAGGTACCGTCGGTCAGCCGTTGCCCCCATATCTTCGCGTTGCTGTTGACAAACCCCGGGGCGCGCTGGGTCAGCGACCACGACCGTCCGCCGTTACGGCTGACAGACGTCAGGGCATGTTTCCACAGAGCCACAAGGGTGCCGTCGCGGAGAGTATAGTCGTTGTAAGCCTTATAGCCGTTGGACACGGGGATAAGAGGATCGTTGCGGTCGGCCTCTTCCACCCATTGCATACGGTAGCGCGGATTGGCCAGGATCTCCTCACAGGCCTTGCGCACCCGCCGCGGCGCATGGCGGTAGTTGGGGTAAGCGGTGTTGCGTTCGTTGAAGCCGTGGTTATAATATATGAAGTAGATTGGTCCGAGACCGCCGTCCTTTCTGACCTCGCGCACGACCCTGCCAATGCCGTTGCCGTCGTTGGGATCGTCCTTCCGGTCGAGTGCGACACCATAATTGCCCATGGCGAGGAGCATGCCGTCGGTGGAGACATACCACCCCACCCGCTGGTGCATGATGGCCTTCAGCGGCCGCTGCTTGTAGGCATCGGGGTACTGGAGTGAGGGATGTGCCTTATAACCGGGCTTCGAGAACCATTCCGGCACGTCGTAGGTGGGAAACAGCTCCACAGGGTCGGTCCAATGATAGCCGTCCGTGGAGGTCTGCATCATCGTGTGCGATGGCGGCACATGCTCCTCGGCGGGGTCGGAAATATAGTGGACGTAAAAGCGGCCGTTCCAATATGCCATCATCGGCTGGTGGTTGTAGGTCCACCCGTTGCCGTTGGCGGCAGTGGGATGCTCACGGTTGGCGCGCAGGATTTGGATGTTGTGCACACCGACGACGGGCGACAGGCGGCCGTCGTGGCGTGTGGCATCGGCAATGGTCGCACCCGAATAGTGGACGCGACTGGGCTCGAGCATCAGCCGGAGGAGGTGCTCAGGCACGCGGAAGATGGTGCCATGCTTATGTCCGACGGGCATATCGACGGCACCGGACACGTCCTTAAACTCGATGAAATCGCGGGTAAAGGCGGCTCCGAAGCGCTTTTTCCCATAATCATCGTAGTAGACGAGCCATCCGTTACCGATGGGATTGCCGGCGGGGAGGGCTGTCACCGTAGGTCCCTCGGTGAGCTTAGCGGTGAAAGGAGACGACGGCGACGACCACGGACCGAGCACATCACGGGCGAAAGCCACACGGAGGTCACGCTCGGGACGGGTGTTGTCCTTAAAGACCATGACATAATCGTCATCGCCCCGCTGCATGATTGTGGCGTCGATACAACTAAAACCGGGATCGTAGAGGAGTTTGCCGGGAGTGAAGGTACGGAAATCCTTCGTCGTGGAGTAGTAAAGGCGCTGATTATTGTCGTGCTTTTCCAGGCCGTCGGGGAACCGTCCTGGCACGCACGAACTCCACACGACCATGGCCTGTTGCCGCTTCGAGTCCCAGAAGAGCTCGGGAGCCCAGACGTTGACCGTCGTAGTGTCGGGCATGACGCTGACGAATTTCACGTCGGTCCAGTGCATGAGGTCGCGGCTTTCGGCATAGCCAAAGCCACGGTCACCACGCCACGAGCTGGTCCACACGAGGCGATAGATGCCGTCGGGGGTGCGTATGATGGAGGGATCGCGCATTACTTTCTGTCTGCCGACACGCGGTTCGAGAAAGATATCGGGCATCGGCTTCCAGTGGATGGCATCATCGCTGTAGATAAAACGGAGGCCGTCGGTGGCTGGTTCGTTGAACGATGTCGACACGTAATACTCCTTCTCCGGCACAGCCGTATGCTTGACGGTGGCGGCTCCGGCAATAGATGTAAGCGACAAGAGCAGACAAATAACTGTTATTAGCGGTTTCCTATACATTATAATATATTATTACTCCATCTTTATAAAAGGACGAAAGAGCAGCGGAATTGTAACAGACAAACGAAGCCGAAAAGTCCTGCCAACTCAGCCCCCGGCCGTATTGAGAGGACCGGCAGATGTATCATGGCTGGCGAGACAGGCATCGTCGGATACTTTTTTAAACACGATAATTTAGTAAAAATAATTCAAACAAACCTCCACACGGACTCAGTCTTGCAACAGGATGTATTTCAGCGACTTGCAAAACCGGTCATTTTGCGTTGCGAAACGGACCGTTTTAGAAGCCAAAACGGCATGTACTGTTTTGCTGTAAATATATTTCACATATTTGACCTGGAAGAAAACGGAGTCAGCGGGAAACAAATCGACGAAAACGTTTTCCCATTTAGTTCGTTTAGACTAACTTTGTAGTCCGACAAGCTCTTGTAGAATTAAACCAAAAAAGACATAGAACATAACTAAAACAAAATCAGATGCGAAAAGTCTTTATACTCCTTTCATTGCTGGTCGTGGGCATACTCGCCGCCAAGGCTGATGCTTCCGAATGGCAGACAACGTACAAACAGGTGGAATCGTCGATGAAATCGCCGGTCTTTAATGGTCGCACCTATCTCATAACGAAGTTTGGAGCTGGCGTCAAAGCCTCCGCGGCACAGAACCAGAAAGCCATCAACAAGGCCATAGCCACATGCTCTCGGAAAGGCGGAGGGCGCGTGGTCGTGCCCGCGGGAACATGGAACACGGGGGCACTGACACTGAGGAGCGGTGTCAACTTGGTAGTGGAGAAGAACGCCAGACTCGTCTTCGCCTTCGACACAAGTCTTTATCCACTTGTCCGCACACGCTGGGAAGGCATGGACTGCTACAACTATCAGCCCTGCATCTACGGCAATAATGTCAGCAACGTGGGCATAACGGGCGAAGGAACTATCGACGGCGGAGCATCGAACGACGCATGGTGGTTCATGACGAGTGTGGAGCGCTTCGGATATAAGGACGGACTGGAGAACTGCAAGTACAACGGCGCGAGAAACAAACTGCTGAAGATGGTTGCAGACGGGGTGCCTCTCAAGGAACGGGTCTTTGGGAAAGGCTGTGGACTGCGACCGCAACTGATAAACATTATCGACGGCCAGAATATCCTCATCGAGGGGGTCACTCTGCTGCGCTCGCCGTTCTGGGTCATCCATCCGGTATTCTGTAAGAATCTGACTGTAAGGAACGTACATATATGGAACGAGGGACCGAACGGCGACGGCTGCGATCCTGAGAGCTGCGACGGGGTGCTCATCGAGGGCTGCCGGTTCCACACTGGCGACGACTGCATAGCTATCAAAAGCGGACGAAACCAGGACGGTCGCGCCGACGGACGGCCGTCGCAGAACATTATCGTCAGGAACTGCGACATGGAGGACGGCCACGGCGGTGTCGTCATGGGCTCGGAGATTGCTGCTGGAGTGAGAAATGTGTTCGTGGAAAACTGCCGCATGGACTCGAAAAACCTCGAAAGGGTCATCAGAATAAAGTCGAATCCCTGTCGCGGTGGTACGACGGAGAACATCTTCGTGAGGAACATAAAGGTGGGAAGGTGCAAGGAGGCAGTGCTGAAGATTAACCTCAATTACGACCCGAAGGAGCAGTGCTGCCGCGATTTTCCACCGACGGTACACAATGTATGGGTGGAGAACAGCACCTGCGATGAGAGCGAAAACGGCGTTTTCATCGTGGGATTGCCCGATCATGACAATGTTTACGACATACACGTGAGGAACTGCAAGTTCAACGGAATAAAGAATCAGACGATAAAGGTTACGGGGAAGGCTCATGGACTGTATTTTGAATAAGCTGCTGACGGCCGTTTTCTTGGTCTTGTCGGTGTCGGCAACGGCGAAGGACGGCCGCGGCTTCATTCCCGACGACTACTCATGGACGACGCAGAGCAGCAACAGCAGCGGGTCGATGCCATGCGGCGGCGGGTCGATAGGACTGAACGTGTGGGTAGAGAACGGCGACCTGATGTTCTACGCCCAAAGGAGCGGTGCCTTCGACGAGAACAATACGATGTTGAAGGCCGGACGATACAGACTGCGGCTATACGACGCAAAGAGCCGGAAAAGCAATGAAAAAGGCGGCCGCCGAGAGGCAAGCGTATTCGGCAGCAGGTCGTTCCGCCAGACACTTCATGTCTATGACGGATACGTGAGCGTCACGACGGATGATATAAACGTCAGCATCTGGGTCGATGTTTTCCGTCCGGTGATACACGTCGACATCCATGGCAAAGGCTTCACGGGTACCGTGAGCTATGAGTCGTGGCGGTACCGCGACCGCGGAATCAGCAAGATGGAATGCCAGCAGTGCAGCTATAAATTCGGAAAGGTCCAGAGACTGAAGACCACCGCCGACAGCATACAGCCTTATACCGACGTGGTCTGGGCATATCACGAAAACGGCGATTCCACCGTTTTTGACGCCACAGCCATTGAGCAGGGTTTGGGCAGCCAGCGTGGAAGAATGTACAACCCCATAGGGCGTCTCATATCGGGATGTGCTATGGAGTGCCCCGATTTCCGGTTTAACGGAACCAATGACGGCATCTATGCCTCTACCGACTACCGGGCGTGGAACTTCACGACGACAAGGGTGCTGACGCGGACGCAGATTCTCATTGCTCTCGACGATACACAAGACGGTATCGGCGCTTTCAAACGGCTGGTCAGAACTCTCATCAGCGACAGCAGGAGAGCAAAGCCGGATGAGTCGCGTTCGTGGTGGCATGCTTTCTGGCAGCGCAGCCACATCAGGGCTACGAGTGAGGCGGCAGCGATAACACGCAACTACACGCTCTTCAGATATATGCTCGGGTGCAATGCCTACGGCAAATGGCCCACAAAATTCAACGGAGGACTGTTTACTTTCGACCCCGTATATGTCGACAAGCGCTATCCTTTCACACCCGACTTCAGGCGATGGGGCGGCGGCACGTTCACGGCTCAGAACCAACGGCTCGTTTACTGGGGAATGGTCAAGAGCGGAGACTACGACATGCTGAGTGCGCAACTGGACTTCTACAAGCGCATTCTGCCCACGGCGATGCTGAGGGTAAGGACATACTGGGGGCACGGAGGAGCGAACTTCACGGAGCAGATAGAGAACTTCGGACTATCGAACATCGATGAATACGGCAAAAAAAGGCCGACAGACTACGACAAGGGGGTCGACTACAATGCATGGCTCGAATATACTTGGGATACGGTATTGGAGTTTTGCGGAATGGCTTTAGACGCAAACAGATATGGGAATATGGACATCAGCGACTATATTACCATGATAAAGGAGAGCGTGAGGTTCTTCGACGAGCACTATCAATGGCAGGCGCGGAAGATGGGACGGAAGGCTCTCGACGGCGACGGCCACCTTATTATATACCCGGGATCGGGATGTGAGACGTTCAAGATGGCCTACAATCCGGCAAATACGGTGGTGGCAATGAAGGTGGTAGCCACGAGACTGTGTGACTATCTGACCATCCACCACGCCGACAGCGATACGATAGCTTACTTCCGGGGTGTCGCCGGCAGGGTGCCGCCAATCCCGACAAGGGTTATTGGAGGGCACGAGGTGATAGCACCGGCATTGGTTTGGGCGAGAATAAACAACCGTGAACTGCCCCAGCTCTACCCCGTCTTTCCGTGGCACTGCTATGGCGTGGGCCTCGACTCACTGCGAACGGCAGTAGATACATGGAAGTTCGATCCATACGTGCAGCAGTTCAAGGGTGTAACAAGCTGGGAACAAGCAAATATCTTTGCCGCCGACTTGGGACTGACTGACGAGGCCGCCGCTCTGAACACAGCCAAGCTGAAGGATGGTCCCTACCGCTTTCCGGCGTTCTGGGGACCCGGCCACGACTGGGCTCCGGACCATAACTGGGGCGGAAGCGGAATGATCGGACTGCAGGAGATGCTACTGCAGCGCGACGCTAAGGGCCGACGAATTCTCAAACCGGCGTGGCCGGAGAAGTGGGACGTGGATTTTAAATTGAATTAGACGTTTAAACGCATTGCTGCTTAGACTGTTGCAATAGGAATTAAGCGTTTAAACGGATTGCTGCGATGATGATTTCAGAATGAATCAGCCCTGAAAGCGATAGAGCGGGAGGGCTGATTCATTCTGATATTTGGCTATACTGATGTAGGGAAATGGCCACGGGGAGTCAGAAGGAACGGGCTCCCGTGAGTTTCATCCGGCGGAAAGTCTCGGATGAGCGCAATTTCATCATACCACGGTGAACAAGGTTGCGGACACATGGATAGTTCATTTGGAGAATCTGACAGATCTCATCGTACTTCTTCTGCTCTATGAAATAAAGATTGAAAGCCTTGCGCTGACGGGGCGTAAGCTCGGCAAAGAGCCTGCAGACATCGGCATGAAGGAGGCTGTCGTCCTCCCGGCGGATGAACAATTCCTCTGCGCTGTCGTCGCTCCTCCGCATCTTATTGTCGTTGATGGGGGTGTCTGTGCTGAACGAGCCGCGCCGGAACTCATCGGTGAGGCGATTGCGGAGGGAGATAAAAAGATAACTGCTGACCTTGCTTATCTTACCAGTCTTGCACTTGACAAGGAGTTTCACGAATACATCATGGACGCAATCCCTGACGAGTTCCTTGTCGGAAGTGAGACACATGCCATAGTTCAACAGCGCGACGGCATACATATTATATAGTGACGAGAAGGCTTTTTCGTCGCCATTGCGATAATCATCGATAAACCGCAATGCCATTTCCTCTTTTACAACAGTATTTAAATCCATGAGCTTGTTTTAGTTTTTAGCTTAGTATAGGTTGATTTGATTCTGTTACAAAGATATGGAAAAAATGCGTTTCGATGTGGAAAAATCAGGTTCTAAAATGGGAAAAACTGGTAAAAGCGACTAAATAATACCATTTTTCAGTCCGAAAGTGAGGTCTGGATACACTTTTTTAGGGCGTCGATCTCTGCATCGCTGAAATGGCATTTCATCTCGTCAAGATGCAGCAAGAGATACTTTGAACGCAGAACGGCATCCTTCTCCTCGGGCCGGCGGGCTATGTAGCCACGCCAATAGTTCAGCTGCGAGGGAGTGCCCTCGAAGACAAACCGAATGAAGTCGGCATCTTTGATGTAGCGGAGTATATCGTCGTTGACTGTCATAACGTAGCTATTATTGTTCTGTTCAATTTATCGTATCAGCAATTCAATGCATATTAATCAATGACTCAATGCTTCTTAATAGACAAATCATTGCATATTAATCAGCGATTCAACGCATATTAATCAGTGATTCATTGCATTATAAATTGCATTATAATCTGTGGTTCAGTTTATTTTTGTCAGCCAGTAGATGCCGCGGTCGAAGTCCGCGGCTCCGTTTTTAATCGTAATCTTTGTCGGACGGCCTATATTTCCGGTCTTTTCATCGATCTGTCTGACGGCAAAAGTACCGTTAGACAGACCTCTCGCGATGTTGACCGAATCAGCATCGACATATATTACGCAGTCGCCGGAAGCATTCCTGATAATGTATGAGCCATCGGTCGAAACCGTCGGATTCATCGTTGCGACAGCTTTGAGGAAGGCAATGTCACGAACCGCGATGGCAGGACAGCTGCCGCCGGCCATGAGAACGGCCCACCCGAACTGGTCGTAAGCATTGCCGTAATAGACAACAGCCTTGTCTGGCCACTGCGAACGGCACTCGGCAACACAGCGATAGACGTCGGCAAAGGTTACCTTCCCTGGTCTCAAGCGGCGCAGGTACTGCCGTGGGGCGATATTCTTACCCCCTTCCGGAGCATAGAGACCTTTCTTATTATACCACCATTGCTCTATATTTATAATGTCGACAGCCCCTGCCAATACAGAATCTTGCATGACAAAATCCTGCACATCCTTATTCGCTGCAAGCGCGACGAGCACATGTCGGCCCGTCTGAGCCTCCCAGTCAGCGATGGTATGGAGCCAGAAAGCCGTGAAATGATACGGTCCGGTATACTCTTCTCCGATGGAATGGATGATATTCGGTTCTCCGGCAAAGGCTGAAACCATATTCTTGATGTACTGAGAATGCAGTCGCGCCATCGTCGGATTGGCCGTATCGTAGAAATATTCGGCCATATAAACGCGCTTGTCACCAATGAACGGCACCGGCTCGGGGAACACAGTAGAGTTTAAATTGTTCACCGGGCGCCACGGACAGTCTACCCAATGGGCTCCGGCTTCGAGGATATTATGCTGGAAATAATGCTGATTGAGGATGACGATGCCGTCCGCCGACGTTGCTTCGGCAAGGCTCCTGACCCGATAGACATACCACTGATTGAGTCGGCTGAGGTCATACTTGCTCAGTCCGTCCCACGCCCGGCCCTCTCCGCTGCGCGCTATCGTCTGTTCATAGAACGGAGCCCACACGTCGCCATCGCGCCGACGGATGCGCTCATGGTCGTCGCGGCGACGGTCATACCATAGCCCGTAGTTCTGATTAAAGAGCGCAATATGATTAATTTTCAAGTGGTTGGCAACGCTGTCGATACGTGTTGTTGTTCCCTGACCCTCCATTCCGGGCACGAAACGGGTGACTGCATCGGCAAGTTTCGGGAAAGCCGAATAGCGCACGCGACCGTTCCACCATGGAGTATTCTGCCTTCCACCGACTATCAGACGTCCGTTCATAACGAGTTTTCCACCTACAACAGCATAATTGTCGGCCTGCCCGCTGTTCTGAGTTGTAGAATTCTGACTCCGGTGCTTCCCTTTCAGCACGAACGAAGGCAACGAAGTAGTGACCGGAGCTAACATTTCAGCACTGTCAATCCACGATTTCATCGTTATTCTGGGCACCTTTGCGATGTCCGCCATCATCCTTGCCTCGGCGGGAGTAGGGTTATTGCTGACCGAGTTAAGGCTTCTCTCGAGGACGCGGCAAATCTTTCCAGCCGTCACGCTGTCCGTTCTTGCGGCGAGCTGAGCCCAGAACAAGCTCCACGGCTTGACGTGATCGTTGAGTTCGGAGAACGTTCCTGTGCCGTTGAACTGTCCCCAGCAGCCCCTGACAACGTTGCCGCTGCCGTCGGGAACACTGTCGGCAAAGATGCCTGAAGCAGTACACTGATAAGCCGTTCCGTTCGACGAAGTCCACCCAGAGCCATATCCCTCAAGTCCCCTGAACCCGAGATTTATGTCGTTTCCATCGATATTGACGCAGTCGAGGAGCAGTCCGGTGCACCAAGGTCCTAAGGAACCGCTGAAGCCAAGCGACTCATAGCTGTCGCATTGGGAGAAAACATTTGGTCCGGCGGCACACAACCCCACAGTGAAGTCGTGGATGCCATGCTCCGAATAGAGCCGCTGGAAGAGACAGCGCTCACCCATACAATAGAATGTACGGCGCCTATAGCCTCCTGTCTCCGACACCGGCTGCGTCGACCGGCAATCCTCCACCGTCACCTGCGAGGCCGAACGCTGGACGACAACGGCCGACCCCGCAAGATGATGGAAGTCGACCATGCGCACCCAACAGTCGGTGGCATTAGCCACATAGACCCCGTCCCAAGCATGATTCTCGTCTTTCGGATTCGAGTTGTCAATAGCACAGTCAATTGTCAGGTTCTCTATGCCAGAGTTCTTCTGTCGTCCGTCGGCCACTATCCGCATCAGCCGGACGTGCCCCAACTGCTCCTCCGACATAGTAAGAGGTACGTCAAACTCGATGAAACCGCCGTTTTTTGCTCTCTGTGCCCCACTATTTTGCCCATCAGACGTCCCGACTCCCGTTACTATCCGGGTCCACTGCACATCTATCTCGCCCGGATGCCAGCCCCAATAGCCAAGGTCGCCGCCACCGCCGAAGTTGTCGCAGCCCAGAAGTCGAATCCATTGCTTTGTCGAAGAACGCACCACCAGCACCCTGTCGCCAACCTTCACGCTGGACAAGGGGATACTGTCGCCGGTGACAACGCCACCCTTTCCTTCTATATATACCACCGCACCGCGGTCTACACCTTTCTTATATAGTATCGTCTTCTGCCTTCCCACGCCACGGATGACGATGCCGTCGGCATTGAGGCGCAACGGTTCGGAGAGTTCAAACCTGCCCTTGCCGAGGAGAATTGCGCCCCTCATCCCCGTCCGCCTGTCGGCTTTCCGACGCGCAACGGCATCGATGGCCGCCTGGATGCGGGCACTCTGGTCACCCGGTTGCCAGTCGACGAACATCACTACCGGGGCATCGGGGATTGTCTGTGCCGACTGTTTGTATCCCACTTGGGAATAACCGAAGGGCACAGTATAAGCATCCGACGACGCCGTCGTCAGCAGACAGAACAATAACAAGGACAGAATCTTTCGCATATTTTGTTCAGCAGGTTTGTACTTTGCCTTTTTCAGACTATTTTTTATTTCCTTTCAATTGATTCTTCTGTTTCGAAGCCTCGATGCGTTTGTACCATGCCTCACGCTCAGCCTTTAGGTCGTAGCCACGTCGAGCAAGCCAATTGTTGATTCGTCCCTTGTATTTTCCGAACCAGGCATGCTTCGATTTGGCATCGGGAGCGTCGATGGCGAACTCGCGGGCCTCCTTGAGCCAGTTGAGGATCTGCAGTTTTTCACTGTCCTTGAGCGTCGGAATCATCTCGAGATGCGCCTGGTAGGTCTTCGGCACCACCCCAAACGTCATTCCGTCCTTTACTTTTTCTATCTGATTGTCGTCGAGATAGTTGGCCAGATCGGCGGCAAACTCGAAGTGATGCTTGTAGAGTTCGGCGTCGCGCTGGGTCGGATCAGTGAACTTACTGTCTATATCGTTAATCTTGAAGTAGCGGTTACAGACGATGTTGAGCACATTGGCATACTTCTCTTTGTCGGTAATGCAAAGTGCGCCGACAATTTTCCGACTTCTGTTTACAATCGTTGTGACATACTCGGCACTTCGTCCGGCACTATCGAGAGCCACATTCTGCGCAGCCGCCGCCACGAAGCAGCCTGCGCAGAGGGCTATAGTCAATAATATTCTTCTCATATCAGCAAGCACATCAGTCCACGCCGCCACGCTCCTCGAGAGTGTCGTGGTTGTTCTTCAAATCAGTCCAGTCGACCTTCTTCTTTGTATCGATGCCATTGATATACTTCTCGATATTGGTGTAGCCATCGCCGTTGATGTCGCCGTTAGCGTCCGTCGGGTCGTTCGGGTTCAGTCCGTTGGCAATCTCCCAGTCGTCGGGCATACCGTCGCCGTCGCTGTCCTTACGCGGTTTCCCCTTATATTTCGGATAGCCGCCCATCTGCCTCGGGTCGGTGATAATGCCGAGCTTATAGGAGTCGTTGCCGAGACGCCGGTACTTGAATAGTCCGTCGGCGTTCTTCGAGCGGTCGGCAAGGCCCCACGTGTCGCCGTAAGGATTATCCTTCGGCAGTTTGTCGACATAGTAAGGCTTTCCCGTTCGCACCTCATCGACGACCCTCTGGTCGACAATATCCCGCTTAGGCAGAGTGGCTCCTACATGTCCGAGGACGTAGTCGAAGGTCTGCTCCTTGGGCAGAATGGTCACAAACGGCATCGGGAACGGCTCATCCGACCGCATCAGTGCCTTTATCGTGTCAGGGAAACTGTTGTAGCCGTTGATCTTATCGCCTATCTGCACGCCCCCGTCCCAGTTGTCCTTCGTCACACGTTCGTTGCCTTCCATGATATTTCCATTGGCATATACGCGTCCATACTGAGGATAAGGGAAGAGTTTTCCGCTTCGGCTCTCCGACTTCACGATTCTCCACCCCACCGGCTGGTCCTTAGGAGTGACGGGGCCCGGCTTATAATAGTTGTTGATGAAGTTCGACATCGTGGAGTATTCGCCGCCGTCGGCCGTCCTGTGCATCCAGTTGTAGACGATATTATTGATGAAGTTGAACACCCCACCCCATCCTATCGACGGGTTGCGGCCAGTGTTGTCGGCCCAGAGATTGCGCATGAACGCTGTGTTCTCGCCACCGACCGTCGAGCCGAAAGCATGATTATATGTGTCGAGAGCCTTCGCCGAGATCGTGTTCTGTATGGTCACATTCACCGTCGGCTCCTTTCTGTTACCGAATTTGTCGCCCAACGAGAACATATGCCGATAGAAAGAGATGTTCTCGTCGAGTCCCCACTCACACGAGCAGTGGTCGATCATGATGTTTCCCACGGGGTTGCCACCGAACGAGTCCTCCCGGTACCACACATGGGTGTTGCCGCGGCGGAATCGCATGTGGCGCACAATGACGTCGTGGGTGTTCACCTGGAAGCTCTCACCACCAATGCATACGCCGTCGCCCGGAGCTGTCTGTCCGGCTATAGTAATATAAGGTGCGCGTACGATGATTGGCGTTTTCAGCATTATCACACCACTGACGTTGAACACCACGATACGCGCGCCGCCCTGCTCGCAGGCCCACCGGAACGAGCCGGGGCCGCTGTCGTTGAGGTTGCTGACCACGATGACCTTACCGCCACGGCCTCCGGCGGTGTACATGCCGCCGCCCTCAGCGCCCG
This sequence comes from uncultured Prevotella sp., assembly GCA_900314195.1. GTDB lineage: Bacteria > Bacteroidota > Bacteroidia > Bacteroidales > Bacteroidaceae > Prevotella. The sequence continues at coordinate 39,663 of OMUH01000124.1, forward strand.
GGAAGGCCGGGATCTGGGCCTGCTTGAGGTCGTAGGGGCGGAACGCCCATGGCACATAAGGCCGTCCGTGCATAGCTTCTTCTTTGACGATTGGGAACGCCACGGCCCAGGCACTGTCGCTGTGGGCTGTCCATTCGGCCTGGAGAGCATCGTATTTAGCCTGAGCCTCCGGTGTTATAGAGGGATATTGCGCATTGGCAGTCATGGCAACGGCCAGCGAGCAATAAGCGGTAAGCAATAATTTTGATTTCATAGTTTAAGCGATTTCGTTTTCTTTAATGACGTACCGGAGCCAATTTTGTAACACTACAAAACGGCAAAAGACTGTCTGAGACTCAACGGAAAACCGCCGCCGGCCCACAAATGACAAAAAAGCCGGATTGCATGATTACGCCACCGCCCATGGTCCGTCATAAAGGAAAATAACTAATTCAAACCCAAAAAGCTTATGAACAGAATTATTACCCTTGCAGCAGTAGCCCTGATGGCTATGAGCGCCAATGCACAAACCGAAAGTTGGAATGCTGTTTCAGCCGACGGCAACATCGACTCACAGTTCGGTACCAGTACCGCATGGAACAACGACCTTACTCTGACCCCCACTTCGAACGTCACCATCCACTTCCTTTCGAGCGGTAATCCCATTGAAGTAGAGAAGGGCGGAGAATGGGCCACCGTCTGCCCCACACAGGAGCAATGGCCCAACTACTCGGAGGCATCCTACAAAACCGAGAACATAAACATCGACAGCGTTGACGCTACGGGAGCGCAGGTAGGCAAACGCTTCTACGCCATGCACGGAACGGGGGTGCCCTACACCATGTTCGCCGGTGAGGAGCAGATGAAAGACGGTGTCTCAACAGGCTACTGGTATGTGAAATCGCAGGAGATTGGCGCCGACGACGGCAACGGCGGCACCAACACTACGGGATACAAGTACTACACTCCGGACGGTTCGAAGGGTGTGCCTACCCAGGGTTTCTTCGTCGAGATTACATCCAAGGTGGCAGGAAAGATGAAGGTGGGCTTCTGGGCCAACAAAGGCGGCGGCCGCAAACTCTACATCGTCGACAAGGCCACCGGAAAAGCCCTCGACCCGGCTACCGATTACCATGCTGAGGGATGGGTGCAGAACGTCAAGGACGCTGCCGGCAACATGATATATGAGAATCCGATGCCTATCACCGACTACTGTTTCGCCGGTCAGTTTCACACAGGAACATTCGACGACAATGGCGAGGAGAAGGTCGTCGAGATTGCCAACCAGCGCAAGGTGGGCTATCTCGTATGGAACGTAGAGGCCAACAAGACCTACATGCTCTTCGGAAGCAACTGGCAGTTTGGTTTCCAGGGCTACGAGCTCAGCACAGGAACGACTGGTATCAGCGAGGTCAGCACCACAACAACGGCCGCTGCCGACGCTCCAGTCTACAATCTCGCAGGACAGAAGGTAACGAAGTCGTATAAGGGTGTCATCATCCAGAACGGCAAGAAGTTCGTTCAGAAATAACGATTTCACCGGTCCGCTAAGGCCGGCAGGGTCATCCCGCAGATGTGGGTGACGGATTCTTTGCTGCGGCCACGGCCGGACAATATTACAAGGGCATTGGAACACGTATCCAATGCCCGTTTTTTGTTTCGGACAGAAGTAGGGAATTTTGTCTTAGGCGCACATGACGCGCAAACGATTGATTCCTTGTTGTTTTTAAGAAAGAAAACGAGCATGAGAACGCAGGTTTTAGTGTTATATAGTTACAAAACAGCGGGATAATCGTCTGATTAATAAAAAAGTAGTATAGCATGAAGAGAATCCTATTCCTTAGCAGTCTGCTGATGGCTACTGCCACTGTTCAGGCTCAGAAAATCGACTTCGACATGGCCGGGCGCCAACCGTCAGAGGTCACCGAGGACGGCTACACCGGGTGGGCAGTGGCCGGAGCTGCCGACACGAAGACTGTCGACGGCATTACGTTCACCATCGAGGCTGCTGGCGGTGCCAATATGTTGCGGCCGCAATGGAGCAAGGCTGACGTCAAGTCGGGGAAAGCCAAACTGAAGCTTCTCGGCGACGGTGTGGCCGCTTTCATCGCCGCCGACGACGGCAACACGCCTATCCTTACCGACAAGAGTGTGGCTGTGAAGCTGACTATCAAGGGACTCAGTGCCGGCCGCCACAGCATCCAGGCCTACCACAACGGTGTCAACGGCTACAAGAATCTTGCTCCCATCGACGTGAGTGTGGACGGACGGCAGGTGGAGACGGGTGTGGCTCAGTCGGCAAACGCGCAGGCTGCCGCCGACGCGGGCATGAGCTACATCAGCGTTGACGCCGCCGAGGGCGCCGATGTCGTTATCACCTACAAGAGTGTTCCCGTCAGCGGGCAGACTTACGGGGCCACGAATGTCTATCTGAACGGCATCGTCATCGATGAGGTCAACACGAGACTGATGGCGCAGACACCGTCGCCGGCCGACAAGGATTATCACTTCGATGCCGACACGGGGCGCGCGACGCTGTCGTGGACGGCGGCCAACGGGGCCACACGCCATCACATCTTCTTCGGCACCGAGGCCTCGGCGATGAGCGAGATTGCCACGACGACGGAACCGCAATACACCATCGATGGTCTGAGTCATAAGCAGACATACTTCTGGCGCGTCGACGAGGAAATCGACGGCAATACATATACAGGTGCAACATGGACGTTCCGTCCGCGCCATCTGGCGTTCCCCGGAGCCGAGGGCTACGGCCGCTGGGCCATCGGCGGGCGCGGCGGTGTGGTCTATCACGTCACTACCCTCGCCGACAACGGCGACGACGACAATCCCGTCGAGGGTTCGCTGCGATACGGAATAAAGAAGGTGAGCGGGCCGAGGACAATCGTCTTCGACGTGGGCGGCATAATCCATCTGAAGAGCAGGCTGACTTGCGCCGACAAATATGTGACTATAGCGGGGCAGACAGCACCTGGCAAGGGCATCATGCTCGCCACATGTCCCTTCGGCATGGCCAGCGACGGGCAGACAAGGTTCATGCGCATGGGCCTCGGACACAAGAAACTCGTCAACGGAGTCATTCCCGGCACACGCAACGGCGAGAGCTACGGCAGTGACGTCGGCACGTCGTACGAGACAACAGTCGACGGTATCGACGGCATGGGAATGGCGGGAAACAACTTCTCCATCATGGACCACTGTTCCATTTCGTGGACCATCGACGAGGCGTTCTCATCGCGCAGCGCGCAGAACGTGACACTCCAGCGCACCCTTATATCGGAAGCACTCAACGAGGCCGGCCACCCAAATTATGAGGCGGGCAAGTGCCACGGTTTCGCAGCGACCATCGGCGGAGGCGAGATGCTGTCGACACTGTCGGTAGGCTCGTATCATCATAATCTACTGGCACACAACGAGGGACGCAACTGGAGCATCAGCGGAGGACTCGACGCGGCGGGCAGCTACGACGGACACCACGACATATATAATAATGTGGTATACAACTGGGGCGGACGAGCTGCCGACGGTGGGTCGCACGAGATAAACTTCGTGGGCAACTACTACAAGATGGGGCCGGCAACGACACAGAAGAAGCTTCTCCGACTGCAACTCGAGGGTACCGGAAAGGGTACTCAGAGCGCGTATGTCAAAGGAAACATCCGTCAGGCCAAGGGCAACGGAGCACTCACCACCGACAAGGATGGCAACACGTATGACTACGAACTATCTCACGGACAGAAGCTTACATGGCTGCCGTTCGTCGCGGAGCCGTTCTTCGACAGTCAGGGCACGGTCGAGACAGCGCTCGCCGCATATAAGAATGTGCTCTCCGATGTGGGTGCCAATGAGCCGTTCATGACCAATCACGACAAGAGGATGGTCAGCGAGACGATAAGCGGGACGGTGTCGACAAAGGGCAGCCGCAGTGGTAAACCGGGACTCATCGACTCGGAGGAGGACAAGGGATGTGAGGGCTTCGACGGTCTCGGACTCGCCGAGGAGCACCGCCCCGACGGCTATGACGACGACGGCGACGGAATGCCGAACTGGTGGGAGACGGCTGTGGGCACAGATCCGGCAACTGCCGACAACAACGGCGACGACGACGGCGACGGTTACACTAATTTAGAGGATTATCTCAACTGGATGGCTTGCCCCCACTTCACAATCAACGAGCACGGGACAGTCACCATAGACATGAAGGAATACTTCCGCGGATACAACAACAAGCCTTCTTTCAACATCAGGACGGAGGGCAGTGTGAGATATGCCGACAAAGGAAACGGGGTCTTCGACTTCGACAGGAGCACAGGAGGGGCTATGCCGCTGGCCGCAGCTGAGGTGAAAGCAACCGATGCCGACAATGCCGGACAGTACACACGCACGTTCAACTTCTATCTCCCGCCGACGGAAACGGGCATCAGCACAAAGCATAAGGCCCTGAAGCCGACACGCTATGAGGTGTACAACCTGGCCGGAATGAAGGTGGCCGACGGAAAGACGACAAAGGGACTGAGACCGGGAACTTACATCGTCAAGGGAATCTGCGGCGCAATGACCGTCAAAACCTACAAAACAGTTGAAAAGTAGGCAAGCTCAACATAGAAGTGCAATTTAGTGGGCTGATTTAGCTATAATATTCTATACAGAAAACACCATGTGAATATGAAACTATAAGTCTCCATAAGCAGACTTGCCTGGAAAGGAAGAATAGCATGCAAAAAAACAAAAAGGGAGAACGCGTTCTCCCTAAAATCAACTATATTTGCATTGCATGTACAAACATTTGATTTCAGAAAAAAGATACGCAATTTATTTGATGCTGCAAAAGAATATGTCCCAAAAAGATATTGCAGCTGCTATCGGGGTAAGCTTCCTCAACTATTACAATCTGAGTTTTCAATTAATTTGTAGCGATAACCTTCTAAGACTCGTTTTTCTTAGGTCTTCCTCTTTTTCTCCCTACCTTTTTCGACTTGTATCCCGGTTCACACCCGACTGGGATGTCAAGCCCAAAAGCCTTTGCAATCTCTACCTGCTTCCCGACAAAAGGTGTTATCTTGGTGGCATGCCCCTGCCGTTCGATACATTTTATGTTCCTCATCTCGTCAAGCATGTCCAGCGAAGAGGCAAACATGCTGTGAAGGCCAGTTGTCTTCCAGATATGTCTGATATATGATCCGATGACCAGTCCGACGAACAAGACGAACAGCCTGCCGGCCTTACCATCCTCACTCCAATTCCTTTGTCTGTCAGAGCACATCTCCGTCTTCATCTGCTGGAAGTACTTTTCCTGCTCGTCTCTCAATTTGTAGTGAGCCAGAGCTTGCAATGCCGTCTGATCCAGCCCGAGCGTTACAATGGCGACAAAGCCTAAAAGTCTGAGTGAGCCGTTGTATTTCTTCTCGTTCTTCTCAAACGACACGACATGTCTTTTTTTTCCAGTTTTATGTCGAACATGCAGAAGTCCCATTTGAGAGTCTCATCGTCAGGTGTCTCTTCCTTGCCGTCAAGCATCTGCTGAAGACAGATTCTCTGCCTTTCGACTTTCATGTCTATGTTGATTTGCCCCTCACTTCTCCACGAGGGATTGAAGAACAGGTTCAGGCGCATCTTGCTTGCTGCCTTTTCGGACTTGCTATTTCCATGTACCTTGTAGTCAATGTCATACTGCTTGTAATACAGCTTGCTGTCAAGGTCTATCTATATTCCGTCCGGGCGGACATTGAAGTCTCCAAGGCTGTTTATTTTGTCGCTGATAAACTTGTGCACGGTCTTCATGCACATTATAGCGGGCTGGCCATGCACCTTTATTAATTCAGTGGACACTACTTAGATATTTTTACATATTTATATTTTAGTAAGTCAAAATTCTCTATTCCTGTCACTTCGTTAAAATACAGCTGATTTCTAGAATGAAAAGGTTTAATCCAATGCATATTGCCATCTGTGTCAATGCATTGAATTAAAATATCATTCGAGTTATAGTAGTAACTAACAATATTTTGAATTACAAACTGTGAGTTATTTGAATTAGTTGGTATTTCAGAACCATATCCAATGAACTCACCATAATCATTATAGGTAAAACAAAAATACCTTATATTATTAATTTTCCCACTTTCCTTAACATAGCTTTTAAAATAGAACGGGCTTAAATTCAGCGGTAAACTTTTGTAGTTAATAAAACTCTCGCCATGAAAATAATTATGGTAATCATGCATTACTAAAAGGCATGATACCACAATCGTTATACCTATAAAATAAGCTGCTCTTCTCATCTTACAGGCCTAAAAAAGTACGTAATAGTTCTTAGTTTATAATCATAAGGAGTGCCTCCTATTTCTCTTCCTATATCCAAAGGGTCACTGAAAGAATCCATTTTCCCATTTTTATATTGATACAAATAGAATTCCACACGGCTTGTCTCGCTACCGGGGAATATTCTGTAAGTTACAGGTGTTTTGCCTATATGGAAAACTTCTGTTGTCATATTTACAGAAAATGTTATTTTATCATTTCCCTTTTTCTGAGTTGTTGCAGCATTCAGATTTTCTCTAAATCTTTGAGTATTCATCAATAGAGCTGTTGCATAATCACCAACATCAGCAGATTCACCTTTTCCAAAATAATAATGCATGACAGCAAGTGTGTTATGATGCGGACCTGCACCAGCCTTACTACCTGAGTAAGGGCTTGTAGCTAAAGCTAGCCCAATGTTATCTTCAAGAACAATACCACTTTTATCCGCATTCATAACGTATAAAAAATTCTTGTCTAATGAAAGTTTGGAAAGATTGTTAAATTTAATCCGTCCCCCCTTTACCCGTACTGATTTTGTTTCTTTGCAAAATTTCCAATGCGTTTTTTTGACTTGTGCCAAGGAACTCCGCCATAGTTTTTGTATTATCATTCTTTTCTGCATGCAAATTTCCATTCTTTTCCCAAAACCAACGGCTGGTGAAAACGGAGGATATCCACCCACCAAAAACGGGGATATCCGTTCACTTTTG